>NZ_CP015118.1:1828027-2132698 GCF_002116905.1 Piscinibacter gummiphilus
GCGGATGGTATTTACCGATCACGTCGCCGACGATACGCGCCGACTTCTTGTACGGACGGTTCCAGTCGTTGTTCAACTCGTGCATCGCATACAGCACGCGCCGGTGGACGGGCTTCAGGCCGTCGCGGGCATCAGGCAGTGCACGACCCACGATCACGCTCATCGCGTAGTCGAGGTAAGAACGCCGCATTTCCTCTTCGAGGCTGATGGGCAGGGTTTCCTTGGCGAACTGAGTCATTCGGTCTCGGCGGAAGGCTGGGCGGACAGGTCAGCGCAAACGGGTTGCTTGCGCAATCCGCGATTCTAATTCGCCCGCGATGTCGTGCGTGAGCAACAGAGCCCCTGACAAAGTTCAGCCCCACGACCAAAATCCAGCTGGCTCAATACCCTATGGCACAATCCGCCGGGTCGGTGGGTGATCCCCGAGAAATCGAGGCCTCGCCTGAAAATTTCCGATTCCGGTTTGGACGTCTTGCAGAACACTGCACCTTCCTTGAGAGGAGAATCATGAAGAAACTCAATAAAGTCGCATCGCTCTTCGCAACGGCCGCTCTCGCCGTCTCTGCATCCGGTGCATTCGCCCAAAGCAACTGGGTCAACAACTCCGGCCAACCCTGGAAGAACGGTACGAACGAATACTGCTGGCGCAACAACTTCTGGACGCCGGCCACTGGCGTTCAGGGTTGCGACGGCGTGCCGGCCCCGGCCGCTCCCGCTCCGGTCGCCCCGGCCCCGGTCGCTCCGGCTCCGGTCGCCCCGGCCCCGGCTCCGGTCGTGCCGGTCGTGCCCGCCGCTCCGGTGAGCGAGAAGGTCACGTTCGCCGCTGACGCCTTCTTCGACTTCGGCAAGTCCACGCTGAAGCCGGAAGCCCGCGAGAAGCTGGACGACCTGGTCTCGAAGACCAAGGACGTGAACCTCGAAGTCATCATCGCCGTCGGCCACACCGACTCGGTGGGTTCGGATGCCTTCAACCAGAAGCTGTCGGTCTCGCGCGCCGAGTCGGTCAAGAAGTACCTGGTCTCCAAGGGCATCGAAACCAACCGCGTCTACACCGAAGGCAAGGGCAAGAAGCAGCCCGTCGCCGACAACAAGACCGCCGAAGGCCGCGCGAAGAACCGTCGCGTGGAAATCGAAGTGGTTGGCACGCGCAACCGCAAGTAATCGCTCCGGCGATCGCTGCTCAGAACCCCGCCCCGGCGGGGTTCTTTGTTTTGGAAACCCCGCTCAGGCGGGGTTTTCTCATTTCTGCGGAGGTACCATCAGCGGATGACGAATGCCGATCCCCAGGAGCTCGCCAAGTTCGGCGACCTCGCCCACCGGTGGTGGGACCCCGAAAGCGAGTTCCGCCCGCTTCACCAGATCAACCCGCTGCGCCTCGACTGGATCGACGGCCTCGCGCGCCTGAACGGCAAGCGCGTGCTCGACGTGGGCTGTGGCGGCGGCATCCTCGCCGATTCGATGTCGCGCAAGGGCGCCGACGTGCTGGGCATCGACCTGGCCACCAAGGCGCTGAAGGTCGCCCAGCTGCACGCGATGGAAGCGGGCACGCCCTCGGTGCGCTACCGCGAGGTCGCGGCCGAGGCCCTGGCCGCCGAGTCGCCCGACACCTTCGACGTGGTCACCTGCATGGAGATGCTCGAGCACGTGCCCGACCCGTCGTCCATCGTGCGCGCCTGCGCCACGATGGTGAAGCCGGGCGGCTGGGTGTTCTTCTCCACCATCAGCCGCAACCCCAAGGCCTTCCTGTTCGCCATCCTGGGCGCCGAGTACCTGCTGAAGCTGCTGCCCAAGGGCACGCACGAGTACGCGCGGTTCATCCGCCCGAGCGAACTCGCGCAGTGGGCCCGCGAGACCGGTCTCGACCTGCATTCCACGCGGGGCATGGAACACAACCCGCTGACGGGCCGCTACTGGCTGTCGGGGGACACCAGCGTCAACTACCTCATCGCCTGCAGGCGGCCGGCATGAGCGGCGTCGTCCTCCAGGCCGTGCTGTTCGACCTCGACGGCACGCTGATCGACAGCGCCCCCGACCTCGCCGGCGCCGGCAACGAGATGCGCGCCGCGCGCGGCCTCGAACCGCTGCCCTACGAGACGTTCCGGCCGCTGGTGGGCACCGGCGCACGCGGGATGGTGAAGGTCGCGCTCGACGTCACGCCGGAGGACCCGCAGTTCATCGAGTTGCGCGACGAGTTCTTCAGCCGCTACGAAGCCCGCATGACGCGCGAGACGGCGCTGTTCCCGGCCATGCGCCCGGTGCTCGACGTGCTGAACGCGCGCCGCCTTCCGTGGGGCATCGTCACCAACAAGTCGCAGCGGTTCACCACGCCGCTGGTGAAGGCGCTGGGCCTCGACGCCGAGGCCGGCACGGTCGTCTGCGGTGACACCACCCCGCACGCGAAGCCGCACCCCGAGCCGCTGCTCGAGGCCGCCCGCCGCTTGAACCTCGACCCCACGGCCTGCATGTACGTGGGCGACGACCTCCGCGACGTGGTGGCCGGGCGTGCCGCGGGCATGCGCACCGTGGCGGCCTCCTGGGGCTACCTGGGCGCGGGCGAGCACATCACCGAATGGGCCGCCGACCACGTCATCGATTTTCCAGGCGATCTCTTGAAACTCCCCGGGATGGCCTAAACTACTCACTTCCCTGGGGCCGACCTGGCTTCGACGCGGGTGCGGAGTTGGATCAGGGCATGCCGAGGACCAGTCACCTCGTAAATCCATCTGGATCAAAGTAACTGCGAACGACTCTACGTACGCCCTCGCCGCTTAATACCGGTGAGCTTCGCAACGGTTGGCCGATGGGCCGGGCCTGAGGGGCAACCCGAAGGCTGCGAAGTCATACACATTGGCTCGTTCCTTGGTGGGTCACTCACCAGGGAATCAAATCAAGTGACTCGGTTCCTGGGTAGCGTGCTGCTGCGCGACCCAGGGGCTCAAAACCAAATCAGACAGCTAAGCATGTAGAACTGCCCGGCAATGGCTTGCGGACGCGGGTTCGATTCCCGCCGGCTCCACCATACAAAGGTCTGACTGTCCGATCAGACCGGATGAAGGCTCGAAGTGTCGATGACACCTCGGGCCTTTTTTCTGTTCGCACTCCATCCCTCTGCCATGCAGCTCCTCCTGGACGCCATCGCCTCTGCCGCGCTTCCCACCGATGCCCGGCGCATCTTCCACGGCCGCGGCGGCCTGCACCCCGGCTGCGAGCACTGGGCCCTCGACGTGTACCCACCCGTGTGGGTGCTGACGAGCTTCCAGCCCGCGACCGAAGAGGAGCTCACCACCATCGGCACCGCCCTCGAACAGCGTTGGTCGCAGGTCGCGCCCGGCCAGCCGCTGAACTGGGTCTACCAGTGCCGCCACGAGGGCCAGGCGGTCACGCGCGTGATGGCGGGCGCCGTGCCCGAGCCGCACTGGGTCACGGAGGAGGGCGCGCAGTACAAGGTCAACGTGGGCCGCGGTCAGAACCATGGCCTGTTCCTCGACATGGCGAACGGCCGGCGCTGGGTGCGCGACCATGTGACGACGCACCCCGGCATCCGTGTGCTCAACCTCTTCGCGTACACGTGCGCGTTTTCCGTGGTGGCACTGCAAGCCGGCGCGAAGCAGGTCATCAACCTCGACATGAGCCAGGGCGCGCTCGGGGTGGGCCAGCACAACCACCGGCACAACGGCCTCACCGGTGCGAGCTTCATGGCGCACGATCTGTTCAAGACCTGGGGCAAGGTCACGCGCAGCGGCCCCTACGGCCTCGTGATCGTCGACCCGCCCAGCTACCAGAAGGGCAGCTTCGTCGCGACGAAGGATTACGCGCGGCTGCTGCGCCGGCTCTTCGATCTCATGCTGCCGGGTGGGCACGCGCTGCTGTGCCTCAACGCCCCGGAACTCGGCGTGGACTTCCTGCAGGACCAGGTGCGCGAACTCGCGCCCGAACTGGAATTCGTCGAACGTGTGGCGAACCCGGCGGTGTTCGCGGACGTGGACGACCAGCGGTCGTTGAAGGTGCTGGTGTACCGGGCGCCACCGCTGGCCTGACGCCGCCCGCCGTCAGTCGCAGCGGTAGGCGCGGCCGCGGGTGGTGGTGGAGTCGAGCACCTGCGACGATTCCAGCCAGACCAGGTGGGTGGCACCGAGCGCGGCGGCCTTGTTGACCACCTCGCGCCGCGCGCCCGCCCGTGCGGCGCCGGCGAAGGTGCCCGCCCCGGACACGCTGCTCACGTCGTCCAGGTACTTGCAGTTGGCGACCTGTTCGGGTGTCGCATCCACCACCTCGTGCTCGGCCTTCGGCGTGCTCGGGCGGGTGGGAGCCTGGGTTCCGCAGGCGGCGAGGAGCGTCACGATCAGGGTCGTCGCCGCGGTGCTGGTGATGCGCATGGAATGCTCTCCCGGGGGCATGTCGTTGTGGGGCGTCTGGTCGTGGCATCGTAGCCCGGGTCGGCCGCTGTCGCTACGATGGTGTCGGGGCCCTTCCACATTCCGGAGACATTTCGATGCACAAGATGCTGCTGACGCTCGCGGCCGGCCTGACGTTCGCGGGGTGCACCACGGGTCCCGGCATCCAGCCGATGTCGGGGGCGCCGGGCGTGTACTTCCTCGTGCGCGAGTCGCCCACGCAGTACCCGCCGGCCGACAAGCTCGCCGACGAGTCGCGCGCCGAGGCCGTGGCCTACTGTGACGCACGGGGCGGCGACCTCGAGGTGCTGGAGGCCCAGGCCTCGAAGGGTTGGAACATGACCGGCAACGTGCCGATCTTCAAGATGCGCTTCCGCTGCCCGCCCCGCGCGGCGGCTCAGGCGGCCTCGGCGGCGTCCAGGTAGGTTTCGGTGCGGAGGGCTTCGGCCGCCGTCGCGGTGGCGGCCACGCCGCCGCGTGCCAGCGCCGCTTCCAGCCGCTCGTAGGCCGCGGCGTACGCGCGGAACTCCTTCGTCACGGGCTTGTCCCGCGGGTGTTTCCGGGCCAGGCCCTCGTCCACCTTGCGGTCGAGCAGCACCCGCTGCCGCCGCACGTAGCGCAGGCACCGCCGGCGCGCCGCATCGGACCTCGCCGCCAGCACGGCCAGCACCGGCACCAGCGGCAGCGTGACCACGTCGCCGGCCGCGGGCGGAGCCATCTGCCCGCGCAGCAGGGCGGAGACCGCGCCGCCCCATTCCTGCGTCTCGCGGTCGAGGGCGCCACGGTGCCCGTGCAGCTGCGTGCGGTAGCCGGGGTCGGCGACCTCGCCGTCGGCCACCAGCACGGGCAGGCCCTCGCGCCGGCCCGGCACGATGCACTCGGCGCCGACGTAGCCGGCACCGGTCGTGCGGCTGAACAGCACGACGTGCTGGCGGTCGTCGGCGTGGTGCGGGTCGAGCGGCACCGTGCCGCACATCGCGGGCTTGCGGTTCGTGTGGATGCCGCACAGGCCGTCGGGCAGGCGGGCCGGGCAAGCCTCGAGCGACGGGAAGTCGAGCGCCATCGTCGCGAGCGAAAGGCCCGCCGGGTCGCACCGCACGCCCAGCGCGCCGACGAACAGGTCCTCGTGGTGCAGCAGTTCGGGCACCGTCATCGCCGGCGGCGAGTTGCAGCACTTGCCGCAGGCCGTGCAGTGGAACGAGACGGTGGTGTTCACCAGGGCCTGCGCACCGAGTCCTGGTACTGCGCCAGGATGAACCGCTTGACCGGCTCGCTGCGGTACGACGCCACCAGCGTGTGCACCCAGCCGGCGGCGCGGTCGCCGTCGCGCACGGCCAGCACGCCGGCCCACGGGGTGCGGGCGTCCTCGAGGCCGATGGAGTCGCGTGCCGGCATCAGCTGAGCGCGCACCGCGTGCGGGCGGTCGATGACCGCGGCGTCCAGGCGGTGCAGCGCGTCGGCGAGACGGTCCTGCGGCAGGGGCACGAGCTTGAAGCCGTAGCGGATGCCGGTCACGTCGCGCGGCGTGGCCGTGAGGCCCGAGCCGTCGCGGAGTTCGACGAGGCCGTGGTTGTGCAGCAGCACGAGCGCGCGCGACGCGGCGGCGCGTTCGCGAGGGATCCCGATCGACGCGCCGCGCGGCAGCTGGCGGACCGAGGCGACGCGCCGCGAGTAGATCGCGACGGGCAGGGTCACGGTGGCGGCCACCTCGACGAGCGGCGCGGGCTGGCGGCGGGGTTCCGCGGCGAAGGCCACGGCGTCCTGGAAGCAGGCGGCGTCGAGCCGGCCCCCGGCCACGTCGTCGTTGATCGCGCGGCCGCCTTCGCGTTCGACGAGGCGCAGCGCGAGGCCCTGCGCCGCGGCGACGTCGCGCACGACCGCCATGATCTCGGCATGCGGCCCGGGCAGCACGCCCACGGCAACGTCGCGCGGGGCGGTCGCGAACGCCGGCCGCCACAGCGCTGCCGCGCCGGCGAGCAGGCAGGTGCGGCGCTTCATCGCGTGTCCCTCGCGACGGTGCGGAAGCCGATGTGGGCCGTGGCGAGGTCGGCCTCCTGCGATTCGCGGGCGGACGCGCGGTAGCGCACGCAGAAGTCCGGCGAGCACAGGTACGAGCCGCCCTTGATGACCATGCCCTGGTTCGGCTTGTGGAACGGCGCGGCCACGGCGGCGGTGTCGCCGTTCATGTGCGGCTGGTGCGGGCCGGTGTACGGGTCGCGGGTCCACTCCCACACGTTGCCGATCATGTCGTGCAGGCCGGCGGGGCTCGCGCCGTAGCAGCCGACCGGGGCGAGGCCCGCGTGGCCGTCCTGCTTCGCGTCGAACGCGGGGAAGATGCCCTGCCAGTAGTTCGCGGTGGGTTTGCCGGCGCCGTCGCGCGGGGCGGCGTCGAGCGTGTCGCCGCGCTGGCCCAGCTTGGCGGCGTACTCCCACTCCACCTCGGTGGGCAGGTCGCGGCCGAGCCAGCGCGCGTAGGCGAGGGCGTCGGCCTGGGTGACGAAGGTGACGGGCACATGGCCCATGCCATCGATGGTGCTGCCGGGTCCGCCGGGGTGCTGCCAGTCGGCGCCCTTGACGAAGGTCCACCACGCGTAGGGGCGGGCGTTCATCTCGGCGTCGGTGGGTTGGTGGAAGACGACCGCGCCGCCCTGGCGCTCCGCCTCGGTGACGTACGCGGTGGCTTTCACGAAGGTGGCGA
This sequence comes from Piscinibacter gummiphilus, assembly GCF_002116905.1. NCBI lineage: Bacteria > Pseudomonadati > Pseudomonadota > Betaproteobacteria > Burkholderiales > Sphaerotilaceae > Rhizobacter > Rhizobacter gummiphilus. The sequence goes on from NZ_CP015118.1 coordinate 1,835,120, forward strand.
ACTGGGCGACGGTGACCTCGGTCTGGTCGATCCAGAACGACGGCACCTTCACGGGCTTCGACGACGCGGGGCGTTCGTCGGGGTAGCCCTTGGTGCTGCCGAAGCTGAAGTCGCCGCCGGGCACCCGCACCATGCCGGCGCTGGTGTCGGCGCCCCAGCCGGCCGGGAGGCCGCCATAGGCCGCGCACTGCGCCTCGGTGCCGAGAGCCGCGCGCAGCGGCGTGGGGGCCGCGGTGGAATACAGCGCGAAGCCGCTGCCGGTGAGCGCCACGGCGCCCACGGCAACGGCCACGCGCCAGCGCGTGGAGAAGGTCACGCTGGCGCTCCCGTCAGTAGTAGCCGACCGGGCGCAGCGGTTCGACACCGCCCACCGACGTCATGTACGTCTTCCAGTCGGTGACCAGGCCCTTGAGCACGTCGGGATTCGTGGCGGAGAGGTCGTTGTTCTCGCCCCGGTCCTTCGTCAGGTCGTACAGCTGCCAGTGGCCGTCGGCCGGGCCGTGGGGCGGCTCGGTCCACAGGGCCTTCCACTTGCCGTCGGTGCTCGTCACGTAGGCGCGGCCGTAGGACTCGTCCGCGAACGGCGCCTTGCGCACCGAGGCCGACGAGTTGCCGAGCAGCACCTGCAGCAGCGACTGGCCCGTGACCGGGTAGACGTAGCGGCTGTCGTAGACGACCTTGCCCTTGTTCTGGTCGACACCCGTGATCGCGTTGATGCTGGGCGGCGCGGCCTCGGTGGGCAGCTTGGCCTGGCCCGCGTCGAGGAACGTGGCCGTCAGGTCGACGATGTGCGTGAAGGACGTGAAGTTCCCGGCCGCCTTCGCCTGGTGGGGCATGCGCACGATCAGCGGCGTGCCGACCCCGCCTTCGCCGAAGTGGCCCTTGGTCTGGCGGAACGGCGTGGCGCTCACCTCGGCCCAGCGGATGCCGTACTGCAGGCGTTTGGCCGACGTGAGGCCGTTGTCGGTGCCGAGCGTCGCGTACACCGCGTCGGCGGCGTTCGCCTCGTCGGTGGCCTTCGGGTCGGTCGAGGCCGACGCGATGGGCCAGCCCTCGGCGCCGTTGTCGGACTGGAACACGATCAGCGTGTTCTCGTACTCGCCGATGTCCTTCAGGTGCTGGATCAGCACGCCGATGTTGTGGTCGAGGTTCTCGACCATGCCGGCGTAGATCTCCATGTAGCGCGCCTGCGCCTTCTTCTCGAGCGCGGTCAGGCTGTCCCACTTCTTCGACACGCGGCCGGCGCCGTGGTCCACGTACCCGTCGGCGGGGCCGTTGACGGCGTTGATGTACTTCGCGCTCGCGGTGCCGTTGTTGGCCGAGGCCGGTGAGGACGTGAGCGTCTCGGGGTCGGTGGCGTACGGCGTGAAGTCCTGCGGGATGATGCCCAGCTGCTTCTGCTTCGCGATGCGCGCGGCGCGGATCGCCTCGTAGCCTGCGTCGTAGCGGCCCTTGTACTTGCTGAGCCAGGGCTCCGGCACCTGCAGCGGCCAGTGGGGCGACGTGTACGCGGCGTACGCGAAGAACGGCTTGCCGTCGCCCTTGTTGGCGTCGATGTAGCTGATCAGGCGCTGCGTGTAGAAGTCGGTGGAGTAGCTGCCCGTGCCGGGCTGACCCGGTTGCCCCGGCTGGATGTACGCGCCGTTCTCGGTGTAGTTCTTCGACGTGGCGGTCTCGTGGAAGTAGTGGTTGCTGGCCGCGCCGCCCATCAGCGCGAAGCTCTTCTCGAAGCCCCACTGGTCGGGGGTGTGGCCGGCGGTGCCCAGCGGCACTGGCGTGGCGGGCGTCGCGATGTTCGAGCCGAGGTGCCACTTGCCGGCCATGTACGTGTGGTACCCGGCGTCCTTCAGCAGCTGGGCCACCGACAGCGAGCGGTCGTTCAGGTAACCCTCGTAGCCGGGCAGGCCGCGGCGCTCGTCGTTCGGCGCGCCCATCGTGCCTTCGCCGACGAGGTGGTGGTCGGTGCCCGAGATGAGCATCGAGCGCGTGATCGCGCAGACGGTGCCGGTGTGGTGGTTCGTCAGCAGCCGGCCGGAGGCGGCGAGGGCGTCGAGGTGGGGCGTGCTGATCTCGCCGCCGAATGCGCCGACGTCCGAGTAGCCGAGGTCATCGGCCATGATGAACAGGATGTTGGGGCGCTTGGCGAGCGTGGCCGGGGGCGGGGTCGTCGCCACGGTGTCGTCGTCGCTGCCGCCGCAGCCCTGGAGCGCGAGGCTCAGGGCGACGAGGCCGAGGGCGGTCTTCCGGAAGCGGTGCCTGCGGAGGGGCATCTTCTGCTGCATGGGGAACAAGGTGGGTGAAAGGGCTCGCAGCCTATCGCCCGGTCTGTCGCGCACGAAGCACAAAAATCGCGGACCCTCATGCGTTTCCTGTCGGCGGCGCAGCGCGTTGCCCTACACGACATGTCCGGCTTGTCCGCTCCCGCGGGCCGCGGCCGGTGGCGAAGATGCGATCGGCATCGACCACACAAGGAGAGCGACATGTCATTCGCCCTGTACCTGACGGGCTTCGTCATCTTCATCGCCGGCGTGGCCTGGGGTCTCGTGACCGCGGGCGTGCCGGGGCTCTACGTGGCCATCGGCTCGGTGATCCTGCTCGGCATCGGGATGTTCACCGGGGTGTCCCGCACCCGCGGCAAGGATCCCTCCTAGGGCTCGTCGACCAGGTCGGCGAGTTGCGACGACCGGATGCGCGTCTTCGACAGTGCCCCGTGCGACTCCAGGATGGGGTACGCGATGGAGCAGATCAACGAGTTGATGCGCTTCAGGTCGCTGATCAGGTCGATGTGCAGCGAGCTGGTCTCGATGCTCTGCGCGGTGTTGCCGCGCAGGCGCGCGAGGTGGCTCGCGGCGTACTCGTGCTCGAGGTCGCGGAAGCGCGCCTTCTCCTCCAGCAGGCGCTGTGCGTCGCGCACGTGGCCGCCGAGGAACACGCTCATCGCGAGCCGCAGGTTCGTGAGCAGCACCTCGTGGAGGTGCACGATCTCGGCCATGCCCGCGTCGGAGAAGCTGCGGTTCTTGCGCACCTTCTTGTCCTCCACGTCCTGCAGCACCCGCTCGATGGTGTCGCCCACCTGCTCCATGTTGATGGTGAACGACATGATGTCGGCCCAGCGCCGGCCCTCGCGTTCGGACAGCGCCTCCTGGGACACCTGCGTCAGGTAGAACTTGATGGCGGCGTAGAGGTCGTCCACCGTGTCGTCCATCTGCCGCAGCTGCTCGGCGAGCTGCAGGTCGTTGTTGCGGATCACGGGCAGCATGCCGCGCAGCATGGTCTCCACGATGTCGGCCTGGTGCAGCGCCTCGCGCGCGGCGCAGCTGATGGCGAGCGACGGCGTGGCGATGGCCATCGGGTCGAGGTGGCGCGGCCGGGTGTTGCTGGCGCTCGGGTCCACGGACGGCAGCAGCCGGTTGACGAGCCGCGCGACGGGGGCGGTGAAGCCGATGAACAGCACCGCCAGCGCGAGGTTGAACGCGAGGTGGAAGGTGACGACCTGCTGGTGCACCGTGTCGAAGTGGTCCTGCAGCAGCACGTGCACCTGGCCCATGAACGGGATGGCCACCAGCACGCCGATCAGCTTGAAGAGCAGGTTGCCGAGCGGCAGCCGGCGCACCTCGGGCGAGGCCTTGCCGGTGGCGACCAGGGCCAGCAACCCGCTGCCGACGTTGGCGCCCAGCACGAGGCCCAGCGCGACGGGCGTGGTGAGCAGCCCCGTCTCGGCGAGCGTGGCGGTGAGCAGCACGATGGCCAGGCTCGAGTACGAGACCACGGTGAGTGCGGCGCCCACCACGATGTCGAGCAGGATCTCGTTGGGCAGCGCGACCAGCAGCGCCCGCACGGCCGGCGAGGCGGTGAGCGGGCGCGTGGCTTCCACGATGAGGTGCAGCGCGAGCGTGATGAGCCCGAGGCCGATCAGCACCCGGCCGATGCGTCCGGCGGCGCTCGCCTGCCGGCCGGTGAACATCACCACGCCCACGAAGATCAGCAGTGGCGACAGCCACGAGAGGTCGAACGAGAACACGACCGCCATCAGGCTGCTGCCGACGTCGGCCCCCAGCATGACCGCGAGCGCGGCGGTGGTGGTGACGAGGCCCTTGCCGACGAACGAGGCGACGATGAGGCAGGTGGCGGTGCCGGACTGGACTACCGTGGTGACCCCCATGCCGGCCAGCATCGCCCGGAAGCGGTTGCCGAAGCTGCGCGAGAGCACCTGCCGCAGGTTCTCGCCGAACACCCGGAGCACTCCGGTGCGCACGATGTGGGTGCCCCACACGAGCAGGGCGATGGCGGCGAGCAGGTTCAGCAACGACTGCATGGAGGCGGCGGGCTCCTGAAGGACATGAACCGGGGACCAGCAAATGCCGGGCCCGCCCCGAGTCTAGTCCTCGGGGCGCCGGAGCGGGGAATCACATCGGCATCAGCCCCAGGGGCATGCTTTCGGCGAACACCGGGTTCTCGTTGTCGCCGGTGGCGATCACCGCGCAGCTGCGGCCCTGCCGCTTCGCCTCGTAGAGGGCCTGGTCGGCACGGTGCAGTGCAGCATCGACGGACTCGCCCGCCTCCACGCGCACCACGCCGAAGCTCAGGCCGAGCGGCATCTGGGGCCGGCTGGCGAGCGGGTCGACGATGCGCGAGGCGACCGCGACGGCCTCCTCCACTGTCGTGTGGGGCAGCACCACGACGAACTCGTCGCCACCGATGCGCCCGGCCACGTCGCCCACGCGCAGCGTGTCGCGCAGGCTGCGGGCCACGTCGCACAGGGCCTCGTCGCCGGCCTTGTGCCCGAAGCGGTCGTTGATGCCCTTGAAGTGGTCGATGTCGAACATCAGCAGCGAGGCGCCGTGGGCCGCCCCCGGAGACGCCAGCAGCCGGCCGGCCAGTTCGTGGAAGTGGCGGCGGTTGGGCACCTGGGTCAGCATGTCGATGTTCGCGAGCTCGCGCAGCTGCCGCTGCGATTCGCCGAGGTCGTGCTGCGTGCGCTCGTACGTGAGCAGCAGCGCGAGGTACACCATCACGAGCGACAGCATCACCGGGATCACCGCGCCGGCCAGCAGCAGGACCTGGGCCGAATCCGGGTCGTGCCGGACGATCACGCTGTGGACCATGCGCCACACGTGCATGCCGCACGAGACGAACAGGGCCACGCTGAGCGTCTTCAGGCCGGCGCTGGTGGCGTAGCCGTCCAGGCGGACGAGGAGGGCGGCGGTGTAGAGGGCCAGCGCGCCGGCGGCGAACGAGAACGCGGCGATGCGCCACATCAGGTCGGCCTGGGAGATCCAGGTGCTCAGCCAGAGCAGGTACCCACCCACCAGCAGCGCCCAGTCGAACGCGGCGGGCAGGGTCATCTCCTTGCGCTGGTAGAAGCGGCGCAGGCCGGCGAGCAGCAGCACCGGCCACTGCAGCACGAGCAGGTTGGCGACCGGCAGCACGGCGGGGTGGGTGTCGCGCAGCAGGTGCAGGCCGAGGCCGAGGGCGGCGAGGGCCTGGGCGGCCGTCCAGTGGAAATACCCGCGGTAGATGCGCTGGGAGAACGCGAAGAGCGTCATCAGCCCCGCCGACATGGCCATGGCCAGCACGGAGCACAGCAGCAAGGTGGGCGGGTGGAAGGTCATGGCCGATGTCAGAATCGATGGGTGATTCTCCGGCGTGACTCTCGCGGTGGCTTCCCCCGTATGTGCGAGAAACGCCGGTGGCGCACCCCCCAAAGGGAGGAAAGTCCTCCCTCACAACGACTTGCGGAGAGATTGACGTGGCAATGGATGTGGTGGATTTCGAGATCAAGGGCTCGGAGATGCAGTTCGTCGAGGTCGAGCTCGACCCGGGCGAGGCGGCGGTGGGTGAAGCCGGCAGCCTGATGTACATGGAGGCCGGCATCGGCATGGACACCGTCTTCGGCGACGGGTCGGCCCAGCAGGGCGGCTTCCTCGGCAAGCTGCTCGGGGCGGGCAAGCGCCTCGTGACGGGCGAGTCGCTCTTCACGACGGTCTACACGAACCAGACCTCGCGCAAGCTGAAGGTCGCGTTCGCGGCGCCGTACCCCGGCAAGATCCTCCCGATGGACCTGTCGAAGCTCGGCGGCACCCTGATCTGCCAGAAGGACGCGTTCCTCTGCGCGGCCAAGGGCGTGTCGCTCGGCATCTACTTCCAGCAGAAGATGTCGGTGGGCTTCTTCGGCGGCGAGGGCTTCGTGATGCAGAAGCTCGAGGGCGACGGCCTCGCGTTCGTCCACGCGGGCGGCACGGTGGTCCGGCGCGAGCTGCAGGTCGGCGAGACGCTGCTGATCGACACGGGCTGCGTGGTCGCGTTCACGCCCAACGTCAACTTCGAGATCCAGTACGTCGGCAAGATCAAGACCGCGCTCTTCGGAGGCGAGGGCCTGTTCTTCGCGAAGGTGACCGGCCCGGGCACCGTGTGGCTGCAGAGCCTGCCGTTCTCGCGCCTGGCCTCGCGCGTGTTCGCCGCGGCGCCGCAGCGTGGCGGCAGCCGCGAGGAAGGTTCGGTGCTCGGCGGCTTCGCGGGTGGCGGCATCCTCGGGGGCATTCTCGGCGGCGACGACGAATGACACCGGGCCGGCGCTTCGTGCGCCGGCCCGTTATCCTCCGCGCATGACCTTGTTCATCGATTCGCTGTGGCGCGCGGCCGCCTACTGCCTGCACGTGCGGGTGATCCTGTACTCGCTGCTGCCGCTGGCGCTGATGGTGGCCATCGCGTTCGGGGCCGGGTGGTTCTTCTGGGAGCCGGCGATGGATGCCGTCTCCGCGCTCCTCGGCTCGTGGCACCTCGTGCACGCGGCCCACGACTGGCTCGCGAGCGTGGGCCTCGCCGGGCTGAAGTCGGTGCTGCCGCCGCTGCTGGTGCTGCTGCTCGCCACGCCGGTGATCGTCGTGCTCTCGCTGCTGGCGGTGGCCACGATGATGACGCCGGCGATGGTGCGCCTCGTGGCGTCGCGCCGGTTCGCCACGCTCGAGGCGCGGCACGGCGGCTCGTTCCTCTACTGCGTGGTGGGCGGTTTCGGGGCCACGCTGGTCGCGCTGCTGGCCATCGTCGTGTCGATGCCGTTCTGGCTCATCCCGCCGCTCGTGCTGCTGCTGCCGCCGCTGATCTGGGGCTGGCTCACGTACCGCGTGATGAGCTACGACGTGCTGGCCGACCATGCCACGCGCGACGAACGTCGCGAGGTGATCCGGCGGCACCGCCCCTTCCTCTTCGCCATCGGCGTGATCACCGGCTACCTCGGTGCCGCGCCGTCGCTCGTGTGGGCTTCGGGCTGGGTGTTCGTCGCGGCGGCGCCGGTGCTGATCCCCGTGGCCATCTGGATCTACACGCTGGTGTTCGCGTTCTCGGCGCTCTGGTTCGCGCACTACGGGCTGTCGGCGCTGCAGGCGCTGCGGCTCGAACAGGCCGCGGCACCGGTGCCCGCCCCCACCACGCCGGTCACCGAGCCGGGCGACCAGGCCACGCTGCCTCCCCTACTTCCTCCCCTGTGAGACTGCCATGAACTTCGGCCTCATCATCGTCGGCGACGAGATCCTCTCGGGCAAGCGCCAGGACAAGCACCTGCCGAAGGTGATCGACCTGCTCGCGGCGCGGGGCCTCTCGCTGGCCTGGGCGCGGTACGTGGGCGACGACCCGGACCGCATCGCCGCGGACCTGCGGGACGCCTTCGAGGGCGCCGCGCGCGACGGCGACATCGTCTTCAGCTGCGGTGGCATCGGCGCCACGCCCGACGACCACACGCGGCAGAGCGCGGGCCGCGCGCTCGGGCGCCCGCTCGTGCTGCACCCCGAGGCCCGCGACCTCATCCACCAGCGCATGCGCGAGGTCGCGGCCGAGCAGGGCCAGCCCTTCGAGCCGGACCGGGACGACAACGTCCACCGCCTCAACATGGGCGTGTTCCCTGAAGGCGCCGAGATCATCCCGAACCCCTACAACCGCATCGCCGGTTTTTCGGTGAAGGCGGGTGACGGCGGCGTCTGGTTCGTCCCGGGCTTCCCGGTGATGGCGTGGCCGATGATCGAGTGGGTGCTCGACGAGCGCCTGAAGCACCTGCACCGCACGGACGCCCAGCGCGAGCAGTCGGTCATCGTGTTCGGCGCGATGGAGGCGACGCTCACGCCGCTGATGGAAGAGATCGAGGCGCGGTTCGCCGGCATCAAGGTCTTCAGCCTGCCGAGCGTGGACCACCCGGAGTGGGGCCGCCACATCGAACTCGGGGTGAAGGGCACGGGCGACGGGGTGGCCGCGGCCTACCGCCACCTGCTTGACGGCCTGCATGATCATGGTGCAAAGTTGGGCCCCGAGTTGGTGCGTTGACGCAAGTCGAAACGCACCAAAAAGGTGTGATTCGGGCGACTTCCAGCCTTCCAGTGAACGATCCGCGCGCACATTGACGTCAATCGCGCCGCGGGGCCGCGCATCGCCTGCAAAAAGCAGCGTGATCACGCCCGCGGTATGGTCATGACGGGCATGCTTTCTGCTACATTCCTGTGCGCATTTCGGGGCCCCTGCCGGCCCCGGAAAGCTCGTTCAACATTTCGAATCCACCCCGCCCAAAAGCGCCTCGCTAGGAGTTCCTGATGGCAAAGACCGTCGCCGACGTGATGAACATGGTGAAGGAAAACGAAGTCAAGTTCGTTGACTTCCGCTTCACCGACACCCGCGGCAAAGAGCAGCACGTTTCCGTGCCTGTCTCGCACTTCGATGAAGACAAGTTCACGTCGGGCCACGCCTTCGACGGCTCCTCGATTGCTGGCTGGAAGGGCATCGAAGCCTCGGACATGCAGCTGATGCCCGATCCCGAGACGGCCAACATCGACCCGTTCTTCGAAGAACCCACCCTGATCCTCACCTGCGACGTGATCGAGCCGGGTGACGGCAAGCCGTACGAGCGCGATCCGCGTTCGCTGGCCAAGCGCGCCGAAGCCTACATGAAGGCCTCGGGCCTGGGCGACACCGCCTTCTTCGGCCCGGAACCCGAATTCTTCGTGTTCGACAACGTCCGCTGGGGCAACGACATGTCGGGCTGCTTCTCGAAGATCGAATCCGAGGAAGCCGCCTGGAACACGGGCAAGGAATACGAGCACGGCAACTCGGGCCACCGCCCGGCCGTCAAGGGCGGCTACTTCCCCGTGCCCCCGGTCGACAGCGGCCAGGACATGCGCTCGGAAATGTGCCTGGTGCTCGAGTCCCTCGGCATCCCGGTCGAAGTGCACCACCACGAAGTGGCGAACGCCGGCCAGATGGAAATCGGCACGAAGTTCAACACGCTCGTGCGTCGCGCCGACTGGGTCCAGCTGCAGAAGTACGTGATCCAGAACGTCGCCCACTCGTACGGCAAGACGGCCACGTTCATGCCGAAGCCGATCGTCGGCGACAACGGCTCGGGCATGCACGTCCACCAGTCCGTGTGGAAGGACGGCAAGAACCTGTTCGCCGGTGACGGCTACGCCGGTCTGTCCGAGTTCGCGCTGTTCTACATCGGCGGCATCATCAAGCACGCCCGTGCCCTGAACGCCATCACGAACCCCGGCACGAACAGCTACAAGCGCCTGGTGCCTGGCTTCGAAGCCCCGGTGAAGCTGGCCTATTCGGCCAAGAACCGCTCGGCCTCGATCCGCATCCCGTACGTGGCGAACCCGAAGGGCCGTCGCGTCGAAGCCCGCTTCCCGGATCCCCTGATGAACCCGTACCTGGGCTTCTCGGCCATGCTGATGGCCGGCCTGGACGGCGTCGAGAACAAGATCCACCCGGGCGAAGCCGCCAGCAAGGACCTGTACCACCTGCCGCCGGAAGAAGACAAGCTGATCCCGACGGTCTGCCACAGCCTCGACCAGGCTCTGGAATACCTCGACAAGGACCGCGCGTTCCTGACGAAGGGTGGCGTGTTCACCGATGCCTACATCGATGCGTACATCGACCTGAAGATGCAGGAAGTCACCCGCTTCCGCATGGCGACCCACCCGGTCGAGTTCGACATGTACTACAGCCTCTGATCCCCCCGGGGATCGACACCCTCCGGGCCGCGCAGGCGGTCCGGTGCGGGTGGAGGAACGAGGGACGGCTCCGGCCGTCCCTTTTTTGTTGGGGTTTGTGCTCGGGAACGTCGCGGCGGCGCGGCGGTCTTCTCCATGGAGGGTCGCGTTCGGCCACAATGGAGCGATCTCCCGCCTCACACGGGGCGTTGAACGGAAGGTGAAGTGCATGAGTCGAATTGGCGTGAAGGCAACGATCGCCGTGGTGCTGGCGACGGTCGGTGCGGGCGCGTTCGCGCAGAGCGAATCGGGCAAGCCGGTCTACCGCTGCCCGGGCAATCCGGTGCTCTACACCGACAGCCTCTCGGCCCGCGAGGCCAAGGACAAGGGCTGCACGACGCTCGAAGGCACGCCCATCACGGTGATCGCCTCCCCGAAGCGCACCGGCCCGGCGGCCGGGGCCGCCCCGGCCACGCCGCGCGGCGGCTCGACCGAGGGGGGCGGCAACAAGGTGACCGCGGAGGACCAGCGTGCCCGCGACAACGACGCGCGCCGCATCCTCGAGGCCGAGTTGCGCAAGGAAGAGGAAGCGCTGGCCGCGATGAAGAAGGAATACAACAACGGCGAGCCCGAGCGGCTGGGCGACGAGCGCAACTACCAGAAGTACCTCGATCGCACCGCCCAGCTCAAGGCGAACCTCGCCCGCAAGGAAAGCGACGTGGCCGCGCTCAAGCGCGAACTCAGCAAGATGCCCCAGTGAGCGCTTCTCCCCGCACCGCCGGCGCCGCGAGCGCCGTGGCCGCCTGGCAGGCCTTCGATCACCTGGCCACCATGGTGGCCGTCGTCCACCGCGACGGCAACTGCCTCTTCGCCAACTCCGCGTTCGAGAACGTGCTGGGCCTGTCGCGCCGCAACGTGCAGCGCGGCTCGCTGTTCGACTGGTTCGTCGAGTCGCAGCTCGTGCGCGACACCGTGTCGGCCGTCGCGCGCAACGACTTCGCCACCAGCCGTTTCGACGGCCAGCTGCGCCGGCCGCTGCAGGTCCACGGCGACCCGCTCCCGGTCCACGTCATCGTGAACCAGATGGACCGGCCCGACCAGGTCATCGTCGAGCTCGTCGAGATCGAGCAGCAGACCCGCCAGGACCGCGAGGAGCGGGCGCTGGGCCAGGCCCAGGCCAACAAGGAGCTGATCCGCAACCTGGCCCACGAGATCAAGAACCCGCTCGGCGGCATCCGCGGCGCGGCCCAGCTGCTCGAGATGGAAGTCGAGAGCCGGGCGCTCACCGAATACACCCAGGTCATCATCAACGAGGCCGACCGCCTGCAGGCGCTGGTCGACCGGCTGCTGGCGCCCCACCGCAAGCCGCACGTCGTGAGCGACGTGAACATCCACGAGGTGTGCGAGCGGGTGCGGTCACTGATCCTGGCGGAGTTCCCGCGCGGGCTGCAGGTCCGCCGCGACTACGACATCTCGATCCCCGACTTCCGCGGCGACCGCGAGCAGCTGATCCAGGCCGTGCTGAACATCGCGCACAACGCGGCGCAGGCGCTCGTCGAACGCATCGCCCAGGGCGACGCCAACATCATCCTGCGCACGCGCATCGCCCGGCAGGTCACGCTGGGCAAGCAGCGCTATCGATTGGCATTGGAATTGCATATCGAGGACAACGGCCCGGGAGTCCCCGAGTCGATCCGGGATCGCATCTTCTACCCGCTGGTATCGGGACGCGATGGCGGGTCGGGTCTGGGGCTCACGCTGGCGCAGACGTTCGTGCAGCAACACCAGGGCATGATCGAATGCGAGAGCCAACCGGGCCAGACCATTTTCAAGATCGTGATTCCTCTGCCTTGAGCCATCGGGGCTCGTGTCGGGGGAACACAACCACAGGCACGGCATGAAACCCATCTGGATCGTTGACGACGACCAATCCATCCGCTTCGTGTTGGAGAAGGCCCTGGCCCGCGAGGAACTGGCGGTCCGCAGTTTCACCAACACCCGCGAGGTCCTCCTCGCCCTGGAGGACGAAGCGCCCCAGGTGCTGGTCTCCGACATCCGCATGCCGGGCGGCTCGGGCATCGAGCTGCTGACCAAGGTGAAGGAGCGCCACCCCGGCCTCCCGGTCATCATCATGACCGCCTACTCCGACCTCGACAGCGCGGTCAGCGCGTTCCAGGGCGGCGCCTTCGAATACCTGCCCAAGCCCTTCGACGTGCCGAAGGCGGTGGAGCTGATCCGCCGCGCGCTCGACGAAAGCGTGCGCGAGGAGGTCCGCGACGAGCGCATGGCCCAGATGCCCGAGATGCTGGGCCAGGCCCCCGCGATGCAGGACGTGTTCCGCGCCATCGGCCGCCTGAGCCAGAGCATCGTCACCGTGCTGATCACCGGCGAGTCCGGCTCCGGCAAGGAGCTGGTGGCCCATGCGCTGCACAAGCACAGCCCGCGCGCCGCGGGGCCGTTCGTCGCGATCAACACCGCGGCCATTCCGAAGGACCTGCTCGAGTCCGAACTGTTCGGCCACGAGCGCGGTGCCTTCACCGGTGCGCAGACCACCCGGCGCGGCCGCTTCGAGCAGGCCGACGGCGGCACGCTGTTCCTCGACGAAATCGGCGACATGCCCTTCGACCTGCAGACCCGCCTGCTGCGGGTGCTGAGCGACGGGCAGTTCTACCGCGTGGGCGGGCACAACCCGCTGCGCAGCAACGTCCGCGTGATCGCCGCCACCCACCAGAACCTCGAGGAGCGGGTCAAGCTCGGCGCGTTCCGGGAAGACTTGTTCCACCGCCTGAACGTGATCCGCCTGCGCCTGCCCGCGCTGCGCGAGCGGCGCGAGGACGTGCCGGCGCTCGCCCGCTTCTTCCTGCAGAAGAGCGCGAAGGAGCTGGGTGTCGAGGCCAAGCGCATCACCGACAGCGCCCTGTCGCGCCTGATGCAGTTCGACTTCCCCGGCAACGTGCGCCAGCTCGAGAACATCTGCCACTGGCTGACCGTGATGGCGCCCGCGCAGGTCGTCGAGCCGAAGGACCTGCCGCCCGAACTGATGGGTGGCGACCCGATGGCGTTGCCCCGTGCGCTGACCCCGCCGCCCGCGGCCGAGTCCGTGAACGGTGAACACGCGCCCGCCACCGCCATGCCGGCCGCCGCACCCTGGGTGCCGCCGGCCGTGGTCTACCCGTCGAACGCCGACGCCATCGCGGCCTCGCCCGTGATGTCGCCGGGGGGCGCGTCGGTGCCCACGCACTGGCTGGCGGACCTGGAGCGCGAGTCGCGCACCATGCTGCAGGCCGGCCTGCCCGAGGTGTGGGACACGCTGACCCGCAAGTTCGAGGCGCAGCTGATCCACACGGCGCTCGAGATCACGCGCGGGCGGCGCATCGAGGCCGCGCAGAAGCTCGGCATCGGGCGCAACACCATCACGCGCAAGATCCAGGAGCTGGGGCTGGAGGACTGAACCGTTCCTTCATCGGCACTGTCATCCCGGCGCAGGCCGGGACCTTCGGCATCTGCCCAGTGTCCCGGCCTCCGCCGGGATGACACGCTCTTCTACGATTCGAGCGAGATGTCCACCACCACCGGCGCATGATCGCTCGGCCGCTCGTTCTTGCGCGGCACCTTGTCGATCGTGCAGGCGCCCACGTGCGGCTTCAGCGCGTCGCTCACGAGGATGTGGTCGATGCGCAGCCCCTGGTTCTTGCGGAACGCGAGGTTGCGGTAGTCCCACCACGTCCACGGCTTCGGCGGCTGGTCGTCGAAGAGCCGGAAGGCATCGTGCAGGCCGAGGCCCAGCAGGCCCTGGAACTGCGCCCGTTCCTCCGGGGTGCAGTGGATCTGGCCGGCCCACAGCACGGGGTCGTGCACGTCGCGGTCTTCCGGGGCGATGTTGAAGTCGCCCAGCAGCACGAGCTTCGGGTGGCGCACCAGCTCCTCGCCGATCCAGCGGCGGATGGCGTCGAGCCAGGCCATCTTGTAGACGAATTTCTCGGAGTCGGGCGCCTGGCCGTTCGGGAAGTACGCGCCGATCACGCGCACGTCGTCGACGGTGGCGGCGATCACGCGGGCCTGCGTGTCCTCGTGGCCCACGATGTTGCGGACCACGTCGGTGACGGGGCGGCGCGACAGGATGGCCACGCCGTTGTAGGTCTTCTGCCCGAACCAGTGGGACACGTAGCCGGCCGCCTCGAAGTCGGGGCCGGGGAACTTGTCGTCGGTGAGCTTGGTTTCCTGGAGGACCAGCACGTCGGGCCGGTGCGTGTTCAGCCAGTCGAGCACCTGCGGCAGGCGCACGGCGAGGGAGTTGACGTTCCAGGTGGCGATTTTCATGGCGCGGTCACGCGGTGGTGGAACGCGCATTGTCGCGCGAGACGGCCATTGACCCCGGTCACGCGGCCGGCGGAGTCCGTGGGTATCATCCGCCGTCCCCCAAGCCTCCTTCACGATGAGCGATCCCCACGCGAGAACTCCGCCCCCCTGCATCTGGCTGGCGGGCCTGCCGAGTGCGGGCAAGACCACGATCGCGAACGGCCTCGCGGCGCGCTTGGGCGAGATCGGCGTGCGCCACGTGGTGCTCGATGCCGACGAGCTGCGCCGCACGCTCAACGTGGGCCTCGGTTTCTCCCGCGACGACCGGCTCGAGAACGGCCGGCGCATCGCGGTGGTCGCGAAGCTGTTCGCGCAGCAGGGCCTGCTGCCCATCGTCGCGTGCATCTCGCCGTACCGGGTCGCGCGCCAGCTCGCGCGGTCCGTGCTGGAGCCCGCGGTGCCGTTCCTCGAGGTCTGGATCAACACGCCGGTCGATGTGTGCGCCGCGCGGGACATGAAGGGCCTCTACGCCCGCGCGCGGGCCGGAGAGATCTCCAACCTCGTGGGGGTGAACGTGCCGTTCGAGCCGGTGGTGGAGCCGGCCGTGGAGGTGTCCACCGTGTCGCGCACCGTGGCGCAATCCGTGGAGGACGTGCTTCAGGCGCTGCGCGACTTCAGTCCGGCCACGTTCACGCCGGCCACGTTCACGCCGCAGCCTGACGCACCCGTCTGACGATCCGGTTGAAGCCCACCGGCGTGACGCCGAGGTGCCGCGCCAGGTCCTTCTGGGGCACGCGCAGGTGCAGGCCGGGGTGGTCGGCGACAAAACGCCGGTAGCGCGCCTCGGCGTCCAGCGTCAGCAGCTCCCGCTCGCGCTGTTCCTTGCGGGAGGCGTGCACCATCGCCAGCGTGTGCAGCGCCCGTGACCACACGAGGTGGCGCGACGCGACATCCTCCAGCACCGCATGCGGGAGACCCTCGATGCACGACGGTTCGATCGCCGCGGCCAGGAACGTCGTGCGGCCGCCCGGTGCGAGCGCGGCCAGGCTCGCGAAGAAGCCGCCCTCCGCGACGAACGACTTGATCCACTCGGAGCCGTCCTCGCCCAGGTAGGCGAGCTTGACGAGGCCCGATCGCACGGCGTGCACGTGGGGGTGGGCCGTGTCCTGGTGGAACACCGCGGCGCCGGCCGGCAGGAAGCGCACGGTGAGCGCCTCCTGCACGCGCTCCCGTTCGGGCAGCGGTGCGGGGGCGAGGGTGTCCAGCAGCCTCAGCAGGGTGCTCGGTGCGTCGTTCATGCCGATTGATCCGGGTTGATGCGGGGGCGTGCCGGCCCGCCTACAGTGGGCCGCATGACGAACCGCATCTTGCCCTACCCATGGCCCTGCTGCCTCGTGACCGGCGCCACGTCCGGCATCGGCCTGCAGCTCGTGCGCCAGCTCGCCGAGGCCGGCGTGGAGGTCGTCGCCCTGGGACGCGACATCGCCCGGCTGGAGGCCCTGTCCTCACGCTCTGCCCACCTCACGGTGGTGCAGGCCGACCTGCTGGACCTGGATGCGATCCCGGCACTCGCCGCGCGCCTCGTGGCCGCCCATCCGCGCCTCGCGGGCGTGGTGCTCAACGCCGGCGTGCAGCACGACGTGCGCTTCGATGCCGAGGGCTACGGCCCGCGGCAGGTGCGCGACGAGGTCGCCGTGAACCTCACGGCGCCGATGCTGCTGGCGCAGGCCCTGTTGCCGCACCTGGCCACGCAGCCTCACGCCACCATCGCCTGCATGACCTCGGTGCTGGCGCAGTCGCCGAAACCGCGTGCGGCGGTCTACAGCGCGACGAAGGCGGGGTTCGCCCGGTTCGCGGATGCGCTGCGGCTGCAACTGGAACCGGGGCCGGTGCGGGCGGTGGAATTGGTCGTGCCGCTGGTGGACACGCCGATGACGGCGGGACGCCCCGGCGCGAAGCTGCCGGCCGAGGCGGCCGCGGCGGCCATCCTCGCGGGCCTGCGGTCGGGCCGGCCGGTGGTGCGGGTGGGCAAGGCACGGGCGGCGGCGTGGCTGCACCGCTTCGCGCCGTGGATCCTGGCGCGTGTGATGCGGGCCAGCTGAGAGGTTTTCAGCGCCGGCGGTACGTCACGAAGGCGTAGCCGCGACCCTCGGGGTCGGTGTGCGCCTCGCGGGCGACCTCGTCGAAGGCCGCGCGGTCCCACGCGGGGAAGAACGCATCGGCGTCGTCGAAGGTGGCATCCACCTCGGTGAGCACCAGCTCGTGGGCGAGGGGAAGGGCCAGCGTGTAGAGTTGGGCGCCGCCGACGACGAACACCCGGGGCGAGCCGACGGCGAGCGCGAGCGCCGCGTCGAGCGACGTCACCACTTCGGCACCCTGCGCGGCGAAGGCCGCGTTGCGCGAGACGACGATGTTGCGCCGCCCCGGCAGCGGGCGGAAGCGTTCGGGCAGCGAGTCCCAGGTCTTGCGGCCCATCACGACGGGGTGGCCCATCGTGGTGTGCTTGAAGTGCAGCTGGTCCTCGCGCGTGCGCCACAGCAGGTCGTTGCCGCGGCCGATCTCGCGGTGGCGGCCCACGGCCGCGATCAACGACAGCTGCATCAGACGGCCACCGGCGCCTTGATCGCCGCGTGGTGTTCGTAGCCCACGACCTCGAAGTCTTCGTATTCGTAGTCGAAGATCGAGGCCGGGCGGCGCTTGATGTTCAGCGTGGGGTAGGGGTGCGGCGTGCGCGACAGCTGCAGCGCCACCTGCTCGGTGTGGTTGCTGTAGATGTGGCAGTCGCCGCCGGTCCAGATGAAGTCGCCCACCTGCAGGTCGCACTGCTGCGCGATCATGTGCGTGAGCAGCGCGTAGCTGGCGATGTTGAACGGCACCCCGAGGAAGATGTCGGCGCTGCGCTGGTACAGCTGGCAGCTCAGGCGGCCCTCGGCCACGTAGAACTGGAAGAAGGCGTGGCACGGCATCAGCGCCATCTTCGAGAGGTCGGCCACGTTCCACGCGCTCACGATGATGCGGCGCGAATCGGGGTTGGTCTTGAGCGTCTGGACGACGTCGGCGATCTGGTCGATGTGGCCGCCGTCCGGCGTGGGCCACGAGCGCCACTGCACGCCGTAGACCGGGCCCAGGTCGCCGTCGGGCTTCGCCCACTCGTCCCAGATGGTCACGCCGCGTTCCTGCAGCCACGTGGCGTTGCCGTCGCCGCGCAGGAACCACAGCAGCTCGAGGATGATCGACTTCAGGTGCACCTTCTTCGTGGTGACGAGGGGGAAGCCCTCGTTCAGGTCGAAGCGCATCTGGTGGCCGAACACGCTGCGCGTGCCCGTGCCGGTGCGGTCGCCCTTGGCCACGCCGTGTTCGGCCACGTGGCGCATGAAGTCTTCGTACTGGGAGCGGACAGGTCGGGTCACGGGCGGGTTTCCAACGGACGGAACGGAGCGGGGATTATCCCAAGAAACGAAAAAGGCGCCCCGGGAAGGCGCCTTCAGGGAGCGAGCGACGGGGATCAGGCGGGCTCGCGCACGAAGATCTCGACGCGGCGGTTCTGCGCGCGGCCGGCTTCCGTGGTGTTGCTGGCGACGGGTTCGCGGTCGCCACGGCCGGCGGTCTGCACGCGCGACGGGGCCACGCCGCGGCCGCTCAGGTAGTCGCGCACGCTCTGGGCGCGTTCGAGCGACAGCGGGTTGTTGATGGCCGCGTTGCCGGTGCTGTCGGTGTGGCCGATGATCGTGACCTCGGCCTTGGGGTCACCCTGCAGGCTGCTGGCGAAGCTGTCGAGCACGCCGCGCAGCTGCGGCTTGATGGCCGCGCTGTTGATGTCGAACGACACGTCGTTCGGCACGTTGATCTTCAGCTGGTTGTCCGACGTGCGGGTCACGTCGACGCCGGTGCCGGCCGTGGCCTGCTCCATCTGCTTCTTGCGGTCTTCCTGCTTCTTGCCCCACAGGTTGCCGGCGATGGCGCCCACGGCGCCGCCGATCGCGGCACCGGTGCCGGCGTTGCCGCCCGTGGCCGCGCTGATCACGGCGCCGCCCACGGCACCGATGCCGGCGCCGCCGGCGGTGCTCTTCTCGCGTTCGCTCATGTTTTCACAACCGGCGAGGAAGAGGGCGGCGGCACTCAGTGCCAGGACGGAGGTACGGAGGATGGGGGTGCTCTTGTTCATGTGAATGTTCTCCAGGCCTTCAGTAGGGATGGCTCTTGCATTGTGGACCCGAGGTCCGGCATGACTGTAGGACAGAGTGAAAGACCGGTGTGGGTTCAGGCCTCGAACTGCAACGCGGCCAGCCTTGCATAGAGACCGCCCGCCGCCGCGAGTTCCGCATGCGTGCCGGTCTCGACGATGCGGCCGTGTTCCATCACGACGATGCGGTCGGCCCGCTGCACGGTGGCGAGGCGGTGGGCGATGACGATGGTCGTGCGGTCCTTCATCGCGGACTCGAGCGCGGCCTGCACCATGCGTTCGCTTTCGGCGTCGAGGGCGCTCGTGGCTTCGTCGAGCAGCAGCAGCGGCGGGTTCTTCAGCATCGCGCGCGCGATGCTGATGCGCTGGCGCTGGCCGCCCGACAGGCGCACGCCGCGTTCGCCGAGGAAGGTCTTGTAGCCCTCGGGCAGCGCGCGGATGAAGTCGTCCGCGAACGCGGCCCTCGCGGCGGCGATCACCTCGTCGTCGCTCGCATCGGGGCGGCCGTAGCGGATGTTCTCCATCGCGTCGGCCGAGAAGATCACGCTGTCCTGCGGCACGATGCCGATGCGTCCCCGCAGCGCGTCGAGCGCGACCTGCGGCACCGGCACGCCGTCGAGCGCGATGCTGCCCGCGTCGGTGTCGTAGAAGCGCAGCAGCAGCTGCAGCACCGTGCTCTTGCCCGCACCGCTCGGCCCGACGAGGGCGAGCCGCTCGCCCGCACGCACGTGCAGGGTGAAGTCGGCCAGGGCCAGTTGCTGCGGGCGCGAGGGGTAGCGGAAGTCGATGTGATCGAACGTCACGGCCGAACCGCCGCGGGTGGCCGGCAGCGCCACGGGGTTCGCGGGCGACACGATCGGCGAACGTTCGGCGAGCAGTTCCATCAGCCGCTCGGTGGCGCCGGCCGCGCGCAGCAGGTCGCCGTACACCTCGGCCAGCACCGCGACGGAGCTGACCAGGATGGCCACGTACACCACCGTCTGCCCGAGGTGGCCCGCGCCGATCTGGCCGGCGATCACGGCCTGCGTGCCCTGGTACAGGCCCCACAGCAGCGCGCCGAACGTGGCGGTGATGATGAATGCGACGAGGCCCGAGCGCACCCGCGTGCGGCGGATCGCGGTGGCGAAGCCGGTCTCGGTGGCGGTGGTGAAGCGGGTGGTCTCGCGGTCCTCGGCCGTGTAGCTCTGCACCACCGGCACGGCGTTCAGCACCTCGGCCGCGATGGCGCTCGCGTCGGCCACGCGGTCCTGGCTGGCGCGCGAAAGCTTGCGAACGCGCCGGCCGAAGTACAGCGACGGCAGCACCACGAGCACGAGGATGCCCAGCACCTGCGTCATCACCAGCGGGTTCGTGACGATGAGCATCAGCATCGCGCCGATGCCCATCACCGAGTTGCGCAGGCCCATGCTGAGGCTCGAGCCCACCACGGTCTGCACGAGCGTGGTGTCGGTCGTCAGGCGCGACAGCACCTCGCCGGTCTGCGTGGACTCGAAGAACGCGGGGCTCTGGCGCACGACGTGGGCATAGACGGCGTTGCGCAGGTCGGCCGTCACCCGTTCGCCGAGCCACGACACCATGTAGAAGCGCGCCGCCGAGAACACGCCGAGCGCCGCGCCCACCGCGAACAGTGCCACGAAGTGTCCGCGCAGCGCGAGCACCCGCTGGCCGGGGTCGGCGGCGACGAGGCCCTGGTCGATCAGGGACTTCAGCGCGACCGGGAACACGAGGGTGCTCACCGCCGCCAGCACGAGGAACAGGCCCGCGAGCGCGATGCGCCCCCGGTACGGCCGCAGGAACGGACCGAGGCCGCTCAGCGAACGCACGTTGCGGGCAGGGGCGGGTGCGGCGGAGTCGGGGGTGGCGGTCATGCGGCGCAGTGTAGCCACCTCGGGTTTCTACGGAGTTCTGCAACGTTCTTCACATTCAAAGCCTTGACAATGTTTGCCTAGGCATCTAAATTTCAGCCCATGCCACAAGACCGCGTCCCCGCCGATTTCTACGAGGCCAACCAGTACGCCACCGAGGCCAGCGTGGGCTACCTCATGCGCCGGGTGCTGCTGAGCCTCACGCAGCAGACCGGCAAACTGCTGGAACCGGTGGGCCTCACGTCCGCCCAGTGGGCGCCCATGTTCAAGATGCACGAGGGCAAGGCCACCACCGTCGCCGAACTCGCCCGGGTGCTGCAGATGGACCCCGGTGCCACCACCCGACTGCTCGACCGCCTGGAAGCCAAGGGCCTGTGCCGCCGCGTGCGCTCCGACCAGGACCGCCGCGTCGTCAACCTCGAACTCACGCCCGAGGGCACCGAGGTGGCGGGGCACATCCCCGTTGCCCTGTCCGAGGTCATGAACGCCCACCTCGCCGGCTTCTCGCGCGACGAATGGCAGACCCTCAAGTCGTACCTCCAGCGAATGATCGACAACGGCGAGGGGATCCACGATGGCTGCTGACACCGATTCCCAGGGGCGATTTTTTTCGTCCGATTCAATGCCTAGGCAGTTAAAGCCCAATCAAATTTCTTCCAGGATGTTCGAGATGAACCCCGCCATCGATTCCCCCGCCGAGATGCCCCGCCACGGGGGCTGGCTCGCCGCCTCTGCCCTGATCGCCGCGCTGGCCTCGACACTCGTGCTGACCCTCGCGGGCTGCGCCAGCTCGGCCGGCATCGCGCCGCGCAGCGCCGAGATCGCGCCCGAGTCGGTCGGCCTGCCCGCCAGCGCCCCGGCCGCCGCCGTTGCACCGCGGCTCGACGAAGCCTGGTGGACCGGCCTCGGCGACCCCGTGCTCGACGGCCTCGTGCAGAAGGCCCTCGCCGGCAGCCCCACGCTGAAGGTGGCGCAGGCCCGCCTCGACCGTGCCGTGGCCGGCGCCGACAGCGCACGCGCCAACGACGGGATCCAGGGGGACGTGAAGCTCGAGGCCACCCGCCAGCGCTACACCGAGAACGGCATGATCCCGAAGCCGCTCGCCGGCTCCATCGAGAACAGCGGCACGATCCAGGCGAGCGCCTCGTACGAGATCGACTTCTTCGGCAAGCACCGCAAGGCCATCGAATCGGCCGTGGGCGTGCAGCGCGCCACCGAGGCCGACATGGCCGCCGCGCGCCTCGTGCTCGCGAGCCAGGTCAGCCGCAACTACCTGCAGCTTGCCCGCCTGTTCGAGCAGCGCGAGGTGGCCGTGCGCGCGCTGGCCCAGCGCGACGAGATGCTCGGCCTGATCCGCCAGCGCGTGGCCGCCGGCCTCGACACGAACGTGGAACTGCGCCAGGGTGAAGGCGCATTGCCCGAGACCCGCCAGGCGGTCGAGGTGCTCGACGAACAGATCGCGCTGACGCGCCACGCGCTCGCCGCACTGACCGTGCAGGCGCCGTCCGCCCTGAACGACCTCGTGCCGCGCCTGCAGAACCTGCACGGCTTCACGTTGCCCGACACGCTGCCCGCCGACCTGATCGCTCGCCGTCCCGACGTGAGCGCCGCCCGCTGGCGCGTCGAGGCGGCCGCGAAGGACAGCCAGTCCTTCAAGACGCAGTTCTATCCGAACGTCAACCTCGTCGCCTTCGCCGGCTTCTCGAGCATCGGCCTCGACCGGCTGCTCCAGAGCGGCAGCCAGCAGTACGGCATCGGCCCGGCCATCCACCTGCCCCTGTTCGACCAGGCTCGCCTGCGCGCCGGCCTGCGCGGCAAGACCGCCGACGTCGACGCCGCGGTGGAGACCTACAACGGCGCCGTGATCGACGCCGTGCGCGACGTGGCCGACCAGCTCGCCTCGGCACGTGCCGTCGCCCGCCAGCAGAACGAACAGCAGCAGGCCGGGGTCGCCGCCGAAGCGGCGTACGACCTGGCCACGCAGCGGTACAAGGCCGGCCTCGGCACGTACCTCACCGTGCTGAACGCGGAGTCCAACGTGCTGCAGCAGCGCCGCTCGGCCGCCGACCTGCGGGCCCGCGCGCTCGATGTGCAGGTGTCGCTGGCCCGCGCCCTCGGCGGCGGCTACGTCGGCCCGCAAGTCCACTGAACGTTTCGACCTTCACACACCAGAACAGAACACCCGTCGCACCGGAGTCCCCCGCCATGAATGCCCCGCAAACCCAAAGCCCCGAGTCCAACCCGCAACGCAAGAAGGCGCTGACCGCCGTGGCCGCCGTGGTCGCCGTGGCCGGCATCGCCTATGGCGCGTACTACGCGCTCGTGCTGAACCACTTCGAATCCACCGACAACGCCTACGTGCAGGGCAACGTCGTGCAGCTGACCCCGCAGGTCGGCGGCACGGTGCTCGCCATCAACGCCGACGACACGGACTTCGTGAAGGCCGGCACGCCCCTCGTCAAGCTCGACACGGCCGACGCCCGCGTGGCGCTCGACCAGGCCGAGGCGCAGCTCGCGCAGACGGTGCGTGAAGTGCGCATCCTGTTCGCCAACAACGCGACGCTGCAGGCCCAGATCGCCCTGCGCGAAGCCGACCAGGCCCGTGCCGAGAGCGACCTGCTCCGAGCGCAGGACGACCTCGCCCGCCGCGCCCCGCTGGTGGCCACCGGCGCCGTCGGCAAGGAAGAGTTCAACCACACCACGTCGCAGCTCGCCGCCGCCAAGAGTGCGGTGGCCGCGGCCAAGTCGGCCGTGCTGGCCGCCCGCGAGCAGCTGACGTCGAACCAGTCCCTGACCGACAACACGTCGGTCGAGCAGCATCCGAACGTGCTGCGTGCCTCGGCCCGCGTGCGCGAGGCCTACCTCGCGCTCAAGCGCGCCGAACTGCCGTCGCCGGTGGATGGCTACGTCGCCAAGCGCAGCGTGCAGGTGGGCCAGCGCGTGCAGGCCGGCGCGCCGCTGATGTCGGTCATCGCGCTCGACCAGGTGTGGGTCGACGCGAACTTCAAGGAAAGCCAGCTGCAGAACCTGCGCATCGGCCAGCCCGTTTCGCTGAAGGCCGACCTGTACGGCAAGAAGGTCGAGTACCACGGCAAGATCGAAGGCCTCGGTGCCGGCACCGGCGCGGCCTTCGCGCTGCTGCCCGCGCAGAACGCCACCGGCAACTGGATCAAGGTGGTGCAGCGCGTGCCGGTGCGCGTGTCGCTCGACCCGCGTGAACTCGCCGACCACCCGCTGCGCGTGGGCCTGTCGATGGACGCCAAGGTCGACATCAGCGACACCAGCGGCAAGATGCTCGCCGACGCCCCGCGCCGCGCGGCCGTCGCGCAGACCACGGTGTTCGACGAGGTCGACCGCATGGCCGACGACGAGGTGCGCCGCATCGTCGCGACGAACCTCGGCCGCGGCGCCAAGGCGCCGGCCCGCGCGGTGGCCGCGTCCGAACCCGCGCACAAGGGCGCCGCGGCGCCGGTGACCGCCCACGTCGCCATCGCGAAGTAAACCGGCGGAGCGTTCCACCATGTCGTCCCCCAACCCCCAGGGCGCCGCGCTGAAGCCGCTCACCGGCAGCCAGCTGGTGCTCGGCACCATTGCGCTGTCGCTCGCCACGTTCATGAACGTGCTCGACAGCTCGATCGCGAACGTGTCGATCCCGGCGATCTCCGGCGACATGGGCGTGAGTCCGGCGCAGGGCACCTGGGTCATCACGTCGTTCGGCGTGGCCAACGCCATCTCGGTGCCGCTCACCGGCTGGCTCACGCAACGCTTCGGCCCGGTCCGCCTGTTCACGGCCAGCATCCTCCTGTTCGTGCTGTCCTCCTGGCTCTGCGGCCTGGCCCCGAGCATCGGCCTGCTGATCGCGTTCCGCGTGCTGCAGGGCCTGGTCGCCGGTCCCATGATCCCGCTGTCGCAGACGCTGCTGCTGTCGAGCTACCCGCCCGCGAAGGCCGGCATGGCGATGGCCATGTGGGCGATGACGGTGCTGGTGGCGCCGGTGGTCGGGCCGTTGCTCGGCGGCTGGATCACCGACAACATCTCGTGGCCGTGGATCTTCTACATCAACATCCCGGTGGGCCTGGTGGCCGCGTCCATCACCTGGTCGATCTACCGCTCGCGCGATCCGGGTCCGAAGAAGGTCAAGCTCGACGTCGTGGGCCTCGCGCTGCTGGTGCTGTGGGTCGGCGCGCTGCAGGTCATGATCGACAAGGGCAAGGAACTCGACTGGTTCGAGTCCGGCGAGATCATCGCGCTGACGGTGGTCGCGGTGGTGGGCTTCCTGTTCTTCCTCGCGTGGGAGCTCACCGAGAAGAACCCGATCGTCGACCTGCGCCTCTTCAAGGGCCGCAACTTCTCGCTCGCGACCATCTCGCTGTCGGTGGCCTACGGCCTCTTCTTCGGCAACGTGGTGCTGATGCCGCTGTGGCTGCAGCAGTACATGGGCTACACGGCCACCTGGGCGGGCATCGCGCTCGCGCCGGTGGGGGTGCTCGCCATCGTGCTGTCGCCGTGGGTGGGCAAGAACGTGAGCAAGATCGACCCGCGGCGCCTGGCCACCGTGGCCTTCGTGGGCTTCGCGCTGGTGCTGTGGATGCGCTCGAAGTTCAACGTGCAGGCCGACCTCGCGACGATCCTGATCCCCACGGTCATCCAGGGCGCGGCGATGGCGTTCTTCTTCATCCCGCTGCAGGCCATCGTGTTCTCGGGCCTCACCCCGGACCGCATGCCCGCGGCCGCCGGCCTGAGCAACTTCGTGCGCATCACGGCCGGCGCGATGGGCACGTCGATCTTCACGACGGCGTGGGAGAACCGGGCGGTGATGCACCACGAGCACATCGCCGAGTCGGTCAACCGCGGCAACCAGGCGGCCAGCACCGCGCTCAGCCAGCTGGGCGCGGCGGGCTACTCACCGGACCAGGCGCTGGCCACGGTCAACCGGCTGGTCGACCAGCAGGCCTACACGCTGGCGGCCACGGACATCTTCTACCTGTCGGCGGTGCTGTTCGTGCTGCTGGTCGGGTTGGTGTGGACCACCAGACCGAAGATGGGCGGAGCCGCCGCCGACGTGGGCGGCGCGCACTGATCCGTCCGGACTCAGCCGCGGACGAGGCGCAGCAGCGCCGAGTCCCGGCCGATGTTCTCGATCACGACGGTGCGGGAGCGCCCGAGCGCGTGGGGCTGGCCCGGCGACACGAAGTGGTCGCTGGCGTCCCCCTTCGCCGTCACCCACAGCCGGCCTTCGATCACCTCGACCCGCAGGTCGCGCCCGTGGCGCAGCGTCAGCACGGCGCCGGCGGCGATCCGGAACGGTGCGGAAGCGTTGGAAGCCGGCGACGACGGGGCCTTGGCCGGGGCAGCGGTGGCGTTGAGGGCGAGCGTGTTCATGGGCTCAACCTTATGACGCCGTCCGGATTCGCGACAGACACAGGCCGTCCGACGTGAACAAGTACAGCGACGGAACTTTCGGACACTGTGCCGGTCGCGTTCACGTCAATCTGTACTGGTCGGCACACCGCTGAACGGTACAGAATGGTTCCATGACGTCCGATGGTGCGCTTTATCTCCAACTCGCCCAGACGATCGCCACCGCGATCCGCAGCGGCACGCTCGCGGCCGGTGAACGCGTCCCCTCGGTGCGCGAGATGGCTCGCCAGGAGGGCGTGTCGCTCTCCACGGTGATCCAGGCCTACCGTTCGCTGGAAGACGCGCACCTGATCGAGGCGCGTCCCCGCTCCGGCTACTTCGTGGCCACCCGCACGCCGGGGCTGCCGCAGCCCGAGACCTCGCGCCCGCCGGCCGACTCCCAGGCGGTGGACGTGGGCTCGCTCACCAGCCAGGTGCTGCGCCTCGCCAACGACCCGGCCTTCACGTCGTTCGGTGCCGCGTGCCCCAGCGCCGAACTGTTCTCGCAGGACCGCGTGCGCCGCGCCGTCAGCCGCGCCGCGCAGCGCAACCGGCACAGCCTGTGCACGTACCCCATCGGCGGGGGTGAGGAGACGTTGCGCCGCGCCATCGCGCGCCACGGCCTGCGCATGGGCTGCCAGATGGACGCGCGCGACATCGTCATCACGAACGGCTGCGTCGAGGCCATCACGCTGTGCCTGCGCGCGGTCACGAAGCCGGGTGACATCGTGGCGCTCGAGTCGCCCACGTACTTCGGTTTCCTGAGCATCCTCGAGAACCTGCACCTGCGGGCGCTCGAGATCCCGACGCATCCGCGCACGGGTGTTTCGCTCGACGCGCTGCAGCTCGCCTTCGACACGCAGCCGGTCAAGGCCGTGCTGCTGGTGCCCACGCTGTCGAACCCCGTGGGCGCCACGATGCCGCAGCAGGACCGCGCGCGCCTGGCCGCCATGCTGTCGCGCCACGACGTGCCGCTGATCGAGGACGTGCTCTACAACGACCTGGCGGAAGACGACGACATGCGCCGCGCGGTGAAGTCGTACGACACCACCGGGCACGTGATGATGTGTGGGTCCTTCTCGAAGACCGTGGCCCCGGGCATCCGCCTGGGCTGGGTCGAGGCCGGCCGCTGGCGCGATCGCGTCGAGGGCCTGAAGCTCGCCACCAGCGGCGCGCAGACGGCGGTGCTCGAACTCGCGATGGCCGACCTGCTCACGCAGCCCGGCGCCGAGGCCAGCTACCGGCAGCTTCGGGCCACGGTGGCCGCGCGCGTGGACGAGGCGGGCCGCATCATCGCCGAGAGTTTCCCGGCCGGCACCCGCGTGACCGACCCGCCGGGCGGCTTCATCCTGTGGGCCGAACTGCCCCGGGAGATCGACACGTTCGCGCTGTTCCGCGCGTGCCTCGCCGAACACATCGTGTTCGCGCCCGGCACCATGTTCAGCGCCACCGACCGCTACCGCCACTGCATCCGCCTGGGCGTGGGCGGGCGGTGGGACAACGCGCAGCGGCAGGCGCTGCGCCGCATCGGCGAGATGGCGTGCGAGATGCTGCAGGCGAAACGCCCGAAGTCAGCCGACGACCGCCAGGCCGAACCGGCGCTGGCCGGCTGATCAGAAGAAGCTGGCCACTACGAACAGCGCGGCCTTCAGCATCGCCACCAGCACCCCGGCGATCAGCACGGTGGACGCCACGGCGGTGATCAGCCCGGCGATGACCCAGAGGCCGTCGCGTTCGAGCACGCCCAGCGCCATCAGGCTGATGGCCAGCGCCGGCAGCATGTTGCCGAGCGGGATGGGCAGCACGAGCACGATGGCGAGGTAGAGACACACGAGGCCCACGAACCGCTCGCCGATGGGGGCGGTGATCCACAGCAGCCGCGGTTTCAGCAGGTTCTCCGCGCGGGCCAGCCACGGCGCGATGCGGGCCACCACGGCGGCGAAGTCGGTCCGCGAGATGGAACGCTGCGCGATGAACTGCGGCAGCCACGGTGCCAGGGCCAGCATCAGCTGCGCGGTCAGGAACACGAGGGGCGTGCCCAGCACGGTGGACGTGCCGGGGGGCATCGGGATCACGCAGGGCAGCGAGAAGATCAGCAGGAGCGCGCCGAGCGCCCGGTCGTCCAGGGCCTTCAGCAAGGCGCCGAGCGAGATGCGGGGCCGCGTGGTGTCGGAGGCGATCTCGAACAGCACATCGGACAGGGCTCGGCCGGAATGGGAATGCGCCATGACCAGGAATTCTCCTCCAGACGGCGAAACGGGGCCCGAAGGCCCCGTCGTGTGGTCGTGAGATCAGGCCGGGAAGGCGGTCACTCGTCGCGGCCGCCGAAGATGCCGAGCAGCATCAGCAGCGACTGGAACACGTTGTAAAGGCTCAGGTACACCCCCAACGTGGCGCTGATGTAGTTCGTTTCAAGGCCGTCCTGGACACGCTTGAGGTCATGCAGGATGAAGGCCGAGAAGATGCCGATGGCCAGCACGGCCAGCGTGATCATCAGCGCGCTCGACTGCAGGAAGATGTTCGCGATGCCGGCCACCAGCAGCATGATCGCGCCGATGAAGAGCCACTTGCCCATCGCCGAGAGGTCACGCTTGATGACCGACGACAGCGTGGCCATGCCCAGGAAGATCAGGCCCGTGCCCGCGAAGGCCGTCATGATCAGGCCGGCGCCGTTCGACAGGCCGAGCACCATGCCGACCATGCGCGAGAGCATCAGGCCCATGAAGAACGTGAACGCGAGCAGGATGGCCACGCCCGTGGACGAGTGCTTGGTCTTCTCGATGGCGAACATGAAGCCGAACGCGCCGGCCAGGAACACGATGGCGCCGATGCCGCCGGACATCGCCGACATCAGGCCGGTGGCCACGCCGATCCAGGCACCCAGCACGGTGGGCACCATCGACAGAGCGAGCAGCCAGTAGGTGTTGCGGAGCGTGCGGTTGCGCGTCTCCACGGAAGGGGCGGTCGAGAAACCGTAGGCGGTTTGCAGGGACTGGTTGTTCATGAGGGTCCTTTCGGAAAAGGGAAGCGATGGGGCATTCTGCGGCGGCCCCACACTTCGTGTAAATGCGAGTTTTTGGCAGGAACAGTTCGAGAAATCCCGAACTGTCAGGCGACCGCTTCCTTCGCCAGGCGCTTCTTGCGCGCCCGGATGTTCAGGGCTTCCACCACCAGCGAGAAGGCCATCGCGGCGTAGATGTAGCCCTTCGGCACGTGGGCCTCGAAGGCTTCGGCCGTGAGCGCCATGCCCACCATCACGAGGAACGCGAGGGCCAGCACCTTCACCGACGGGTGCGCGTCGACGAAGTCGCCGATGGGCTTGGCCGCCACCAGCATCACGCCGACGGACGTCACGACCGCGGCCACCATCACGCCGATCTGGTCGACCATGCCCACCGCGGTGATGACCGAGTCGAGCGAGAAGACGATGTCGATCACGGCGATCTGGCCGATGATGCTCCACATCATGCCGCGCTTGGCCGCGGCCAGCGCTTCGGGCGAGGTGGCGGGCGGGCCGTCCTGTTCGCGGGCTTCCACCTCGACGAAGATCTCGTGCGAGGCCTTGTAGAGCAGGAAGAGGCCGCCCAGCAGCAGCACGAGGTCGCGGCCGCTGATGTCCTGGCCCACCACCGTGAACAGGGTTTCGGTGAGGCCCATCACCCAGCTCAGCGAGAACAGCAGCGCGAGGCGGGAGATCATCGCGAAGCCGAGGCCGAGGCGCCGGGCGAGGTCGCGCTGTTCGGGGGGCAGGCGGCCCACGAGGATCGAGATGAAGATGATGTTGTCCACGCCGAGAACGATCTCGAGGGCGGTCAACATCCCGAAGGCGATCCAGACGTTGGGGTCGAGCAGGAATTCCATGGCGTGGTGCGGGACAGTCGAAGAACACGAGACTGTAGACCTGCCGATCTTTCGCGTAAATTCGGACTTTCAATCACCATGTTTCGAATAATCCGCAGGATGGACGCGTGAACTTCAAGCACCTCCAGTATTTCTGGGCCACCGCCAAGGCCGGCGGGGTCGTGCGGGCCGGCGAACAGCTGCACATCAGCCCCCAGACGCTCTCTGGCCAGATCAAGCTGCTCGAAGACCGGCTGGGCTGCAAGCTCTTCCGCAAGAGCGGTCGTCGCCTCGAACTCACCGAGCAGGGCCGGGTGGCGCTCGGCTACGCCGACCAGATCTTCGCGCTGTCGACCGAGATGGAGGCGGCCATCGGGGCGGCCGCCAGCGGTGAACACGTGCTGGAGTTCCGGGTGGGCATCGCCGACGCCGTGCCCAAGTCCATCGCCTACCGGCTGCTCGAGCCCGCGCTGGGCCTGCCCGAGACGGTGCGCCTGATCTGCACGGAAGGCAAGTTCCAGGACCTGCTGGCGCAGATCTCCGTGCACCGGCTCGACCTGGTCATCGCCGACGAGCCCATGAGCAAGCAACTGAGCGTGAAGGCGTTCAACCACGCGCTGGGCACCACCGCGATGAGCTTTTTCGCGTCGCCGGGCTTGAAGCGCACGCTAAAGGGCACGTTCCCGCAGAACCTGCAGGGCGCGCCGATGCTGATCCAGGGCGCCTCGTCGGCGATGCGCCAGCGGCTGGAGCTGTGGCTGACCCAGCACCAGATCCACCCGAAGGCGGTGGGCGAGTTCGACGACGCCGCGCTGATGAAGGCGTTCGGCGGGGAAGGGCGCGGCGTGTTCATGTCGCCCCGGGTGCTGGAGGAGGAGACCTGCGAGCAGTACGGCGTGAAGGTGCTCGGACGCACCGAGGAACTGGTGGAGGAGTTCTACGCCATCTCGGTGGAGCGGCGCATCACGCACCCCTGTGTCGTGGCCATCACGCAGGCGGCGCGGGGGCGGTTCTTCCGGCTGTAGGCGACGCTCAGGCGCGCAGCCGCGCCGGATCGGCGCTGGGATCGCCCGCGTACAGGCGGAACTTGCCCGTGCCGCTCTGCTTGGCCGCGCGCAGGGCCTCGCCCGCATGGGCGATGGCTTCCTCGAACGTGGCCCCGTGAACGGGCCACACGGCGCCGCCCACGCTGCCCGAGATGCGCAGGTTGCTCAGCGTGCGGTAGCTGAGCGGCCGCTGCAGTTCGGCCAGCACGCGGGCCGCCACGGAACGGGCGAGGGCGGTGGCTTCGCCCACGGGGCAGGTGAGCAGCACCAGGAAGTCGTCGCCGCCGAGGCGGAACACGCTGTCGCCTTCCCGGGCGGCCTGGCGCAGGCGGCGGGCGATCTGCACGAGCACCTCGTCGCCGGCCGGGCGGCCGTAGCGTTCGTTGACCGTCTGGAATCCGTCGATGTCGATGCACAGCACACACGTCTCGGCGGGTTCGTCAGCGGCCGCGTCGGCCAGGCGGCGGGAAATCCGTTCGAGCTGGGCCGCGTTGCCGAGTCCGGTCAGCGTGTCTCGGTGCTCCTGGTCCAGGATGTCGGGCACCGGGGACGCGACAGGCTGCAGGCGGGTGACGGGGGCGAGGTCGGAGCGGCGCTGGGGCCGCACGGCGCCGGCCATCAGCGAGGCGGGTTGGGTGCGGACGGGCTCCTGCGGGGCCGGCGGACGCACGGCGCGCCCGATGGCCCACCAGGCGAGCGCGGCCACGACGAGGCCCGCGCCCATCGCCCAGGTCCAGGCCTCGCGGCGCTGGGCTTCCACCGCGGTGGCGAGCGCCGCCTGTTCGTCGCGGGCGATCACGCGCCAGCCGAAGCCGCGGAAGGCGCCGACCGGCAGGCTTTCGGCGACCGCGGTGAGCGAGGGGCGGCCGTCGCTCCAGGCCACGGCCGTCCAGCGGTCGATGTTCTCCTCGATGCGGGCGGGGGCGAGGGTGGCGCCGGCGTCGCGCCGTTCGGGCGGCAGCAGCAGGTCGCCCTTCGGGCCCACGATCGTCAACTGCAGCGACGCGGGAGCGCCGCGTGGCCGCAGCACGGTCTGGCGCAGCTGGTCGGCCCACTGCCAGCTCAGGTGGGCGGCGAGCACGCCGAGGGGCTCGCCCGCCGCATCGCGCACGGGGGCGGCGATGTCGACGAACTTGATGTCCTCGCCGGGCGGGTGGGGCACGAGTTTCGCGAGCAGCACGGCCTCGTGCACGTCGCCGGTCCACAGGCCCTTCAGGCCGTTCTGGAACACGGGGCGCGACGCGATGGACTGGCCGAGCAGCAGGTCGCCGGTGGCCGCGACGATGGTGCCGTCGGGCGACGCGAGGCCCATCCACGTGAACTGGGGCAGGCGGGATTTCAGCCCTTCGAGCATCGCGCGCGAGGCGGCCGGGTCGGTGACGGGGTGGCGCAGCGTCTCGTCTTCGGACAGCGCCTGCACGTCACGGGCGCGGGCCGCCATCTCCTGCGAGAGCCGGTCGGCCATTTCGCGGGCCGTGGCGAGCAGCCGGTCGCCGGCGGCTTCGCGTGCGGTCTCGGCATGCCGGCGGGCGAACCACTCGCCGCACCCGGCGGCCGCGGCCAGGATCAGCAGGCACACCCCGACCCGCACCTGCAGGCGCAGGTGCCGCGGGCGGAGGGGGGCAGCGGCAGTCATCGGGCTTGTCCGGGATTCACCGACATTGTGGGCGTTGGCTCACCTGACAGGGTGCGGAAAAGCACGGTGTCTTGTGTCCAATTCAACGGAAATGCATTTTCAGAGGCGAAGGCGGCTTGCATAGCCGGTCATCTCCAGGTACCCGCGCCCGAGGCGCCGGCCGTCCGGCGCGCGCAGGTCGCTCAGGCCTTCCCAGTACCACGCGCCCGTGCTGGCCCGGCTGTCGAGCTCCTGGGCGTCGAGCAGTGACACCACCGCGAAGCGGCCGGCCGGGGTGTCGACGGTCCACTCCACCGGGTAGCGGGCCTGCGACGCCGGGCTGGTCCAGGTCCGGCCCGGCGAGAACACCACCTCGTTCGCGCCGAAGATCCGGGCGGGACCGCCGGCCGGGCGGTGGCTGCCGCCGGCCCACAGGGCGCTGCCGTCGGGGCGGCGCAGGCGGAAGGCGGTGAGGGCGGCGCCGTCGTCGAGGTTCATGCCGATCCAGTCCCAACCCACCGCCTCCGCGGGCATCAGCACGGCGCCCCACTCGTGGTCGAGCCAGGCCCGGCCCGTGACGGGCAGGGCCGGGGCGCCGTCCCGCACCAGCGTGCCCGCCACGGCCAGCTGGGGCTCGCTGTAGTAGCCGGTCGTGTTCGCGGGGTCCGGGCCCTTCCGGGACCAGCCGTCTTGCCCCTGCAGCAGCGTGGGCTGGGTCGTGTCGAGCACGAGGTCCAGGTCGAAGCCGGCCGCCGGGCAGCGCACGCGGGTGGTGTAGCGGTCGCCGTCGCGGTCGAGGTGCCAGTCGCGCAGCCGGATCGCGGTGCGCCCCTCGGCCGCCGAGGCCACTCCGAAACCGCTGCGGGCGACCCGCTGGTCGTGGAACTGCCGGCCGGCGGCGAGGTCCGTCAGGGCCGCGTGGCCGAACACCAGCTCACGTGCCGCGAAACGGCTGGGGTGGGCGGTGTCGATGCCGGTGGTGACGCGGAAGAACGTCACCTGGAAGCCCCAGGTGCGTCCACCCGCCTCGAGCGCGCCGGTGACGTACCACCACTCCGTCCGGGCGTCCGGATGGGCCCCGAAATCGTGCGGCAGGCGCACGCCGGGCGTGGCGGCGAGGCCCCACCCGGGCAGCGCCAGGGCCGAAAACAGCAACTTGCGTCGATTCACCATCCAAAGTGCCCCCGTCCTGCCCGACAATCGCGGGTTGCCGCCCATTTGCTCATGACAGAATTTTCTCTTCCCCCCGATTTCGATTTTGGCCAGCAATTCGACCGTGTCACGCTGACGCGGGCGATGGCCCTGAACCCGGATCAGGCCGTGTTGTCGATGCACACCCACGGCAACATGCTGATGACCCGCATGCAGGGCACAGGCCTGGCCGCCTACGACCAGCGCATCACGCTGCCGGTCGACCGGCTGGGCCTGCGTGTCCAGGGGCACTGCACGTGCCCGGTCGGGTTGAACTGCCCCCACGTGGCCGCCGCCCTGATGGCGTTCGAGGCCCGCGAGATCCGCCGCAAGAAGAACCCGCAGGCCACGCCGGCCGTGCGCCCGCTGGGCGGCACGCCGCCGGCCCCGCCCGCGCCGCGCCAGGCCGAACGCCCCGTCGAGAACCTCGGCAGCCTGCCGCTGGTGCCGGTGCTGCGCCTGACCACCTGCGTCGACGTGGCCTCCGAGGCCCTGCTGCACCACCGCTACGGCAACAGCACGTCGCGCAACACCACGCTGCGCCAGGCTTCCGCCCAGTTCTTCCTGCGCTACGTGCCCGACACCGGCAAGCCGCTCGAGTACCACTACCCGGCCGGCAACGCCGAGCAGACGCTGGCCGAACGCCCCGACCCGGCCCACCCGGGCCAGACCACGGCCATCCGCTTCCAGCGCCAGGGCAAGGAAGAGGCCGCGGCGCTGCTGGTGCTGTTCAACGAACTCGGCTTCCGCCCGTGGAGCCTGGCCGCGGGCCTCGCCCACAACCGGCTGACGAAGGTGGGCGCGCGCGCCGCGCAGAACACGCCCCACGCGCTCGAAGGCCAGCCGCTCGTGCTCGTGCCGCAGCTGCGCGACCAGTGGCCCATGCTGCTCGCCAAGCAGCTGCCCGAACTGCAGGAACGCGGCTGGGCCGTCGAACTGGCGGAAGACTTCCCGTACGAGATGCACAACGCCGACGAGTGGTCGGTGGACGTGGAGGAAGCGCCGGACGGCAACTGGTTCACGCTGGGCCTGAAGGTGTCCGTCGAGGGCCAGCCCGTCGACCTCGTGCCGCTGCTGGTGGGCCTCGTGCAGACCGGCTGGCTCAAGCTCGACGCCGCGCTGCGCGACCCCGAGGGCGACGTGCTGGTGCCGTGGCCCGGCAACGAGCCCGCGCTGCCCGGCCGCCCGGTGCGCACGCGCCTGCTGCGCGTGCCCGTGCGCCGCGTCGCCCCGCTGATGGACTGGCTGCGCACCGTGTTCGAGGCCAACGGCCGCGACGCGCCGCTGCGCATGTCCCGCTACGACCTCGGCGCCATGGACGACCTGTCCGTCGGCGCGAAGGTCACTGCACCCACGAGCTTCACCGCGCTGATCGAGCAGGTGCGCGCGCTGCGCACCGGCGAGGGCCTGCCGGTGGTGACGCCGTCGTCCAACGTCAACGCCACGCTGCGCCACTACCAGCAGGACGGCCTCTCGTGGATGGACTTCCTGCGCCGCGCCCAGCTGGGCGGCGTGCTCGCCGACGACATGGGCCTCGGCAAGACGCTGCAGGCGTTGACGCTGCTGCAGGGCGAGCTGGACGCGGGCCGCATCGACCGCCCGTGCCTCGTCATCGTGCCCACCAGCCTGATCGGCAACTGGGCGGCCGAGGCGCGCAAGTTCACGCCGGCGCTCAAGACGCTGGTGCTGCACGGCCCGCAGCGCACGCAGCACTTCGCGAAGATCCCGAAGGTGCACCTCGTGATCACGAGCTACCCGCTCGCGGTGCGCGACGCCGACATGCTCGCGTCGCACGAGTGGCACTACCTGATGCTCGACGAGGCCCAGCGCATCAAGAACGCGCGCAGCCAGGCCGCCCAGTCGGTCAAGGGCCTGCGCGCGCGCCACCGCATGTGCCTGAGCGGCACGCCGCTCGAGAACCACATGGGCGAGCTGTGGAGCCTGATCGACTTCGTGTGCCCGGGCCTGCTCGGCAACGAGAAGGAGTTCCGCGAGCACTATCGCAACCCGATCGAGAAGCGGCAGGAGTCCGCGCTCGCGACGCACCTCGCGCGCCGCGTGCGCCCCTTCATCCTGCGCCGCACGAAGCAGCAGGTGGCCAAGGAACTGCCGGCCAAGACCGAGACGCACCTGCGCGTGCAGCTGTCGGGCGCCCAGGCCGACCTGTACGAGACCGTGCGCGCCACCATGGACAGCAAGCTGCGCGAGGCCATCGAGAAGCAGGGCCTCGCCCGCAGCCAGATCATGGTGCTCGACGCGCTGCTGAAGCTGCGCCAGGTGTGCTGCGACCCGCGCCTCATCAAGACCGGCGAGACCAGCGCCGTGAAGGCCGCGCCGTCGGCCAAGATGGAACTGCTGCTCGACCTGCTGCCCACGCTGGTGGAAGACGGCCGGCGCATCCTGCTGTTCTCGCAATTCACCGAGATGCTCGAGCTGATCGAGGCCGAGGTGCAGCGCCTGAAGCTCCCGTACCTGCTGCTGACCGGCGAGACGAAGGACCGCGCGGGCCTCGTCGACGAGTTCCAGTCGGGCGACGTGCCGCTGTTCCTCATCAGCCTGAAGGCGGGTGGCGTGGGCCTGAACCTCACGGCGGCCGACACGGTCATCCTGTACGACCCGTGGTGGAACCCGGCCGTCGAACAGCAGGCCATCGACCGCGCGTACCGCATCGGGCAGGACAAGCCGGTGTTCGTCTACAAGCTGCTGGCCGACGGCACGGTGGAGGACAAGATGCTCGAGCTGCAGGCCCGCAAGGCCGGCCTCGCCGACATGCTGCTGTCGGGCGTGGCGAGCGATGCGGCGCTGAACGCGCAGGACTTCGACGAGCTGTTCAAGCCGCTGCCGAAGGCCGGATCCATCCAGCCTGCAAGCGGAGGCTGAAGCCCGTACGATCCGGTCCATGCCTTCCCCCGCGACCGACACCCCGCACCCGCCCTGGTGGCAGGCCTTCTGGCCGGCCCCCCAGGCCGTCGATGCCCGTGAACGCCTGCGGGGGGCCGGGGGCGCCGGCATCGGCATCCTGATCACCGCGATCGTCGGACACCTCGCGATGCGCCTCGGGATGCCGGCGTGGATCGTGGCGCCGATGGGGGCTTCGGCCGTGCTGGTGTTCGCGGTGCCGGCGAGTCCGCTCGCGCAGCCGTGGTCGGTGGTCGGCGGCAACACGCTCTCGGCGCTCATCGGCATCATCTGTGCGACGTGGGGCGGCAGCACCGAGTGGGCGGCCGCGGTGGCCGTCGCCGGGGCCATCGGCGTGATGTTCGCGCTGCGCTGCCTGCATCCCCCTGGGGGCGCTTCGGCGCTGCTGATGGTGGTGGCGGGGGTCACCGACCCGCGCTATGCGATCTTCCCGGTGCTGCTGAACTCGGTGCTGCTGGCGAGCGTGGGGGTCGTCTACAACAACCTCACGGGCCGGCGTTATCCGCACGCGCAGCTGCCTGCCAAGCCGTCCGAGTCGAAGGACGACCTCGACGCGGTGCTGGCCCGCTACAACCAGGTGCTGGACATCAGCCGCGACGACCTGCAGGCGCTGCTCGAGCAGACGCGCAGCGAGGGCTACCGGCGCCGCCTGGCCGAACTGCAGTGCAGCGACGTGATGTCGCGCGACCCCATCACCGTGGAATACGGCACCTCGCTGCAGGAGGCGTGGGCGCTGCTGCGAGAGAAGCGCATCAAGGCGTTGCCGGTGGTGGACACGCGCCGGCGCATCATCGGCATCGTCACGCTCGCGGATTTCATGCGCACGGCCGACCTCGACCTGCACGAAGGCTTCGGCCAGAAGCTCAAGCAGTTGATCCGCAGCACGGGCCGCACGCACTCCGACAAGCCGGAGGTGGTGGGCCAGATCATGGCGCGCACGGTGCGTGTGGCCAGCGAGCATCGCAAGCTGGTGGACCTGGTGCCGCTGTTCGGCAGCAGCGGGCACCACCACATCCCCGTCATCGGCGAAGGGGAGCGGCTGGTGGGCATCCTCACGCAGTCGGACGTGGTGGCCGCGCTGGCCGAACCGCCCGTGCGCTGACGCACGTCAGGTCAGCCACCAGATCAGCAGGATCACGGGCAGGGGAACGCCGAGGGCGAGCAGCAGCAGGGTCTTCATCGCGGTTCCTTTCAAGGTCGTGGACGTGACGATGAAAGGTTAGGGCGATGGGCCCGGGCCGGGCACCGGCCCCGGGCGTGCCCGCGTGTCGGACCGCAGGCCTTCAGCGTGACAGCGGCTTGATGCTGCCGCAGTCGTCACCGAGCCACGTGCCCTTCTGCGCGGTGTCGAGCTTCTCGGGCTGGCCGTTGATCTGCGTCAGCACGGTGGCCGTCATCACGTTCGACGTGGGCGAGATCACGCGCACCTCGCCTTCACCCGACACCGGCGGATCCGTCTGGCACGAGAACGACACCTTCGTGACGTTGCCGTCGCGGTTGACGATCTTCTGCGTGCAATCGCCGTTCTGCACGGGGATGTTGCCCTGCGCCACGTCGGCCGCGGTGAGGCACAGGCGCACGGTGGTGGCGCCGTTGCCGATGCCCACGCCGCGCTCGGCCATCATCTGCTCGATCTGGCGGCGTTGCTCCGGCGGCAGCTTGGCGATCTGGGCCTGCGCCTCGGCCATGGCCTTCTCGACCTGGCCGCTCTGGCTCTTGACGGTGCCGACCTGTTCCCACAGGCCCGGCTTGAGCTGGGTCTGCGCATGGGTGGTGAGCGGGGCGCCGAAGGCGGCGAACGCGGCCAGCGCCGCGAGGAGATTCGATTTCATGGTGGAGCACTCGAACGTCGAAGGGGCCGATGTTCGCACGACACGGTCCGCCACGTTGTAGCGTGATGTGTCGCCCCTCAGCCGCCCCGCAGGCGCTCGCGCACGACCCCGAGGGCGAAGCCCAGCAGGTTCAGGCCCTGCCACTGGTTGGGATCGTTCGCCTGCGGCGCGTCCGCGGCCAGGCCGATGCCCCACACGGGGTCCACCGGACTCGCCTCCACCAGCACCTGCGGGTGCGTGGACAGCAGGAAGCCCGACAACGTCGCGTTCTGCGAGAACTTCGCGAGGTTGCCTTCCACCACCGCATCGAAACGCCTCGCCACCCACGCCGCGTCGTCGTAGCCGCGCACCTGCCGGCCGAGGGCCTTGGCCGCCGCGGGTGTGCCGGCCGCGAGGATGCGCGACACGGTCTCCGCATCGCCGAAGAGGCGCGCCTTCTCGGCCATCATGAAATGTTCCGCCGTGGCGTAGGTGAGCCCGTCGACCTGGAACGGCGACTCGAACCACTGGCTGAAGCAGCTGGCCGACGGGCGGCCGTCGGCGCGAGGGCGGTGGCCCCAGAAGTGCAGGAACGAGAGCGGCTCGCCCGCGTCGAAGCGGGTGCGCAGGTCCTCGAGGGACACGGGTGGGGCGAGGGGATGGGTCATCGCGGGCTCATTGGTTGTTCAGTGCAACTTATGGGTGCGGATGTTGCCGCCGATCACGGGATCCGTCAAGCGCCGGCAAGTCCGGTGCGGGTCAATCGGTGTCGAACTGCCGCGAGGCGAAGGCCCACACGAGCCGCGACGCATCGGGCCCGCGCGCGTCGCTGAAGGGGTGTTTCGCCGCGCCGCCGCTCCAGGCATGTCCGAGCGACCCCACCTCGCACAGCGAGGCCCGCGTGCGGCCGCGAAGCTTGTAGTCGGTGACGGTCATCGCGTGGCGCTGGCCCCGCTGCACGCGGCGCGGGGCGGCGGGCCGGGCGCCGGACGCCTCGGCCCAGAACTCGGCGGTGCTCGCGGCGTTGCGGGACGACACCACGCGGTCGGCGTCGCCGTGGATCACGATGAGCGGGGGCCAGCGGGTCGCGTCCGTGCCGTCCGGCAGCGCGGCCGGCCGGTGCCCGTGGCGCATCGCCCGCAATGCCGTCGCGGTGGACGAGGCCGTGCCGGGCGGCACGCCCGAATGCATCGCCACGGCCTTGAAGCGGTCGGGGTACTTCATCGCGAGCAGCGCGGCCATGCTGGCCCCGGCCGACAGCCCGGCGAGCGCGACACGCTCGCGGTCCACCGGATACAGCAGGATCGCCTGCTGCACCGCCGCCATCACGATCTGGGCCTCGGCCTGCGCGAGGCCGGACCGGGTCTCGTACCAGTTCCAGCAGCCCTGGCTGTTGGCCCGCCGGTCCTGCTCGGGGTACAGCACGAGGAACCGTTCGCGGTCGGCGAGGGCGTTCATGCGCGTGGACTCGGCGAAGGCCTTCGCGCTCTGGTGGCAGCCGTGCAGCATCACCATCAGCGGCAGCTTCTCGTGGAAGGCGATGCCCGGCGGACGGTAGAGCTGGAAGCGGCGCAGGCCCGAGGGCGCCATCGCGACGCCGGAGATCCAGTCGCCGGGGCCGGCCGGAGGCCGGCGGTGTTCGTCGACGGCGTCCGAGACCGCCTCGGAGACCTTGCTCATCTGGGCGCGTGTGGCCGCGCCGGCGATCCGCACCGGCATGCGGCCCCATGCGCCCAGCATCTGCTCGAACGGCAAGGCCCAGGGCAGGGCGGCGCGGCGCCGGGCCATGGGCACGCGGGTCAGTTGTTGGCCGTGACCTGGCCGCGGATCTCGCCGCCCGGGTACGCCGCGGTGTGCAGGTTCACATACCACTTGCCGGCCAGCAGGTCCGACGCCTGGATGGCCGACAGCTTGGCCTCGCCCTCGATGGGGCTCGCGAGCGGCCCGGAGAAGGGCACCACGACACCCGTGTTCGTGCCGGGGGCGGCGGGGCCGTGGAAGTGGGCGGCGGTGACGGGGCCGGTCAGGCCGGTGTACGTGACCTTCCACTTGAGCACCTGCGTGTCCGTGTTGTACCGCGCCTCCAGCGTGCCGGAACCGGTGCTGGGGTTGGGCGGCACCTCGGCGGAGGCGGTGAGCTTCGCGCCGAGGGACGGGGCATGCGAACCCATGGGGTTCATCGAGCAGCCTGCGGCGAGCGCGGCCGCGGCGAACACGGCGGTGAGGGTGCGGTTCATGGTGTCTCCGGAAGGGGATCGGACGCCCGTTATGGCACAGCGGCGCGCGCGCCGCCATCGGGCCCGTGCGGAGGCGAGGGCTTCTATTGCAGGCCGGCCGGTGTTGGTGCACGGGGTTCACGCACCGGGACCGGGATGCCCTGCGGTGCGAGCGGATCGTCCACCGGCTCCGGCTCGGGCTCGTCCCGGGGCGGGGGAGGCGGCGGCAGCGGTGGCAGGTTGGGTGTGATCGGGGTGGGGTTCGGGGTGATCGAGGGGGACATCGCGGCTCCAGCATGGACGCGGAAAGCGGAGCGCCCCGCCAGGGCGGGGCGCTCCGGGGGAGAAGGGCGTGGCACGGTCAGAGCTTGTCGACCGCGTCCTTCACCTTCTCTTTGGCATCGCCGACGCCGGCCTGGATCTTCCCGCCGGCCTTGTCGAGCTGGCCTTCCGCGCGCAGGCGGTCGTTGCCCACCGCCTTGCCGGCGGTTTCCTTGATCTGGCCCTTGGCTTGTTCCACGCGGCCTTGGACTTGGTCCTTGTTCATGGTGCAATCCTTCATCGAGTTGGTGGTGATACCGGCGTTGGCCGATGTCTTCATGGTGCGCGGCACACCGGCCCGGGTCTGTCGGGCCGGGGGGCGGTGTGCCGTAGGACATGACCCACCGTCCCTGCAAGGAGCCGTACATGAGTCCGTTCATCCGTGCGTGGCCGCTGGCACTGCTGGTGCTGGCTGGCGTGTCCTCCGCCCAGAAGGTCTATTCCACAGTCACGCCGCCGCCCGTCGAGCGCGTGCGCACCACCTCGGTCGTGAACCTGCGCGCCGGGCCGGGCACGGAGCACGAGGTGGTGGGCAAGGTCGCCCGCGGCGCCTGGTTCGAGGTGCGCGACTGCCACATCACGCCGGGCTGGTGCGAAGTGATCGTGCCGGGGCCCGATCCGGCCTACGTGTCCTCGGCCCACCTGGAGCGCCTCGGGGTCGAGGTCCCGGCCGCACCGGCCGCCTTGCCGGCCCCGGCGACGGTGCCCATCATGGTGGTCGTGGAGCCGCGCGGTCGACGCCATTGACCACCATTGAGGCCATTTTCGCGGCCGATCGCTCAAACTGGCGGGCTAGTGCCATCCATTTTTCGATAGTCCTTCATCCCTCCGGAACCGCTGCCGACATCGGGGCAAGTTCAACCGAGGGAGTGGAAACGTGGGGAATGTCGAAGGGGTGGTCCGGGCCACCGAACGGGCGCAGGCCGCGATGGCCTGGGGGGATGCGGGCGAGAACGACGGGGAAACGCTGCTGCCGTTTTCGGTGCACGTGGTGACCACCGAGGCACAGCTCGACGCGGTGCAGTCCTTGCGCGAGACGGCCTACGGCCGCCACCTGCCGCACCTGAAGGCCTCGTTCGGCCTGCCGGACCCGCTCGACCGCGGCCCCGGCACCACGGTGTTCTACGCCGAGGACAAGCTCACCGGCGAGGTGGTGGGTTCGGCCCGCATCCAGACGAACCGCCACGCGCCGTTGCAGATCGAGCGCAGCCTCGAGTTGCCGGCGCAGTGGCGCGGCAAGCGCCTCGCCGAGATCACGCGCCTCGCGGTGCGGCCCGGCTACGGCGGCCCGGTGCGCCTCGCGCTCGTGAAGGCGAGCCACCTGTACTGCATCGCGATGCAGATCAGCGCGGTGCTCGCCGGCTCGCGCCAGTCGCTGCTGCGTTCGTACCGCATGCTCGGCTTCTCACCGCTCTTCGAGGAAGGCCGCCTCGTGCCGCTGGTGCATGCCGGTGGCCTGCCGCACCACGTGCTGGTGCGCGACATGGTGACGGCCGAAGCCGACGCGCGGGCGCGCAACTCGGGCGACCACGAGTTCGTCTTCCGCACGTACCACCCCGACATCGACCTCTTCGCCGCGGTGGGCGAGCGCGTGCGGCACGGCCTGCGGCCGGTGACGTCGCACTGACGCGGGTCAGGGCCGGTCGTCGAACGGCGCGAACACCTCGGCGATCCAGTCGACGAACAGGCGCAGCTTCGCGCTCAGGTGGCGCGAGGCGGGGTACACCACGTGCAGCGGATGGCGGGGGCGCGTCCAGTCGTCGAGCACGGTGCGCAGGCGGCCCTCGTTGGCGTGCGGATGCACCATGAACTTGAACGCCTGCCCGAGGCCCGCGCCGGACAGCAGCGCGCTCAGGTGCGCCGTGCTTTCGTTGACGGCCACGACGGCCTGCCCGGCCACCTGCAGGTGCTCGTCGCCGCGGTGGAACTCGAGCGGGAAGGCCTTGCCCGTCAGCGACGAGAAGTACCCGACGATCGCGTGTCCGGGGACCCGGTCGCCGTCCTGCGGCGTGCGCGCGGCCAGCTCCGACGGGTGTTTCGGCACGCCACGGGCCTTGAGGTACAGCGGGCTCGCGCACGTCACCCAGTCGAGGTCGGCGATGCGCCGTGCCACGAGCGAGGTGTCCGCGAGTTCGCCGCCGCGGATCACGCAGTCGACCCCTTCGCCGATCAGGTCCACCGGCCGGTCGCTCACGCCGAGGTCGATGTGGAGTTCGGGGTGGCGGGCGCGGAAGGCCGGCAGCGCGGGGATCAGGATCATGTTCGCGAGCACCGAGCCGATGTCGACGCGCAGGCGGCCGCGG
Source organism: Piscinibacter gummiphilus (assembly GCF_002116905.1). NCBI lineage: Bacteria > Pseudomonadati > Pseudomonadota > Betaproteobacteria > Burkholderiales > Sphaerotilaceae > Rhizobacter > Rhizobacter gummiphilus. Next base: position 1,878,100 of record NZ_CP015118.1, read on the forward strand.
GCCTGGGCGCGCGACTGCGCGGCCTGTTCGTCCATCTCCTGCAGGTCTGCGATGAGCCGCGTGGCCCGCTCGTAGTAGGCCGCGCCTTCCGGGGTGACGCTGACCCGGCGTGTCGTGCGCTGCAGCAGCCGGGTGCCGAGGTGGCGCTCCAGGTCCTGCACGAGCTTGGTCACGGTGGGGCGGGGGATGTTCATCGCGTCGGCCGCCTTCGAGAAGGCGCCCGATTCGGCGATGCGCACGAAGACGCGCAGGGCGAGCAACTGGTCCATGGGCTTGATTATTCAACATGATGAAATAAGAAGTGCGAATCTCCGTCTTTATTCATCGCCGTGGAATTTTTAAGCTTCGCTCACCCTTTCACTTCAGGAGCATTCCATGGGCAACAAACTCACCCACAAGGTCGCTGTCATCACCGGTGGCACGTCGGGCATCGGTCTGGCCGCCGCCAAGGCCTTCGCGTCCGAAGGCGCGTTCGTCTACATCACCGGCCGCCGCCAGGCCGAACTCGATGCCGCCGTCGCGGCGATCGGTCCGAACGCCACGGGCGTCCAGGCGGACTCCACGCGGCTGGCGGACCTCGACCGGCTCTACGACACGGTGCGCGAACGGCACGGCCGCATCGACGTGCTGTATGCGAACGCCGGCGGCGGCGGCATGGTGCCGCTCTCCGAGCTCACCGAGGCGCATGTCGACGAGACCTTCGACCGCAACGTCAAGGGCGTGATCTTCACCGTGCAGAAGGCGCTGCCGCTGCTCGACAAGGCGGTCCGCGGCGCATCCGTGATCCTCGCCGGCTCGACCACCAGCGTGATGGGCACCGCCAACTTCAGCATCTACAGCGCGACGAAGGCCGCGGTGCGCAACCTCGCCCGCAGCTGGATCCTCGAACTGAAGGGCCGCAACATCCGCATCAACACGCTGTCGCCGGGTCCGACGCACACGCCGGGCCTCGTGGAACTCGCCGGCCCGGACGCGGCCCAGCAGCAGGGCCTGCTGGACTACCTCACGTCGCAGCTGCCCATCGGCCGCATGGGTCAGCCCGAGGACATCGCGAAGGCCGCGGTGTACCTGGCCTCGGACGATTCGTCGTTCGTGACCGGCATCGAGCTGTTCGTCGACGGCGGCATGGTGCAGATCTGATGGCGCGGAGGCCGCCTCCGCAAGCTTGAGGATGACGGGCTCCCGCACCTTCGGTCGAATGCGACTCGAGAACGAAGGGGGAGCCCGCACCAGGTCTCGCGGGCAGTCATGGGGGATCTGCCATGGGAAGCCGCGGGAATGGCGCGCTGGCGGTATTCGCCGGCACGCTCGCGCTGGCGGGCTGTGCGGCGCTGTCGCCGCAGTTCTATGCGCCGGACATCGCGCCGGCGGCGGTGCAGGGCACACAGGGCACCGAGTCCGGCGGGCCGGTGACGTCGAGCGCTTCTTCGGCGTCGTCCGTGCCGCGGCCGTGGGCGCCTTCGGCGTCCTCTCCGGTGGAGGAGGAGCCGAACCTCTCCGATGCGATCTGGCTCGCGCGGGTCCAGCAGCGGCAATACGCGGCGGTGGTGCAATCGCTCTCCAATTCGTCCAGCGGAGTGAGCGTGGCGACGCTGACGGCCCTGGTCGGCACCGCGATCACCGCGATGACGGGAGGCGATTCGAAGCTGGTCGCCTCCCTGGCCGCAGGCACGGCGGGCCTGGTGGTCGCCGGCACCACCTTCGTGCCCAAGGAGCGGGCTACCGCGTTCGGGGCCGGGGTGATGGCGCTCGAATGCGCCATCGGATCCGCCGTGGCGCTCAATGAGCCGAAGTTGCAGGCCCGGCTGGACGGGGTCCGAAAGAACGCTGCACAACTGGACCTCGACATCGTCGACCTGGAGCGCATGGCCCGGCCGGTGAAACAGTCCGGCATCAACCCGGGTAACAAGTCGGGATGCGGCGCGCCCATCGTGTGCGGCAGCTCGTCGTCGAACCCCGCGGATCGGGCCACCAGCGCGAAGCTGTGCGAGGACCTGGAGAAGCGCCGGGCGAGCCTGTGCACGCCGTCCACGCGCAAGGAGACGACCCTCGAACCGGATGGCGACCTCGTTGCCCTCCTCGCGTACGCCCGCAAGCTGCGGACTGCCATCTCGGAGGGGGTCACCGCGGGGGACCGGTTCGGCGGCCAGGCGGACCTGGCCGCGTCGGAGCTGCGTGGCCGCGCTCGCGCGATCGGCGAGGCCGTTCGCGCGGAAGCCGCCAAGACGCAGCCGGACGTGGCGGCGGTCAAGGCCGCGGCAGGCAACAGCAGCGAACTCGGGGGCGTGCTGTCGACGTTGCCGAAGACGGTGAAGACGCCGACTTCCGCCGTGCCGCCGGGCGGGGACCCCGGCCAGGCGTTGAGCACGAACGCGCGTCCTCGCGCGGGCGACGCCGACACCAAGGCGTTGTCGGTCGAGGAACACGCCCGGCTCGAAGGCATCAGGATTCGCACGGTCAGTACCGCGAACGCCTGGAGCGGGTTGCAGGGCGTGCTGATCCGCATGGAAGCACGCCAGGCGCGGTCCCGCTCGCTCGAAGGTTGCACCGTGCCCGGCGTGACGCGGCCGGTGACCATCGTCGCCAGCGCCGCCGGGGATGTTTCCGTGCCGATCGACGATGGCGTGCGGCAATTGCTCGCACCGGGGCTCGGACTCGACCCGAAAGCCTCGAATCTGGCGCGGCTCGTCGAGCAGGGTCTGAGCGACTGTCAGGACCGTGGTGTCCTGCCCGAACCACCGGGCAGCGGCTCGCTGTCGGTCGCGTCGCTGACGAAGGTCGTCAACGGAGCCTGCCGCAAATGAGGGCGAATCAGCCGTCCTCGCGGCGAGCGCCGCCGGACCACGCCGCGGGCCGTGCGCTGGCCTGGGTCCATGCCCTCAACGAGTCGCATGGCTACGGCCGGGGCACCCTGGCCGCCGTTTTGCGGCCGGCGTCCCGTCCGGACATTCTCCTCGGCCTCACCGCCGGACACGTCGTCAGCGAGGACGAGCGTGCACGCGTCGGTGATCCGTGCACGCTGCGGGGTGGCGTGGGCGGCACGGTGGCGGGCCGGCTGTTCGACTGGTACCCGTACTTCCGGGCCGTCGACCGTGCCGTGCCGATGGATGCGGGCCTCATTGAACTGGCCGCCCCGGCGCTCGAGCCGCTCGTCGACGACTTCGCCTGGCCGGTGGGCTGGGCCGATCCGCTGCCGGGCGAACGGCTCCGCCTGCTGGTCCGGCAGCACCAGGTGCCGGCGCGGATGGTCCGCGTCGTTCCCGTGGTTCCGATGCAGGCCGGGCTCGCCAACCTTCGCTACGAGATCCTGGACGCGGCGCTCTTCGACATCGAGGCCGACGCCAGTGCCGGCGGCGTCCTCCAGCCGGGTGACAGCGGTGCTCCCGTGTGGAACGAGCGGGATGAACTGGTCGGCGTGTTGTCGGGCTCCGCGCCGGCCGGTGCCGGCGCTGCGGCGGTCATGACACCGATCCGTCGCATCCTTGCGTGGGCGAAGGCCGACCTGGTGTTGCGCCACGATGCGCTGGACCTGGAAGACCGCGGGGCCGCGCGGCCCGCGGTGCCCGCAGCCCCACCCACGCCGTTGGCGAGCGCCGTCCCGGCGGACGCCGTGGCCGCGGCGGCTGCGCTCGTACTGGCGCGCACGATGTGGGGAGAAGCCCGGGAAGACGGAGCGGATGGCATGGGCGCGGTCGGGCACGTGGTGCTCAACCGCGTGATGGGCGCGAGCTGGTGGGGACGCGACATCGAGTCCGTGTGCCTGCGCACCGCCCAGTTCAGTTGCTGGAACGCGGGCGATCCGAATCGTCCCAAGATGCTGGCCGTGACGGCTGCGGATCCGCAGTTCACGATGGCCAGTTCGCTGGCCGCCGCCTTCGTGGCGCAGGCGCCCGCCGACCCGGCGCGCGTGCGGGCCGATCCGACCCTCGGGGCCACCCACTACTTCTCCAGACGCTTGCCTCGGTGGCCCGCGTGGGCCGCCGGGCGGAGCCCGGTCGCGGAGATTGGTCATCACCTCTTCTTCAAGGACATCGGCTGACGGCTCCCGCGGGCTGTCGCACACGTCAAGGCGTCGACACCATGGACATGCGCTTCATCGAGGTCTGCATCGGGCTGGTGCTGGTCTTTGCACTGACCAGTCTGCTGGTCACCACCGTCACCGAGATCTGGGCGTCGATGCGGGGTCGAAGGGGTGCGAACCTGGAACTCGCCCTCCGGTCGATGCTGGCGGACGATCCGGCACAGGGCGGCTGGCGCGGCATGTTGTTCAGGCACCGCAAGCCGACGGACTTCACCGACGCATTGCTCAACCATCCGCTGCTGGTGTCGCAGTCCCAGGGACAGGCCCACGAGCAGGGCAAACCGTCGTATCTGCCGGGTGATCTCGTGGTGTCCGCGCTGCTGGACCTACTCGGAGGGCAGGAGAACGGGCAGAGCAAGCCTCGTGCGGAGACGCCTCGGCTGATGCTCGGCGCGTTGGCATCGACGAAGGGAGGCGACACACCGCCACCGGAGGGATTGATGCGTTCCCTCGAAACACTCTCCAAAGGCGTGGAGACGGACTGGCAAGCCTACGAGCGCCGCTTGGTCGCGTGGTTCGACAGCATCGGCGAGCGGTCGATCGGCTGGTACAAGCGCTGGAACCAGATGCGCCTGGGCGCGTTCGGCTTCCTGATCGCGGTGCTCTTCAACATCAACCCCATCGTGGTGGCGAGCCGCCTCTGGAACGAGGAACCGCTGCGGCGTGCCACGGTGGCGGTGGCACAGTCGACGAACGAGGCGTTCGTGGCTTCGCAAGCCGCATCGTCGCCGGACGCGCAGGCCGTGCTGCGTGTTCTCGAGCGTGCCGCCACGCGCCTGGAGGCCGCGGCTCCGCCGTCCGAGGCGGCGTCCGCGACGTCGAACGGGCTTGCCGGTGCGGGCACCGCCGCGGCGGCGCGGTCCGATGCGGCCCTGGGGCGGCTGCGCACCGAGCTTCATGGGGCACAGGGCAAGGACCGGGACAGCCTCGCACGCATCGCCCGGATGCTGGACCACGAGACGGACCTGCGGGACTTCGTCCGCAAGCGCCGGGCGAGCGTTGCCGACGACACGGTGCCCGAGCAGGTGCTGGCGTTCTCGACGCTGGTGGACGATGAGATGAAGCGGATCGCCGAACTGGCGGGGCAGAGCCGGCTTTCCGCGGTGGAACGGTCGGCGAGGGAGGCGCAGGCCGCGCTCGCCGCGGAGCGGGTGGATCTGCTGCTGCAGGCGCTGCCGGCGGCGTCCGGCCAGCGCTGCCGGGCGGCGCAGACCTCGGAGGCCCGTGTGGTGTGCGAACGCCTGGAGGGCGTGCGGTCGCTGGGGGACGGTGGACTGCCGGTGGGCTGGAACTTCGAGAACCTGCCCGGTTGCGAGAACCGCGGGTGCGACCCGCAGCCGGATGGCGCGCGCTCTCGGGCGGAGGTCCGCGACCGCCTGAAGGTGCAGATCGTGCAACTCGACCGCGGTGTCGGTCAGCGTGCCGCCGCGGCGTGCACGGACGGCAAGGGAAAGGACGGGTGCGATGCGGACAAGGCGCCGCGGTCGGCGGAAGCCGAGCGGGTGGAAATCGAGGCACGGCTGACCTCCGTCTGGCGCGCGGCCGCCAGCACGCTGCAGGTGCAGCCCGTGGCCATGGCCACGGTGATCGGTCACTGTGCCAGCGGAAAGGTGCCGTGCAGCTGGAGCCTGATGCTGCTGGGCTGGCTGGTGGTCGGCTTGGCGTCGGTCGTGGGGGCGCCTTTCTGGTTCGACGTGCTCGGTCGGCTGATCCAGTTGCGCGGCAGCGGTGCACGTCCGGCGGATGAAACCAAGGGCGGTGCCGCTCCCGCCGCGGGCGGCGGAGGAACCACGGGCCCCGGCAGCGGCATGCTCGCGCCACCGACCCAGCCCGCGGGTCCCGGGAGTGCCAATGCCGGATCCGCAGACGCGCTTTCGGAGGCAGAACTCCTGCTCACCGCCGATGACGTCGGACGCATCCAGCGCGACGGCCTGAACATGAAGCCGGAGGAGATCACGCGGCGCCTGGACACCGTCACACGCAAGAGCATCGCCGAATGGCAGGCCCAGCAGCAGCTGACCCCCGCCGAGGGTGTGTTGACCGGCCCGCAGATCGAACGCCTGCTGCGCGGCACCGCACCCGCGCCGGTGCAGCCGCCCGCACCGGCGGCCCCGTCGGGCCGTGGCGCCACGCCCGTCCGCAGCGACGGCACCATCGCCCCTCTGAAGGAGCAGGAGATCCGCGACATCTATGGCGACATCGCGACCGTTCCGGGGGCCTCGACCGGCTTCGTCAAGGTCGTTGCCGACGGGAAGCCCGGCGGGCCGCAGCGCGTGCTCGAGCCGCTCGTCGTGCCCGCTTCCATGGCGGCGCGGTTCCAGGGGCTCCGGGTGCACCACCTCGCGCGACCCCACCTGGAGAACGTGCTGAACGACATCGACCAGGCCGGGCTGTCGGCGCAGATCCTCACCTGCGATGGCGCGGTCGTCGAGCGGCACATCGGCCGGGATCCCGTCAAACGGCTCAGCAGCCACACCTGGGGCATCGCCATCGACATCAATGCGGCGCAGAACGGGCAGGGGTCGACGCCGGCCCCGAAGGGGACCCACGGGTCCGTCGTCGACCTCGTGCCCTTCTTCACGAAGCACGGTTTCGCCTGGGGCGGCCATTTCCGCAACGGAGGGTCCGACGGCATGCACTTCGAGCTGGCGCTGCGCAAGCCCTGAGGCGGATTTTCAGGGGCTCCGCACCGCCTCGGGCCCCAACCCCTCGACCAACACCGCGTGCAGCTGCGCATCGGTGAACGGCTTCGCGAGGAAGTCGTCCATGCCCGCTTCGATGCACTGCTCGCGGTCCTGCGGGAAGACGTTCGCGGTGAGCGCCACGAGGCGCAGCCGCGGCAGGCCGTGCTCCGACTCCATCTGGCGGATGCGCCGCGCCGCCTCGAAGCCGTCCATGAGCGGCATCTGGCAGTCGAGCAGCACGAGGTCGGGGCGCTGGCCGCCGTGGCCCAGCCGCGCCAGCACCTCGTGGCCGTCGCGGGCGCGGTCCACGGTCAGGCCCCAGCGTTGCAGCGCGGCCTCGGCCACGATGGCGTTGACCTCGTTGTCCTCGGCCAGCAGCACGGTGCCCGACAGCATCGCGCCCGCGGCAGGCTCGGCCGCGGGAGCCGGTGCGGGAGGGGTGCGGGCCGGCGCGGGTGCCGGGGGCAGCGGCAGCTCCAGCTCGAACGTGGAGCCGGCGCCGGGGCTGCTGGTGCAGCTCACGCGGCCGCCCATGGCCTCGCAGATGTCGCGCGTGATGCTGAGGCCGAGGCCCGTGCCCCCGAAGCGGCGGCTGTTCGACGTGTCGGCCTGCGCGAAGGGTTCGAAGAGCCGTTCGAGCATCGATGGGCCCATGCCCACGCCGGTGTCGGTCACCCGGGCGCGGAACACGCCCGAGGCGTCGGTGCTGGCCGACACCGTCACGCTGCCGCGGTCGGTGAACTTGATGGCGTTGCCGATCAGGTTGAAGAGCACCTGGCGCAGCCGGAACGGGTCGGCCGACCGCACGCAGGGGTGCGGCAGGTCGAGCTTCGTGGTCATCACGAGCCCCTTCTCGGACGCCGCGGGCGCGCACATCGCGACGGTGTCCTCGATCAGCTGGCGCAGGTCGACGGTCTCGGGGTGCAGGTCGATGCCGTGGGCGCCGAAGCGGGAGAACTCGAGGATGTTGTTGATGAGGCCCAGCAGGTGTTCACCGCAGCGCCGGATCACCCGCACGCCCTCGATGCGGCGGTCGGTGGCCGTGGCGTGCTGCAGCATGTTGGCCATGCCGAGGATGCCGTGCAGCGGCGTGCGCAGTTCGTGGCTCATGTTCGCGACGAACTCGTTCTTCGCGAGGTTGTCGCGATGGGCCGCGGCGAGCGCCGCCGACAGCTGCTGCGTGAGCCGCTCGTTCTTGAAGCGCAGCGTCAGCATCTCCACCACCATGCGCTCGGAGCGCCGCGTGGCCCGCATCAGCAGCGCGAGGAAGATCAGCACGCCGAAGCCGCCGTAGAAGCCGAAGCTGTCGCCGCGCAGCAGCATCACGATGGCCGCCGGCAGCACGATGGGCACGTTGTAGGCGAGGCAGGCGATCCAGTCCACGTGAAGCACGAAGGCCGCGACGGCGCTGACGCCCACCAGCGACGCGATCACCACGGTGATGGTCGGGATGTCCGCGGGCGGCACCAGCCACACGCCGGCCGCGCCCCACACGAGGCCATCGGCGAACAGCATCAGCTTGCCCCAGAACAGCCACGACAGCGACTGCGGCCGGCGCAGGTACAGGCGGACCTGCACGATGCGCGGGATCACGACGAGCACCTTCGCGATCACCCACCACAGCAGCGCCTGGTCGGGCACGTCGCCCCGCAGGTGCAGCGCGAAGCCCAGCGCGAAGATCGTGGCGGCGAACGTGGCCACGGCCGTCTGGCCGAACACCATCGCCATCTGCTCCTGGCGGACGCGGATGCGGACGTCGTCCTCGGCAGGGCCGGGCCGGAGGTGCACTGCAGGGGCGGGGGTGTCACCCATGGGCGGATCCGTCGTGGGCGGAGCCCGTACGTTACACCGTCAGGCTGCCCCGCGCTCGGCGGTCAGTCCGCCAGCAGTTCCGCCACCAGGTGCGGGGCGGCCGGGTCGGTGAAGAGGGTGTCGGCCGGCAGGTCGGCGAAGGCCGAGTCGGCCAGCGCCCCGGGGGGCGCGCCGTGCTCCCGCAGCACGTCGCGGAAGGCGCCCAGGTGGCGGTCGGTCAGCTCGTCGACGAGGCCGTCGTCGGCGATGCGGCGGGGCTGCAGCGGGCGGTGGAGGGATGCCGAGATTTCGTCTCGGCGCGATGCACGTGCGGCCACCCGGTTCGCCACCAGGTGCACGAGCGTCTGCGACGTGCTCAGGCTTTCGTTGGCGATCCCGGGCACGGGGGCGAGCGGGGCGTCGAGGCCCAGGGTGGCGACGAAATCGGACAGCACGGTGCCGCCGACGAGGCGGTCGCGTTCGTAGGGGCGCAGCAGCACGCGGTCCGCGCCGAACGTGGTTTCCCAGGCGTCGCGCAGGGCCTGCACGTCGAGGTAGTCGCGGCGGCTCTCGTAGAAGGTGCGGATGCCGTGCCGGTATTTCCACCGCCGCACCCATTCGCGGTAGCACGACTCGACGTAGTCGACCGGGTGGCGCAGGTAGGCGAGCAGGTACACCGGGCGATCGGGCATCAGGGCCGCGACGGCGAGCGGATCGATCTGCGGGGAAAAGAAGTTCTCGTGCGAGATCAGCACGCGGCCGTGCCACCCGTCGAGTTCGGCGTGCAGCTGCCGCCACGACGGGTGGAGGATGTTGTCGCGCGCCTCGGTCATCAGCGTGCGGTGGCGGTGGCCGGTGGCCACCTGGTCCACGAGGCCGGCGCGCGGGTAGAGCCAGCCGGCCTCGGCGAGGGCGCCGCGGTTGGCCTGCAGGGTGTTCTGGATGGCGGACGAGCCGGTCTTGTGCATGCCGCCGTGGACCACGATGGCGTCGGGCGGCAGGTCGAGCAGGTCGGTCGGTCGCATCGCGGGTCTCGTCAGCGCGGCAGCGCGCGGGCGCTCAGCACGCCGCGGTCCACGAGGGTTTCGATCAGCACGCGGCAGGCGTCGTCGGGCGAGCCGCGGTCCGAGTGGAGGTGCACGTCGGGATGGCGTGGCGCCTCGTAGGTGGCCTGCACCCCGGTGAGCTGGATGGCCTCGCCGCGTCGGGCGCGGGCGTAGAGGCCCTTCGTGTCGCGCTGCTGCACGACCGGCAGCGGCGCATCGACGAACACCTCGAGGAACTGGCCGGCGGGCAGCAGCGCACGGGCCTGGTCGCGCGAGGCCTGGAACGGCGAGATCAGGGTCACGAGCACGATCAGGCGCGAACGCGCCATCAGCGCGGCCACGTGGGCCACGCGGCGGATGTTCTCCACGCGGTCGGTGTCCGAGAAGCCCAGGTCGTCGCACAGGCCTTCGCGCACGTCGTCCCCGTCGAGGCGGGCGGTGTGGCAGCCGAGGTCGTCGAGCACGGACTGCAGCCGGCCGGCAATGGTCGACTTGCCCGCACCCGACAGCCCGGTGAACCACAGCACGCACGGGGCATGGACCGGCACCGGGCGCCACAGCAGCGGCACGGGGCGCAGTGATTCGTCGGCGAAGCCGGCGGGGGCGGTGATGTCGAAGGCGGGCTGGTGCACGGCGGAATCCCCGGAACGTTTGCGGAGATTGTTCCGGTGTCCCGCCGCGGCGATCGCCGGAAAAGACCGGCTGGTCGGGGTCAGATCTCCGCGGGCGGCGTGCGCGCGTCTTCCTCGCACTGCGCCTGCAGGCGGGCGATGCCTTCGGCGCCGAGGGTGGCCATGGTCTGCATGTTCACCTCGAAGACGGATTCCGCGTCGGGGAACGCCGCGGCCGCGCGGTCGACGCTTTCCTCGCGCAGCAGGTGCAGCGTCGGGTAGGGCGAGCGGTTCGTGGCGTTGGTGGGGTCGTCCGGCTCGGTGTCGGCGAACTGGTACTGCGGATGGAACGTGGCCACCTGCAGGATGCCGGCGTAGCCGAGCTGCTCCACGGCGGCGTCGGCCGCGTCGAGGAAGTCGTTGAAGTCCTCGAAGTCGGTCAGCACGAAGGGGTGCACGATCAGCGTGGTGTCGGTCTTTTCGGGGTCGCGTTCGGCGAGGTAGTGCATCTCCGAGCACAGCGTGTCGAGCAGGGTCTGCTCGTCGGTGGCGTCGCTGAAGACGTAGCGCACCTGGCCCTTGACCTGCACGGCCTTCGCGAAGGGGCACAGGTTCAGGCCGATCACGGCACGGTCGACCCAGGCGCGGGTGTGGGCGAGGGCGAATTCGGGGGTGAGGGACATCGTGGTGGCGCAGAGAGGAAAACCTGGGTCCATTGGACCCGATCGGGGATCAGCCGTACACGTGGAAACCGTCGAAGTCGGCCTTGCCGATCGGCAGCCCGGCATGCCGCAGGATGTGGTACGCGGCACCCACGTGGAAGAAGAAGTTCGGCAGGGCGTACAGGTGCAGGAAGTCGTCGGCCGGCAGCACGAGGCGGGCCTGGCCGGCGGTGTCCTCCACCTCGCGCGGCACGGCGAAGGCGGCCGGGTCCAGTGCAGCCACCAGCGTCGACGCGCGGGCGAGGCGGCGCCGCAGCCCGTCGGCCGTGGGCGGCATGTCGCCGTACGGCGGCACCGGCAGGCCGGCGAGCGGGAAGCAGGTGCGCAGCGCGAAGTTGGCCGCCACCTCCACCTGCGTGTGGAACGGCAGCATGTCGGGCGCGAGGCGGGCGGTCAGCAGCGCGGGCTCGGCCGCGGCCCGGTCGACCCACGTGCCGAGGCGGTCGAGGTAGCGCAGGAAGACCGGCACCGAGGCCGTGAACCGCGGCGGAGCCGTGCTCACGGCGTGGACGCGCGGCGGATGGTGGCGAGCAGGAACCCGGCGCCGATGAACGTGGCGCCCGACACCCGGTTGAACAGCCGCGCCCGGCCGCGTTCTCGCAGCCACGGCGCGAGCCGCGCGGCGAACGTGGCGTACACCATCAGGCAGGTGAGCTCGAAGGCGACGAACGTGGCGCCCATCGCGAGGAACTGGGGCATCCGCGGCGCGAGCGGGTCGATGAACTGCGGGAAGAACGCGGTGAAGAACAGCAGCGCCTTCGGGTTGCTGGCCCCCACGAGCAGCCCCTGCACGTACAGCGCGCGCACGGTGCCCGCGGAACGCGCCTGGTCGGGCACGTCGAAGCTCGATGCCGAGGACCGGAAGGTGGTGATCCCGATGTAGATCAGGTACGCGGCACCGGCCCACTTGATGGCATGGAACAGCGTTTCGGAGGCGGCCAGCACGGCGCCCAGGCCGACGGCCGAGCACGCCATGATGCCCAGCACCGCGGTGATGCTGCCGAGGGCGGACGCGAGCGTGAGGCGCGCCCCGTGGTTCACGCCGTTGGTCACGCACATCAGCACGGCCGGGCCGGGCGTGAGGGTGAGCACGAGGACGGCGGCGGCGTACAGCAGCCAGGCATCGAAGGACATGGAGGAAGCTCCGGGAGGATCAGGAGGACAGGTCGACCAGCAGCTCGAGGCGGTTCACCTCGAGCCAGGTGTCTTGCTTGAATTGTCGGTGAAACTGCTCGATGGCGGCCTGCGACCGCCGTGCGATCTCGAACGCGGCCTCGACGTCGGCCGCGCGCAGGTAGTAGACGAGGCTGTCGCCGCTGGCGTCGCTCTCGAGGAACACCGACTCCACCGACACGCCCTCGTCGTCCAGCGTGCGCAGCGCCTCCGCGCGGTGGGCATGGAGGTGCGCGGCCCAGGCGCGCACGCGGGGCAGGCTGCCCGGCTGGAGCCGGACTCGGGCACAGACGACGTCGTCTTTCATGGGCGGGCCTCCGGAGGGTGCGGGACCCCATTGTGGCCCCGGGTACCATGGCGGGGTGCTGAAGTACCTGACCGCTTACTCCCCGACGCTGCAGGCGAAGGTGCAGACCCTCGTCGACGAGGGGCGCCTGGCCGAGGTGCTGCGTGCCCGCTACGGCGGCGTGCACGACGTGCGCTCCGACGCCGCCCTGTACGACTACACCCTCGAGCTGAAGAACCGCCACCTGCGCAACGCCTCGCCGGTGTCGAAGGTGGCGTACGACAACAAGCTCAAGGTGATCCAGCACGCCCTCGGCACGCACACCACGGTGTCGCGCGTGCAGGGCACGAAGCTCAAGGCCAAGCGCGAGATCCGCATCGCGAGCCTGTTCAGGCAGACCCCGCCCGAGTTCCTGAAGATGATCGTCGTGCACGAGCTCGCGCACCTGAAGGAACGCGAGCACGACAAGGCGTTCTACGCGCTGTGCGAGCACATGGAGCCCGCCTACCACCAGATCGAGTTCGACCTGCGGATGTACCTCACGCAGCTCGACCTCTCCGACGAACCCGTTTTCACCGCATGATCCCGACCTCATGGCATTGACTTCCGCCGGCCAGATCTTCCTGGCGTGCAGCGCGGTGTTCCTGGGCGCTGCGTACGGGCTGGGGCGGGGCGTCTCGCGCCGCCTGCGTCCGGGGAAGCGCACCAGCGTGCTGCTGGTGATCATCTTCTTCACGATGATCGCCCTGTTCGTGCCCTTCACCTGGTGGACCGGCCAGGCGTTCTTCGCGCTGGCGACCAAACCCATCTACAGCGCCACCGTGGTGGGGCACACGTCGGAGCTTCGCGACTACGAGGAGAAGGACTCGCGCGGGCGCACCGTGCGGGGCCAGCGCCTGATGCACACCGCCCAGGTGCGGTTCCTCGGACCCGACGGCGCCTGGCTGGAGCTGCCCAACTCGGTGGCCTCGGGCGACGAACCCGTCGACGGGTCGGGGCTCAAGGTGGTGTACGCGCCGGGGGACCGGGTGGCCACCGAACTCAGCGTCCGCAGCGTGGGCCTGTGGCTCGGGGCGAGCGTGATGCTGTTCATCCTCGGCTACTTCCTGTGGGCCGCGGTCTGGTACGCCATGGGGCGCCCGATGGAAGGCGTGCGGGACTTCGGCATGGCCTTCCTGTTCCGGTTCCTGCTGCCGGTGGTCACGTCGCTGATGGCGGCGGCCCTGGGCTACACCGCGCTCAAGTACTTCGCGCTGGGCAATCCGGACGGGCACCCGCTGTGGGTCGCCTGCCTGTGCACCCTCTTCACGCTGGCGCTGCTGCCCCTTCTGGTGACGCTGCTCACGCCGGCGAAGGGACAGCGACGGGGCAAGTGATCAGCGGGTGCTGGTCTCGGACCACCACGTGCGGGCCATCGCCACGACGGGGTACAGCATCAGCGCCGCGCATAGCCACCCGTACCAGGCGCCCCCTTCCATGAACGGCGCGAGCCGGTCGGGCAGGGTGCTGTCGTGGGCCACCGACGCGAGGACCAGCTCGGCACAGCCCTTGAGGATGAGCTGGATCGACAGCAGGGCCATCAGCAGCGCGGAGAGCCGGAACACCGACAGCATGCCGACCCGCGTGCGAAGCGGCCGGTAGGCGGCCGCCAGCAGGCCGGTCGCCAGCAGGCCGAGCCCGAACCCCGTCGCGGTGTCGGCCGGACCGGCCTCGTCGTGCGTCTCGTGAAGGAAAAAGGCGAGTTCCACGGACTCGCGCAGTCCGACGATGACGCCGAACACACCCACCCAGATCGTGGCCGACGGCCGCGCCGTCCAGGCGTCCGCGGCCAGCTGCGTGCGGCTCCGGATGATCTGGGCCGACGACAGCATGCTCGTCGTGAGGAACAGGATCGCCGCGGCGAAGAGCGCCGAGATGCCCGCGGACAGCCGCGGGTCCCACGGGTACGCCGCCGCCGCTGCGGACAGGGCCGCGCCCGCGAGCACGCCCAGCCCCATCGCCCCCGGTAACCCGCGCGCGAGGTCGGCCCGCGCGGCGTTGCGCAGGTACTCCGCGGCGGCCTGCGCGATGAGCAGCAGTTCGGCGCATTCCCGCAGGGTCACGAACAGTGCGTTGAACATGGGGGCACGGATGTCACGGTGGAGCGGCATTATCCGGCGCGGCGGCCGCGGGCCGCGTGCGACACTGGCGACGGCTCCGGAATCTCCCCCGCATCGATGAAACAGGCACCCAACGACCAGGACGTTCTCCACCTCGTCGACGAAGCGATCGACCGGTTCGACGGCAACCTGAACGACCTCGGCAGCGCCATCGGCATGCTGATGCTGGCGCGGCGGTACGGGTGGCGGGTGGTCCTGCTGATCCACAGCCCGGGCACGGTGCGCAAGTACCTCAAGATCCTGGGCCTCCCCAACCTCCGGGAGGTGGTCCCCGAGGTGGGTGAACTCGCCCAGCGCTCGAAGGCCTGGCGCCTGATCGAGGGCACCAGCAGCTTCTGGAAGGTCGTGCGCGGCCAGATCAGCGGCGTGCGCACGGCGCTCGTCGACCCGCCGTCCAAGGGCTGATCCCGCCCGGCCCGGTCCGGGCTTCGAGGCCAGGCAGTGGTGCTTGACAGTACTACTGCCCGCTGCATACATTTGCTGGCGCTTGCGAGCGATTCGCATTCGCCGCCATTGCCGCGCCCCCGCATCCCGAGGACCTCCGTGAACCCGATCATCCGCACCCTTTCCGCAGCCGCCGTCGTCGCGCTCGGCGCCGCCTCCCTGCCCGCCCTGGCCCAGAACGCGGGCGAGGTCACCGTCTACACCACGCGCGAGCCCGCGCTGATCCAGCCGCTGCTCACGGCCTTCACGTCGCGCACCGGCACGAAGGTCAACACCGTGTTCGTCAAGGACGGCCTGCTGGAGCGCGTGAAGGCCGAGGGCGAGCGTTCCCCCGCGGACGTGCTCATGACCGTCGACATCGGCAACCTGGTCGACCTCGTCGAAGGCGGCGTGACGCAGCCGGTCAAGTCCCGCGAACTGACGTCGGCCGTGCCGCCGCAGCTGCGTGGCGTCGACGACCAGTGGTTCGCGATGTCGCTGCGCGCCCGCGTGCTCTACGCGGACAAGAACCTCGCGCTCAAGGACATCCACTACGAAAACCTGGCCGACCCGCGCTGGAAGGGCAAGGTCTGCATCCGCGCCGGCCAGCACCCGTACAACACCGCGCTGGTCGCCGCGATGATCGCGCACGACGGCGAAGCCAAGACGGAGCAATGGCTGCGTGGCGTCAAGGCCAACCTGGCTCGCAAGGCCTCCGGTGGCGACCGCGACGTGGCCCGCGACATCCTCGGCGGCATCTGCGATGTCGGCCTCGCCAACTCGTACTACGTCGGCCAGATGAAGGCCGCCAAGGAAGGCACCGACGCGCGCAAGTGGGGTGATGCGATCAAGGTCATCCGCCCGACCTTCGACAACCCGCGGTCGGGCACCCACGTGAACATCAGCGGTGCGTCGGTCGCGCGCCACGCGCCGAACAAGGCCGGGGCGGTCCGCCTGCTGGAGTTCCTGGTCTCCGAGCCGGCCCAGGCGCTGTACGCCCAGATCAACTTCGAGTACCCCGTGCGCAAGGGCGTGGCGCTCGACCCGATCATCGGCTCGGCCATCGGCGAGCTGAAGATCGACTCGCTGCAGCTCGCGGAGATCGCTCGTCACCGCAAGCAGGCGAGCGTGCTGGTCGACAAGGTCGGCTTCGACCAGTAAGCACCGACGGCGGCGGGCGGGCAGCGGCGATCGGCCGCCCGCACCCCCCGCCCGACCTAGCCGAGGAACCGTTCGGCGGCCACCAGCGCCCACGTCGCGACGGCGAACCCCAGCGAGAGAAACACCGCGGCGCTCGCCTGGTCCTTCGCCCGCTTGGACAACTCGTGCCGGTCGAACGAGATGCGGTCGACGGCGGCCTCGATGGCGGAGTTGAGCAGTTCGACGACCAGCACGATCAGCAGCACGCCGATCAGCGCGAGGCGCTGCCACCACGTCGTGCCGAGGCAGAGCGCCGCGGGCACCAGCACGGCCGCGGCCCACGCCTCCTGCCGGAAGGCGCTCTCGAAGCGGTAGGCGGACGCGAGCCCCGCCATGGAGTGGCCGGCGGCCCGCACGATGCGGTCGAGGCCGACATGGCCCTTGTAGGGATTGGTCATGGCGAAGTCTTGAGCGGAGGCGGGTGCCTCGTCCGGGTGAAAGGGGGGACGCTCCGGAGCCTGACGCGCGTTGCTTAAGGCAACCTTAGGGCGGCACCCGCCGCCAGGGCGTCCGTCGGCGCCGCCGCCGCGAACCGCACGGTGGCCAGCAGCCCGTGCGCCTCGTCCGGGTTGTCCGAGAGTGTCACGTCGGCATCGAAGCCCCGCGCGATCTCGCGCACGATCGCGAGGCCGAGGCCGGTGCCTTCGGTGTCGTTCGACACGCGGTAGAAGCGTTCGAAGATCCTGTCGCGGGCTTCGGCGGGAATGCCGGGGCCGTTGTCCATCACCGTCAGCCACACGGCCTCGTCGGTGCGCCGCACGCCCACGGTCACCCTGCCGCCTTCGGGGGTGTAGCGCAGCGCGTTGTCGAGCAGGTTGCTCACCAGCGCCTCCAGCAGCGTGGGCTGCGCGGTCACGAACGCGCCGTCGGCACCGGGCTCGGACTCCAGCCCGAGGTCGATGCCGCGGCGGTCCGCCAGCGCCGCGAGCTGCTCGACACACCGCAGCGCGGCGGCGGCGAGGTCCACGCGTTCGAGCGGCGTGCGCCCGTCGCCGCGTTCCTCGGCCTGGGCGAGCAGCAGCAGCTTGTTGGTGACTGCGACGAGCCGGCGGTTGCTGGTCTGCATCTCGCGCCACATGTCGTCCATGTCGGCGCGCCGCGTGGCCCATTCGCCGCGGTGCTGCCGCGTGTAGCGCGCGTACTCGATCTGCGAGGCCTGCATCGCGAGCGGCGTTCGCAGCTGGTGCGCGGCATCGGCGATGAAACGCCGCTGCGCCTGCGAATGCGACTGGAGCTGGGCGACGAAGCGGTTGATCGTGTCGGCGACGGGGCGCAGCTCGGTGTGCAGCGCCTCGGCGTCGACGACCGGGTCGAGGTGCAGCGGATCGCGCTGGGCGAGCTGCCGGCTCAGGCGCACGATGGGCCGCAGCTCGAGCGTGAGCGCCGCCACGGCGAGCGCGACGGCGAGCAGCAGCGCCACCAGCAGGTACACGAGCGAGGGCCACCAGAGCGTGCGCAGCATGTGGTCGCGGCTGCGCTGCGTCTTGCCCACGGCGATGGTGATGTCGCGTGCGCCGCCCACCTCGTACATCGAGCGTGTGGTGACCACCGCGCGCAGCGGCAGGCCGGTGAATTCCGCGTCGTACCACTGGGCGCGGTCGATGCCTTCGGGCTTGCGCACCGCGGGCAGCGGGAAGTCGGGCGACCCCGCGAGCAGCTCGCCGTTGGCGCCCGTCACGCTCAGGAACACGCGGTCGCGCTCGGGCGACACGAAGAGGCTCAGCGCCGACGGGGGCACGCTCGCCTGCACGTCGTCGCCTTCCCAGATCAGCCGGTCGGACAGCACCTTGGCCGAGGACAGCAGGTCGTGGTCCTGGACGTAGTCGGCCACCTCGGCGGCATTGCGCCAGTTGAGCCAGCCGCACACGGCGACGAACACCGACAGCGGCAGCAGCAGCCACAGGGCCAGGCGCAGCCGCAGGCTCGCGCGTTTCATGGGGCCCCTCAGTCTTCCTGGCGCGTGCGCAGCAGGTAGCCCACGCCGCGCAGCGTGATGATGGTGGCCTGGCTGGGCTCGAGCTTCTTGCGCAGGCGGTGGATGTAGATGTCGACCGCGTCGGCGCTCGGTTCGTCGTCGAGCCCGAAGATCGCATCGATCAGCGCCTGCTTCGACACCGCGTTGCCGGCCTTCAGCACGAGGGTCTCCAGCAGCGTGCGTTCGCGCGGCGGCAGCGCCAGCTCCTCGCCGGCGAGCGTGAACTGCCGGGTGCGCAGGTCGTAGCGCAGGTCGCCGCAGAGGATGTCGTTGGCCTTGCCCGGCATCTGCCGACGCACGAGCACCTTGATGCGCGCCACCAGCTCGCGGACCTCGAACGGCTTGACGAGGTAGTCGTCGGCGCCGATCTCGAGGCACAGCACCTTCTGGTCGAGCGAGGCGGTGGCCGTGAGGATGATCACCGGCACGGTGTCCCCGCGTTCGCGCAGCCGGCGCAGCACGGCCTTGCCGGGCAGGCCCGGGATGTTGAGGTCGAGCAGCACGACGTCGTAGGCGCCCTGGAGCAGCTGCAGGTCGGCGGCCTCGCCGTCCGCGACGTGGTCGACCACGAAGTCCTGCTCGCGCAGCAGGCTCGAGAGCCAGTGTGCGAGTTGCGGGTTGTCTTCGATCAGCAGCAGCTTCATGGGGCGCCTGATTCTAGGGAGGCTGCGGCGGTGTGGGGTGCCCTAGGGATAACCATGAGGATTCCGGCGCGCCGCCGAAAGCTGGTCGAAGGGTCCGGATTTCTAGACTGGCTTCGTCGAACAACCCGTGGAAAGACCGCCGACCATGTCCCCCATCCGCCGCACCCTGATCGCCGCCGCCCTCTGCACTTCCTTCGCCGCGCCGTTCGCGCACGCGGCCGACGCACCCATCGTCATCATGGTGGGGGGCATCAACAAGATCATCTACCTGCCGGCCAAGCTCACCGAGGCGCTGGGATACTTCAAGGACGCGGGCCTGAACGTCGAGCTGCAGTCGCAGCCGGCCGGCGTCGACGCCGAGAACCAGCTGATCGCCGGCGCCGTGCAGGGCGTGGTGGGCTTCTACGACCACACCATCGACCTCCAGAGCAAGGGCAAGGAGATCCAGGCCATCGCCGTGTTCTGCAAGGTTCCGGGCGAGGTCGAGCTGGTCAGCACCAAGGCCGCCGCGGCCGGCTTCAAGAGCATGGCCGACGCGAAGGGCGGCAAGACGCTGGGCGTGACCGGACTGGGCTCGTCCACCGATTTCCTCACCCGCTACCTGGCCGACCGCGCGGGCGTGGCCTCGAAGGAGTACTCGCTGCTGCCCGTGGGTGCCGGCAACACGTTCATCGCCGCGATGAAGCAGGACCGCATCCAGGCCGGCATGACGACCGAACCCACGGTGTCGCAGATGCTCAAGACCGGCGATGCGCAGGTGCTGGTCGACCTGCGCACCGAGGCCGACACCGTGAAGGCGCTCGGCGGGCTCTACCCGGCGGCCAGCCTGTACGTGCAGAACACCTGGGCCGAGTCGCACAAGGTCGAGGCGGCCAAGCTGGCCCAGGCCTTCGCCCGCACGATGAAGTACATCCAGACGCACAGCGCCGA
Organism: Piscinibacter gummiphilus; assembly: GCF_002116905.1. Taxonomy (NCBI): domain Bacteria; kingdom Pseudomonadati; phylum Pseudomonadota; class Betaproteobacteria; order Burkholderiales; family Sphaerotilaceae; genus Rhizobacter; species Rhizobacter gummiphilus. Next base: position 1,897,825 of record NZ_CP015118.1, read on the forward strand.
GGAGATCGCCGAGAAGGTGCCGCGCGACTACTACGGCAACGACAAGGAACTGTACGTGCAGGCACTGAAGGCCTCGCTGCCGATGTTCACAGCCGACGCGAAGATGCCCGCAGGTGGTCCCAAGACGGTGCTGAAGGTGCTGGCCACCTACAAGCCGCTCGTGAAGAGCAAGAACATCGACCTGTCGAAGACCTACACCAACGCGTACCTCGCGGCGGCCACCAAGTGAGGACCGGACCATGCTCATGACCACGCCACCCGCCAGCGTCCCCGCGATCGACTTCCGCGACGTGTCGCTGCGCTTCATCTCGCAGGACGGCAACGCCACGGTCGCGCTGCGCAACTTCAGCATGTCGGTCGCGCGCGGCGAGTTCGTCGCGATCGTCGGCCCGACCGGCTGCGGCAAGTCGACCACGCTCAACATGATCACCGGCCTGCTCAAGCCCACCGTGGGCGACGTGCGGGTGATGGGCCGCCCCGTGGACGGCATCGACCCGCGCATCGGCTTCGTGTTCCAGGCCGATGCCGTGTTCCCGTGGCGCAGCGTCGAGGACAACGTGGCCGCAGGCCCGATGTTCCGCGGCAAGCCGAAGAAGGAGGCGCTCGAACTCGCGCAGGACTGGATCCATCGCGTGGGCCTCGCCAAGTTCGGCAAGCACTACCCGCACCAGCTGTCGGGCGGCATGCGCAAGCGCGTGGCGCTGGCCCAGACCTTCATCAACGACCCCGAGATCCTGCTGATGGACGAGCCCTTCTCGGCGCTCGACATGCAGACCCGCACGCTGATGCAGGACGAGTTGCTGCAGCTGTGGTCGAACAACGGCGGCAGCGTGGTGTTCGTGACCCACGACCTGGAGGAGGCCATCGCGCTGGCCGACCGCGTGTTCGTGCTGTCGGCCCGGCCGGCGACGTTGAAGCGTGTCTACGAGATCGACCTGCCGCGCCCGCGTGTCATGGCCGAGGTGCGCTACGACAAGCAGTTCATCGAGCTGTCCCGGCACATCTGGGACGACCTGCGCGAAGAGGTCGTCATCCAATGAGCCCCGCCACCCTCACCACTGGAGCCGCCATGAGCACCACCACGACGACCCTGCCCACCGCCCTGAGCGACGAGGCCCTCGCGCGCGAATCCGGCATCGCCCAGGCCGCCATCCGCAACCGCCGCCGCATGATCATCGGGCTGCGCCTCGCGGTGCTGGTGGTTGCGCTCGGCGGCTGGGAACTCGCCGCACGGCTGAAGTGGATCGACCCGTTCTTCTACTCGATGCCCTCGATGATCTACGACCAGCTCGTCGAGTGGATGCGCGACGGCACGTCCCAGGGCTCGCTGTGGATGCAGGTGGCGGTGACGCTCGAGGAAACCGTGCTCGGCTTCCTCATCGGCTCGGTGGCGGGTGTGATCTGCGGCATCGTGCTGGGCCGCAACAAGCTGCTCTCGGACGTGTTCAGCCTCTACATCCAGATCGCCAACTCGATCCCGCGTGTGGTGCTGGGCTCGATCTTCGTGATCGCGCTGGGCCTCGGCATGGCGTCGAAGGTGGCGCTGGCGGTGGTGATGGTGTTCTTCGTGGTCTTCGGCAACGCCTTCCAGGGCGTGCGCGAGGCCGACAAGTACATGATCGCGAACGCCCAGATCCTCGGCGCCTCGCCGCGCCAGCTCACCATGGCCGTGGTGATCCCGTCGGCGATGTCATGGATCCTCGCGAGCCTGCACGTGAGCTTCGGCTTCGCGCTGGTGGGCGCGGTGGTGGGCGAGTTCCTCGGCGCGAAGGAAGGCATCGGCCTGCTGATCTCCACCGCGCAGGGCGCGTTCAATGCCAGCGGCGTGTTCGCGGCGATGATCGTGCTGGCGGTGGTGGCGCTGGCGGCGGACTTCCTGCTGAGTTCGCTCGAGAAGCGGCTGCTGAAGTGGCGGCCCGCAGCGTTCTGAGCTAGCCGAGCACCAGGCGCTCCGCGAGGTGTCCGTACACGGCGGACACCCGGCGAAGGTGCCGCGACTCGCGGTGCGTCAGCAGCCAGAGGTCGTTGGGGTGGTCGTCTGCCGGCGCGTCGAGCGCCACCAGGTCCGGGCGATCGGCCGCGAGGAACGCCGGCAGCACGCCGATGCCGAGACCCAGCGAGATCAGCTCCATCACCGCCAGCACGCTGTTGACCCGCAGCCCCGGCACCACCTTCGGGAAGTGCTTGCGGCGCCACAGCACGGACGGGTGGTCCGGCAGCATGTCGTCGGTGGCGATCCACGGCACCGATGCCGGATCGCGCGATGCGGCCCGGCGGAGCGGCGCCTTCTTCGCGGCGTAGAGGCGCAGGCGGATGGGCCCGAGCCGGCGGCCCACGAGGTGCTGCGGCGGGCGCATCGTGGCCCGCACCGCGATGTCGGCCTCGCGCCGCGTGAGGCTCACCACCTCGTTGGCGGTGTGCAGTTCCAGGTTCAACAGCGGGTGTTCGGCCACGAGGTCCTTCAGGGCCGGGGCGACCAGCCCGTGGAGGATGGTGTCGGTGGTGGTGATGCGCACCGTGCCCGACACCTGGGCCGGCACCGCCTGCACGGCCGAGCGGGCCACCTCCAGCGCGGTTTCCATCTGCTCGGCCTGTTCGGCGAGCGTGCGGGCGAGGTCGGTGGCGGCGTAGCCACTGCGGCTTCGTTCGAACAGCGTGCGTCCGAGGCCGCGCTCCACCTTCTGCAGCGTGCGGAACACCGTGGAGGCGTCCACCAGCAGCCGCTCGCCGGCCGCGGCGAGCGTGCCGGCGCGCACGAGGGCCAGCACGACGTTGAGGTCGGCTGCGGTGAGATCGTATTGCGTTCGTGCAGTCATCGTTTGCGCTCCTGCGCATTTTCAATGCATCGACGCAATCCTACAGTGAGGTCCTCCCCACTCACCGAAGGACGTCTTCCATGAAGCTCTACCACGCCAGCGGCGCCTGCTCCCTCGCGGTCCACATCGCCCTGCGCGAAGTCGGCGCGCCGTTCGAGGCCGTCGCCGTCGACCTCGCCACGCACACCCTGGCCGGCGGCATCGACTACCGCACGGTCTCGCCCCGCGGGTACGTGCCACTGCTTGAACTGGACGACGGCTCGCGCCACACCGAAGGCACCGCGCTGCTGCCGTACGTGGCCGACCTCGACCCCACGCACGCGCTGATCGGTGCACCCGGCTCGGCGCGGCGCCTCGCGGTCACCGAGTGGCTCGGCTTCGTCGCCACCGAACTGCACAAGGTGTTCAGCCCGTGGCTGTGGCACAAGGAGACCGCCGACTCGACCCGCCAGGCGGTCAAGCAGAAGCTCGCCGAGCGGTTCACCGAACTCGACGGCGTGCTGGGCCAGCGCGACTTCCTCGCCGGCGAGTACAGCGTGGCCGACGCGTATGCGTTCACCATCGTCAACTGGGCGAACTTCCTCGGGCTGCCGCTGACGCCGTACCCGAACCTGCAGCGCTACCTCGACCGCGTGGCCGCCCGGCCGCACGTGCGCGAGGCGCTGCGGGCCGAGGGGCTGCTCAAGGCGTGACGAGGGTGGCCAGCTCGCGGGCGAGGTTGCCCCGGGCGGCCGCTTCCCACGCGGTGTGCAGCTCGGGCGTGCGGTAGATCGCGGGCCGGTCGATGAACGAACGCAGCACCCGCGCGCGGCCCGTGCGCCACTCGGCCTCGGGCACCCAGTCGAACTCGGCGCGGATCGCGGCAGCGTACGTGTCGTACGCGGCCGGCGCTGCGGCCAGCACGGACAGGTCCAGGTCGAGGAACAGCAGCGTGTCGGTGTCGCCGTCGTCGGCGCGGTGGTGCTGCGTCGCTTCCACCATCGTCGCCACACGTTCCACGTCGACGCCGAGCCAGCCGATCGACATCAGCTCGAAGCGCACCACGTCGGCCGAACACACCTCGTTGTCGTTGCGGTGCGTGTCGTACACCACGTCGTGGTACCAGGCGGCGGCCTCGAGGTGCGCCGGCTGGCGCGCGAGGTGCCGCCATGTGCCGAGGTGGCGCAGCAGCGCCTCGACGTGCGCCAGCGTGTGGTAGCGGCGGTGCGGCTCGGCGTAGCGGGCCTTCAGGTTGTCGAGCAGCGTTTCCGGCAGAGAGGGCAGGGCGTTCATCCGGACGATGGTAGCTGCCCGCGGTGACTCCACGTCACCGCCGGGGCCGTGCCACGCGCCGCCACGCCTGCCATGCGGCCGACAGCTCGCGGTCGGACAGCACGAACTCGGGCGCGTCCGTGAGCCGTGCGACGACCAGGTCGAGGAACGCGCGCACGCGGCGCGGCTGGGCCGCCCGGCTGCCGTAGTAGACGTGCAGCCCCATGTGGGCGCTCAGGTGCGGCAGCAGGATCGGGACCAGGCGCCCGGCCCGGAGGTGCGACGCCGCCAGGAAGTTGGCGAGCTGGCCGAGGACCTGGCCCGAGAGCACGGCTTCCAGTTCCAGCTCCGTGTCGTCGGTGGACAGGGTGGGCGACATGTGCCGCTGGACCACGTCGCCGTCGACGTCGAGGAACCACGGTGTCACCTTGCCCGTGCTGCGCTGGCGGAAGACGCTGCACCGGTGGGCGGCGAGGTCGTCCAGCGAGGCGGGCAGGCCGTGCCGGGCCAGGTAGGCCGGCGAGGCGCACACGATCAGCTGCATCGGGAACAGCAGCCGGCCGATCACGCCCTCCTGGGGCGAGACCCCGATGCGGAAGCCCACGTCCACCCGGTCCTGCACCCAGTCGCCGATGCCGTCGTCGAGCCGCACGTCGGGCTGGATGTCCGGGTGGGTGTTGCAGAACTCGTCGAGCACGGGCATCAGCACGGCGGCGAAGGACGACTTGGGCCCCACGATGCGCAGCGGCCCGGCGATCTCGTCCTTGCCCTCGCGCGCGACCTTGAGTGCGCGGTCGAGCGCCGCGAGCGCGGGGCGGGTGTTGTCGAGGAACTGCTGGCCTTCCTCGGTCAGCGCCAGGCTGCGCGTGGTGCGGTGGAGCAGTCGCACCCCGAGGTGCTGCTCCAGCTGGGCGATGACCTGGCTGGCGGCCTGCGGCGTGACCCCCTGGGCGAGGGCCGCGCGGCGGATGCTGCCGAGTTCGACGGCCTTGGTGAAGGTCGCGATGGCGCGAAGTTCGTTGAGGGCCATGGGGTGCGGGGAGGGGCGATGGGCGGATTATCAATCCGTGGCTGCGGCTGGAGCAAGGCACTGCGCGGCCGTGGCTTGCGGATCGGGCGGTGGCCTACCAGTCCTCCTTGACCGCGAGGGCCATCTGCCGTGACGCCGCGCTCCGCGCCGACAGCCAGGCCGTCACGGTGCCCGCGAACAGCACCGCGGCGCACAGCGCGAGCAGGCGGCCCCATGGCAGCATCAGGTCCATCGTCCAGTGGAAGCTCTGCGGGTTCACCACCTTCACGAGCACCACGCTCACGGCGATGCCCAGCAGCAGGCCGAGTGCCGCACCCACCGCGGTCCACACGGCCCCTTCGATCGCGACCACCGAGAGGATCTGCCGCCGCGTGAGCCCGAGGTGGCTCAGCAGGCCGAACTCCTTGCGGCGCGCGAGCACCTGGGCCGACCAGCTCGCGGCGATGCCGAAGAGGCCGATGGCGATGGCGACGCCCTGCAGCCAGTACGTCACCGCGAAGCTGCGGTCGAAGATGCGCAGCGAGGTGGCGCGGATCTCGCCGGGTGAGGCGAACTCGAGCAGCGCGGCATCACCGCCGGCGGCCGCGCGCAGCGCGTGCTGCACGGTGGCCGGGTCCGCGCCCGGAGCGAGCCACATCGCGAGGTCGTTGACGCGGGTGTCGCCGGTGAGCCGGCGGTAGTCGGCCGCGTGCATCATCACCGCACCGTGCTGGCGCGCGTAGTCGCGCCACACGCCGCGCACGAACACGGTGGTCCGCGAGCCGTCGGGCAGCGGCAGCGCGATGCGGGAGCCGGGGGCGGCGCGGTACAGGTCCACCATCGCCTCGCTGACGTACACGCCGGTCTCCCCGGCGGGCAGGGGGCGCAGGTTGCCGGTCAGCGGCAGTTCGCGGGCGGGATCGGTGAGCGGGCGGGCGATCAGCACGATGGGCGGCCGGCGTTCGTCCATCAGCACGGGGGAGACGCGCTGCGACTCGGCCCGCACGATGCCGGGCAGCGAGGCCGCCGCATCCACGAGGGGGGCGGGCAACGCGACGAGGTCGCCCGGGCCGCCGGCGGACGCCGCGCGCACGTACAGGTCGGCGGGCAACACCGTGTCGAGCCACTGCGTCACCGCGTCGCGGAAGCTCGCGACCATCACGGTGAGCGCCACCGCGAGGCTCAGGCTCGCGACGACACCCGCCACCGCGACGGTGGCCGCGTTGCGCTGGTGGCGCGCGCGCTCCACGGCCAGCAGTGGCAGGGCCTCCCGCGGCGGGCGCACGGCCGACAGCATCAACGCGAGGCCGGCCGGCACCCACGCGATGCCGCCGAGCAGCAGGCACGCCACCGACGCGTAGGCCGCGAGCGGCACACCCGCGACCGGTGGCAGCAGCGCGAGGCCCGCGCCGAGGGCCACGAGCACGGGGCCCAGCCACGGGCGCGCGTGGCCGCTGTCGCCGCCGAGGCCCTTCAGCGCGAGGGCCGGCGCGAGGCGCTGGGCCGCGCGGGCCGGCACCCAGCCGCCCACCATCGCCGCCAGCACGCCCAGGCCGCCATACACGGCCGCGGCCCCGGCGCTGAACTGCAGCCGCGGGGTCACGCCGGGGAAGTAGCCGCCGCCGAGGTCGCCGGCCAGCAGCTTGAGTGCGGTCGCGGCGAGCGCGGTGCCCAGCAGCAGGCCGAGCCCGCTGCCCACGGCGCCCAGCAGCGCCGATTCGGCGACGACGAGGCCCAGCCGCTCGCGTCCCGTGAGGCCCAGCACGCCCAGCAGCGCGAACTGCGCCTGGCGCTTGGCCACGGACAGCGACAGGATCGAGAACACCAGGAACGCGCCGGTGAACAGCGCGACGAGCGCGAGCACCGTGAGGTTCACGCGGTAGGCCCGCGACACGTTCGAGACCCGCTGCGAGGCTTCGTCCGGCGCCGCGGCGCGCACGCCGTCGGGCAGCGCGAGGGACGCCACGACGCGCTGGCGGTCGGCGCCCGCGGCCAGCCGCACGTCGATGCGGCTCAGCCGGCCGAGCCAGCCGAACGTGGCCTGGGCGCCGGCGATGTCCATCACGGCGAGGGCCGCGCCGGGCGCGCTCACGGTGCCGCGCACGGACAGCACCGCGCTGCCCGATGGCGTCTGCAGCCGCAGGTCGCCGGTCGTGCCGAGCGCCTCGCGGGCCGCGGGGTTCAGGAACACGGCGTCGGGCAGCAGCGCGGCGTAGCGGCTGCCGTCGTCCGACGCGTGGGGCAGCAGCGCGGGCGACACGGCCCCGGCCACGAGTGCATCGAGGCCCAGCACGCGCAGCGGCACACGCTTGCCCGCGGGGTCGACGGCGTAGGTGTCGATCTCGATCACGGGGCTGGCCACCGCGATGTCCGGGTGGGCCGCCACCCGCGCGTACAGCGCCTCGTCGAAGCCGCCCCGCTGCGCGCGCAGCTCGAAGTCGGGTTCACCGTTCACCGACCGCACCGCCGCACTGAACTCGCTCAGAGCCGACGCGTTGATCAGGTGCACGGAAAACGCGAGCGCGACGCCCAGCATCACCGCGAGCAGCGCGGCGAGGTTGCGCCAGGGGTGGTGGCGCAGCTCCGGCCACGACAGCTGGCGGAGCAACCCGATCATGTTTCGTGAAGTCCCGTGGCCGTGAGCGTCAGCACCCGGTCGGCCCGTGCCGCGGCCGTGCGCGAGTGCGTGACGAGCACGCACGCGGCGCGTTCGCCATGCACCTGCGCCACCAGCACGTCCATCACCTTCGCCGCGGTGGCGGGGTCCAGGTTGCCGGTGGGTTCGTCGGCGAGGATCAGCGCGGGCCGGTGCACGAGCGCCCGGGCGATGGCCACGCGCTGCAACTGCCCGCCCGACAGCGTCTGCGGCAGCCGCGCCCCGAGCCCGCCGAGGCCCACCGCGTCGAGCACCTCGGCCACGCGCGTGTCGTCGGCGCGGTGCTGCAGCAGCAGCGGCAGCGCGACGTTGTGCGCGACGCTCAGGTGCGGCAGCACATGGAAGGCCTGGAAGACGAAGCCGAGGTGTTCGCGCCGGAAGAGCGCCTGCTGCGTCTCGTCGAGCGTGGTGACCTCGCGGCCGGCGATGGACACCGAACCGGCATCGACCGTGTCGAGCCCGGCGAGGCAGTTGAGGAACGTGGACTTGCCGACACCCGACTCGCCGACGATCGCGACGAACTCGCCCGGGGCGACGTCGAGGTCCACCGCCGAGAACAGCGGCTGCCCCGGCCACGCCTTCGCGAGGCCGCGCACCTGCGCGAGGGGCGTGGTCAAGCGAGGGTCTCCGCGAGGCGCACCGCGAGCGCGACCGCCCGGCCGGTGGCGTCGGGCCCGTCGCAGTCGATCACCTGGCGCTGCGGCATGCTGCGCAGCCACGTGACCTGGCGCTTGGCCAGCTGCCGCGTGGCGGCGGCGCCGAGTTCCTGGAGGTCCGACAGGTCGCCGCGGTCCAGCGCCTCCCAGGTCTGGCGGTAGCCCACGCAGCGCATCGACGGCATTGCCAGCGTGAGGTCGCCGCGGTCCCGCAGGCCGGCCACCTCGTCGACGAGGCCGTCGTGCAGCATCAGCGCGAACCGCTCACCGATGCGGCGGTGCAGCCACGCGCGGTCGACGGGTTCGAGCGAGATCAGCGGGGGCGTGTCCACCGCCTCGCGTTCGCGATGAAACGACGACAGCGGCCGGCCGCTGACGCGGTACACCTCCAGCGCGCGCTGGATGCGCTGCGCGTCGGTGGGCGGCAGCCGCTGCGCGGTGACGGGGTCCACGGTGGCGAGTTCGGCGTGCAGCGCGGGCCAGCCGCGTTCCGCGGCGTCGGCGTCGAGCGCGGCCCGCACGGCCGGGTCGGAGGCCGGCATCTCGTCGAGCCCGTCGAACAGCGCCTTGAAGTACAGCATGGTGCCGCCCACGAGCAGCGGCAGCGCGCCGCGGGCGGTGATCTCGTCGACGAGCCGGTGCGTGTCCGCGACGAAGCGTGCCGCCGAGTACGCGCCGGTGGGCTCGATGATGTCGATCAGGTGGTGGGGCGCCTGCGCCCGTTCGGCGGCCGTGGGCTTGGCGGTGCCGATGTCCATGCCGCGGTACACGAGCGCCGAGTCGACGCTGACGATCTCGACGGGACGCCGCGGCGCGAGCGCCGCGGCGATGGCGAGCGCGGCCGCGGTCTTGCCGGACGCGGTGGGCCCCGCGAGGCACAGGCAGCGCGAGGCGATGGAAGCGGCGGAGGGAGAGGTCAAGGCACTCGGTGCTGTGGGACGACAGCACCGAGGTTAGCAGGGGATCAGCCGACCATCTTGCCGTACCGGTCGATGGTCACGAGCTCCACGTACTTCGAGCCATGCGGGTTGCCCGGGGCGAACTGCACCTTGTAGCCGCCGAGGTCGGTGCGCAGCGACGCGAGCGACTCCTTCAGGCGCGTGCGGTTCACGGCGCCGCCCTTGACGGCGCCGCGTGCGGCCTCGACCGCGGTGCGGCCGGCGATGTAGCCCTCGAGCACCGACACGCCCATGCGCTGGTCGCTGCCCATCGCGGCCAGGTCCTGCTGGCAGCGGCTCACGACGGGAAGGCCCATCGCATTCGGGCGCGGCACCACGACGCTCATCACCGCGCTCTGGCCCTTGGCGGCGAGCGCCTCGACGAGGTCCTGCCCGGCCATCGACGACGCGAAGTTCATGCCCTTGTAGCGGGACGCGAGCAGGTGGTCGATGATCGAGGCGGTGGGTGTTGCTGCGGCCATGAACATCACGGCGTCGAGGCGCTGGTCGGCGAGCTGCGCGGCCACCGCGTCGTACGACGGGTTGTTGCGGTCGAGGGCGATGGCGACGACGGGCGTGATGCCCACGGTGGCGAGCGACACTGTCATCGCGGCGAGGTTCGGCTTCGACGTGCCTTCGAGGTAGACGAGCCCCAAGCGCGAGAGGCTGCGGTCCTTCACGTACGACACCATGCGCTTGAACTCGAGGTCGTAGCCCGCGCGGGTGTGGTACGCCGACGCGAGGTTGTCGGCGCGGATGCCCATGTGGCCGGTGGCCGAACCCAGCAGCGCGACCTGCTGCGATTCGAGGCCGGGCAGCACGGCCTCGGCGCCCGCGCCGCTCGTGAGGCCCAGCAGTGCGGTCACGCCGGCGTCGGTGAGCGCCTTCACGTTCTTCGCGCAACGGTCGGCGGCACCGGCGTCGTCGAGCGACACGAGTTCGAAGCGCTGGTTGCGATCCGCCTTGTTGGCGGCATCGAAGGCCGCGAGGATGCCGGCCCGCACGGCCTTGCCGTGTTCGGAGAGGTCGCCGGTCAGCGCGGCCGACTGGCCGAACTTCACGACACCCGACTGGGCGGTGGCGGTCCCGTGGACGCCGGCCAGCCAGCTGCCCACACACAGTGCCGGAGCGCCCAGCACGAGGTTCCTGCGGTTCATTTTCGATGCTCCCTGTTTTGACGTCCTGCCGGCGTCGCCGGCCCCCTGGACGGATGTCTGTCGACTCGTTGGACTTCGGACTGGGTGGCAGCGCCTTGAGCTGGCGTTACCGCTCGACACCACTGGAAGCTTTGGTCACGGCCGTGTCCTGTCTGGCGCAACGTTTGGCCCGTGGTGTAGGTGTTTGACGGTCACGGCGAAACAAGCGCAGAAACACCCGCGCTGTTCCGCCCTTCAGACCGCGGCGGTCCCGTCGAAGATGCCTTGCCGGCGGAGCTGTTCGACGTCGACGTTCCACCACGACCAAGTCAGCCCCATGCGAAACAACCTTCCCGTCACCCAGCGCGAACACGACTTCCCGGCCGATGCGACGCTGATGTCCGTCACGGACCCGCAGAGCCGCATCACGTACGCGAACGAGGCCTTCATCAACGTCAGCGGCTTCGCGGCCGAGGACATCGTGGGCCAGCCCCACAACCTGGTGCGCCACCCCGACATGCCGCCCGCGGCGTTCGGGGACATGTGGGCCACGCTGAAGGCCGGTGAGTCGTGGACCGGGCTCGTGAAGAACCGCCGCAAGAACGGCGACCACTACTGGGTGCGCGCGAACGCGACGCCCGTCATGCGCCATGGGCAGCCCGTCGCGTTCATGTCCGTGCGCACGAAACCCTCGCGCGAGGAAGTGGCCGGTGCCGAACACCTGTATGCCGCGATGCGCGAAGGCCGTGCGAACGGCCTGCGTTTCCACAAGGGGGTCGTGCTCAAGCGCGGCGCGATGGCGTGGCGGACCTGGCTCAAGACGATGCCCGTGCGCTGGCGCATCCGCCTTCCCGTGTTCGCGATGACCGTGCTGAGCATCGCCGCAGCGGCCATGAGCGGACTGTCGATGGTGTCACTCGCCGAGTTCGTGGGCGCGTACCTCGCGCTGACGTTCTTCGCGCTCTGGTTCATCGAGGCGCAGGTCACGCGTCCGCTCGAGACCGTGATGGATCACGCGAAGCGTGTGGCCGCCGGCGACATGAGCAAGTCCGTGCAGCTCGACCGCGTCGACGAAGTGGGCCTGACTTTGCGCTCGATCAACCAGCTGGGCCTCATGTTCCGCTGGGTCATCGATGACGTGGCGGCCCAGGTGGTCAACGTGCAGTCGTCGAGCAGCGACATCGCCCAGGGCAACAACGACCTCAGCGCGCGCACCGAACAGGCCGCGGCCAGCCTGCAGGAGACGGCGGCCTCGATGGAGCAGATGAGCGCCACCGTGCGCAACAACGCCGACGCGTCGCGCCAGGCCGAGCAGCTGGCCGCGAGCGCGAGCGGCGCGGCGGCCCAGGGCGGCGCGGTGGTCGGCGAGGTCAACGAGACGATGGCGGGCATCACGGCGTCGAGCAAGCGCATCGGCGACATCATCGGCACGATCGACGGCATCGCCTTCCAGACCAACATCCTCGCGCTCAACGCCGCGGTGGAAGCGGCGCGGGCCGGCGAACAGGGCCGCGGCTTCGCGGTGGTGGCGGGCGAGGTGCGGTCGCTGGCGCAGCGCAGTGCCGAGGCCGCGAAGGAGATCAAGTCCCTCATCGGCGACAGCGTCCAGCGGGTCGAGCAGGGCAGCCGCCAGGTGGAGGACGCGGGGCGCTCGATGAGCGAGATCGTCGAGCAGGTCAAGCGTGTGAGCGACCTGATCGCCGAGATCGGATCCGCCACCCGCGAGCAGTCGAGCGGCATCGGGCAGGTCACCGACGCGGTCTCGCATCTGGACCAGACCACGCAGCAGAACGCGGCGCTCGTGCAGCAGTCGGCCGCGGCCAGCGCGAACCTGAGCCGCCAGGCCACGCAGTTGGTGAACGCGGTGGCGGTGTTCCGCATGCGCTGAGGGTTCACCCTCAAGTTGGCCGTGAGATTGCCGAAAACAGGCACGTCGGAGCCGTCTCCAGGGCGGTTCCCGTGCCTTTTTTCACGTCCTGGATTGCAGTCCCTCTCATGCGAACGAATCTTCCCGTCACCCAGCGAGAACACGAATTTCCGGCCGACGCGACCCTGATGTCGACCACCGACACGGACAGCCGCATCCTCTACGCCAACGCCGCCTTCGAGGCCGCCAGCGGTTTCACGCAGGACGAGTTGAAGGGCGAGGCCCACAACGTCGTGCGCCATCCCGACATGCCCCGCGAAGCCTTCGCCGACATGTGGGCGACGCTGAAGGCGGGCCAGTCGTGGACCGGCATCGTGAAGAACCGCCGCAAGAACGGCGACCACTACTGGGTGCGGGCCAATGCCACGCCCGTCAAGCGCAACGGCCGCACCGTGGCCTACATGTCGGTGCGCACGCGCGCCAGCCGAGACGAGATCAAGCAGGCCGAGGCGCTGTACGCCGGCTTCAAGAAGGAAGGCGGCGCCGGCGCCGCGTTCCACAAGGGCCTCGTGGTGCACACGGGTGCGATGGCCTGGCGCAGCATGCTCAAGACGATGTCCGTGCGCTGGCGCCTGCGCCTGCCGGCGATCGCCCTCGTGGCGGTGGCCATCGCCGGTGCCGCCGCGTGCGGCCTCGGCGGCGCGGGTCTCGCGGCCTTCGCGGCGGGCTTCGCGGTGGTGTCGGCACTGGCGCTCGGCTGGGTCGAGGCCCAGGTCACGCGCCCGCTCGAACAGGTGATGGCCGAGGCGGAACGCGTGGCGGCCGGCGACACCGGCAGCCCGCTTCACCTCGACCGCGTCGACGAGATCGGCATGACCTCGCGTTCCATCAACCAGCTGGGCCTGATGTTCCGCTGGATCATCGACGACGTGTCGTCGCAGGTGCTGAACTTCCAGAGCGCCACGAGCGACATCGCCCAGGGCACCATCGACCTCAGCGGGCGCGTGGAGCAGTCCGCTTCGAGCCTGCAGCAGACCGCCTCGTCGATGGAACAGATGAGCGCCACCGTGCGCAACAACGCCGACTCGGCCCACCAGGCCGAGGAACTGGCCGCCAACGCCTCGGCGGCCGCGGCCCAGGGCGGGTCGATCGTGGGCCTCGTGAACGACACGATGGAAGGCATCACCACGTCGAGCAAGAAGATCGGCGACATCATCGGGGTGATCGACAGCATCGCGTTCCAGACGAACATCCTCGCGCTGAACGCCGCGGTGGAAGCCGCGCGGGCTGGCGAACAGGGCCGCGGCTTCGCGGTGGTGGCCGGTGAAGTGCGTTCGCTCGCCCAGCGCAGCGCGCAGGCCGCCAAGGAAATCAAGACGCTGATCAGCGACAGCGTGGAGCGTGTCGAGCAGGGCAGCCGCCAGGTGGGCGATGCCGGCCGCTCGATGGGCGAGATCGTCGAGCAGGTCAAGCGCGTGAGCGACCTGATTGCCGAGATCGGTTCCGCGACCCGCGAGCAGACCGCGGGCATCGGCCAGGTGAGCGAGGCGGTGAGCCAGCTCGACCAGGTCACGCAGCAGAACGCCGCGCTGGTGGAGCAGAGCGCCGCGGCCGGCGAAAGCCTGAAGGACCAGGCCAGCCGCCTCGTGGGCGCGGTGTCGGTGTTCCGGCTCGGCCGGTAAGAAGGAAACTCAGCGGCCGGAGGCGCTGTCGCCGGCCTGCAGCCGCAGCATCAGCCGCATGTACTCGAGCTTCGCGTGAAGCTCGGACATCTCGGCCAGCAGCGCGGCCCAGCGCGTGGCGTTGCCGTCGGGAGACGGCAGCGGGGCGGGGGTGTTGTGGGCGTCCATGGAAACTCCGTGACGTATTTTGCACCTGATGTTCGCCGACCGTGTGGAAGTTGGCAACCCCCGTGATTCCGGGGCGGGGTCCGGCGCTGTCACCCCGCTGTCATGCGGATTTCACGCCGCAGTCACGAGTCATCTAGATGATTCGCCCCGTTGTCCACTGAGCACCGGGGTTCCCCATGAACGATCTGGCGATCGAAGTCACGTCGCTGCACAAGCAGTTCGGCGAGAAGACCGCATTGCGCGGCATCGACCTGCAGGTGCGGCGGGGCGAGATGGTCGCGCTGCTGGGCGCGTCGGGCTCCGGCAAGAGCACGCTGCTGCGCCACCTGAGCGGGCTGCACGTCGCGCATCGGGGTTCCGTCAAGGTGCTCGGACGTGAGCTGCAGGCGAACGGCAAGCTGTCGCCGCAGGTGCGTTCGCTGCGCGCCGAGATCGCCACGATCTTCCAGCAGTTCAACCTCGTCGAACGCCTGCCGGTGATGACGAACGTGATGGCCGGTGCGCTGCACCGCCTGCCGCTGTGGCGCACGCTGCTGCGCAGTTTCCCCGCTGCGGAACGCGAGCGTGCGCACGAGGCGCTGTGCCGCGTGGGCATCGAGGCGTGTGCGTGGCAGCGGGCCTCCACGCTGTCGGGCGGCCAGCAGCAGCGGGCCGCGATCTCGCGGGCGCTGGTGCAGGGCGCCAAGGTCGTGCTGGCCGACGAACCCATCGCGTCGCTCGACCCGTCGTCGAGCCGCCGCGTGATGGAGCTGCTCGCGGCCGTGAACCGCGACGTGGGCGCCACCGTGGTGGTGTCGCTGCACCAGGTCGACTACGCCTTCGCCTACTGCCCGCGCACCGTCGCGCTGCGCGGCGGCGAGGTGGTGTTCGACGGTCCCACGAACCAGCTGTCGATGGAGCGCCTGCAGTCGCTGTACGGCGGCCAGATCGACGAACTCTTCCCCGAGCCGGCGCATGCGCGTCCGGCCCCGCGGCTGCCCGAGCTCGACGCGGCGCCGCTGATGCAGGCGGCCTGACCGCCGCCTCCCCACCCCTTTCTCTCCCAGGAGCTTTCCATGAACCGCCGTTCCCACATCACCGCCCTGATCGGTGTCACCGCCACGATGCTCGGACTCGCGCTGCCGGTGGCCGCGCAGACGCGCGAAATCAACTTCGGCTTCATCTCGACCGAATCGTCGAACAACCTGAAGGCCGCCTGGCAGCCCGTCATCGACGACATGCAGAAGGCCACGGGCCTGAAGGTCAACACGTTCTTCGCACCCGACTACGCCGGGGTCATCGAAGCCATGCGCTTCAACAAGGTGCAGCTCGCGTGGATGGGCAACAAGTCCGCGATGGAAGCCGTGGACCGGGCGAGCGGCGAGGTGTTCTCGCGCGTGGTGAACGTCGATGGCACGCAGGGCTACTGGAGCCTGATGATCGTCCACAAGGACAGCCCGCTGAAGACGCTCGACGACGTGATCCGCAACCGCAAGGACCTGACGCTCGGCTTCGGCGACGTCAACTCGACGAGCGGCTCGCTGGTGCCGGGCTTCTACGCCTTCGGCGCGAACAAGGTCGACCCGAGCCGCGACTTCAAGCGCTCGGTGCGCAGCAACCACGAGACGAACATCCTCGCGGTGGCCGGCAAGCAGATCGACGTGGCCACGGTGGCGAGCGACGGTGTCGACCGCATGAAGATCAAGATGCCCGAGAAGGCGGCCGAGCTGCGTGAAGTGTGGCGTTCGCCGCTGATCGCGAGCGACCCGCTCGTGTGGCGCAAGGACCTCGACGCGGACAGCAAGAAGAAGATCCGCGAGTTCTTCGAGACCTACGGCCGCGACGCCCGCGAGAAGGAGAACCTCGCGAAGCTGACGCTCGGTGGCTTCGTGACGTCCGACAACAAGCAGCTCGTGCCCATCCGCCAGCTGGAACTCGCCCGCGAGCGCAGCAAGGTCGACGCCGACACCGCGATGGCCGCCGACGACAAGTCGACGAAGCTGAAGGACATCGACGCCCGCCTGGCCGAGCTGGCCAAGGTGAACTGACGGAAGCCTCGGCGTGACCCCGTCCCTGGCCCTCGGCGCGGCGGCCACGCCGCCGCGCACTTCCTGGTCGCGCCTGCTGATGTGGGCCGTGCTGCTGGCCGTGCTCGCCGGCTCGTGGAAGGGCGCCGACATGCGCCCGCTCGACCTGTTCAACGACGCCGGCAACATGGCGGAGTACGTGCGCGGCTTCCTGCCGCCGAACTTCACCGACTGGCGCAACTACCTCTCCGAACTGGTCGTCACGCTGCAGATCGCGGTGTGGGGCACGGCGCTCGCCATCGTGTGTTCGGTGCCGCTCGCGCTGCTCGCGGCCGGCAACATCACGCCGTGGTGGATCCACCAGCCGGCGCGCCGCGTGCTCGACGCGTTCCGTTCCATCAACGAGATGGTGTTCGCGCTGCTGTTCGTCGTCGCGGTGGGCCTGGGCCCGTTCGCCGGCGTGCTGGCGCTGTGGGTGCACACCACCGGCACGCTCGCGAAGCTGTGCTCGGAGGCCGTCGAGGCCATCGACCCGCAGCCGGTGGAGGGCATCCGCGCCACGGGCGCGCACCCGCTCGAGGAGATCCTCTACGGCGTGCTGCCGCAGGTGATGCCGCTGTGGATCTCGTTCGCGCTGTACCGCTTCGAATCCAACGTGCGTTCGGCCTCGGTCGTCGGCATGGTGGGTGCGGGCGGCATCGGCATGGTGCTGTGGGAGGTGATCCGAGGCTTCCAGTACGCCGAGACTGCCGCGGTGCTGCTCATGCTGATGGTCACCGTCTCGCTGATCGACATGGCCTCGGCCCAGCTGCGCAAGCGGCTCGTGTGATGGACGCGGTCGAACGCATCGAGCAGCTGTTCGCGCAGCACGGCGACGTGGTGTACGACGGCGCGCGCAGCGAGCCGGTCACGGCGCTGCAGCATGCGCTGCAGTGCGCCCAGCTCGCGGAGTGGGCGCACGCGCCGTCCACGCTGGTCGCGGCCGCGCTGCTGCACGACATCGGCCACTTCTTCGAGCAGCTGCCCGACGACGTCGACGACCGGCATGAGCACCGTGCCGTGCCGTTCCTGTCGGCCTGGTTCCCGCCCTCCGTGGTGGAACCGGTGCGGCTGCACGTGGAGGCCAAGCGCTGCCTCGTGACCTTCGACGCGGTCTACGCCGCCGCGCTGTCGCCCGCCTCGGTGCATTCGCTCGCGCTGCAGGGCGGTCCGATGTCCGGGGCCGAGGCCGCGGTGTTCCAGCGGCAGCCGTACGCGGGCGATGCACTGCAGCTGCGGCGCTGGGACGATGCGGCCAAGGAGCCGGGCAAGGCGGTGCCGTCGCTCGGCTACTACCTCGCGCTGCTCGACGAGGTCCGGGCCGCGCGCTGAGCTTGCCCGGCGGAATGCCGGGTGTGTGAGGCGTTCGCCTACAAGCCGATGCGGCGGGCGCCGACGCCCCGTTTCGACGGTGAACGGGCATGCTAGGGGGATCGCCCGATCTCTCCAACGCAGTCCCCCATGCAGATCGCATCCTCCTCCGCCCTCCACAAGCAGCTTCCGGACGCCCCGGTCGGCCTGGCGGCCTGGTGGGAGCCGGCCTCCGATTTCGCGACGCCGGTGGCCTTCGAGAGCAGCCTGCGCCGTTCGCTGGCGGCCGCGCGCCGCGAGACCGGCACGGTGGCCGTGCTGATGATGTCCGTCGATGCGGCGGGCGCCGTGGCCTGCCGCCGCGCGCTGCGCGAGTCCGACGTGGTCACGCGGCGGGAGGACGGCTCGCTCGCCGTGATGCTCGACGGCTTCGATTCCGCGGCGGAGGCGGACCGGGTGGCGGCGCTCGTCGCGCGGCGCCTGCAACGCCTGCCCGAGACCGGCGACGACGCGCCCGGCATCGCGATCAGCGAGCCGCGCGACCGCAGCCCGCAGGCCCTGATCGAGCGGGCGTGGGCCCGCGTGACCGGCTGACCCTTTCTCTTCAGTAGAGCGTGCTGCGCTGCCGCTCCGGAAGGGCCGCATCGTAGGCCGCGCCGTCGATCTCCGACTGCGACAGCACCTCCAGCACACGGCCGGCGGTGGGCAGCGCGTCCCGGGTCACATGTTTCGCCGGATTCCACAGCCCGGACCGCAGCACCGCGCGCCCGCACTGGAAGAACACCCTGGTGACCGAGACCACCAGCACCGAGCGCGGTGGCTTGCCGTCCACCTCGAAGCGCGCGAGCAGGTCGGGGTGCACCGAGATGCGGGCGGAGCCCAGCACGCGCAGCGCCTCGTTGTGGCCGGGCACGAGGAACAGCAGCGACACCCGCGGGTCGAACGCGATGTTGCGCAGCGTGTCGATGCGGTTGTTGCCGCGCCGGTCGGGCAGCAGCAGCGTGTGGTCGTCGGCCACCTCGACGAAGCCCGGGGCGTCGCCGCGCGGCGAGATGTCGAGCCCGTGGGTCCCGAGCGTCGCGATCGCGAGCCAGGGCGAGGTCTCGATGAAGGGCCGGTACATCGGGTGGACGTGGTCGGCTTCCTTCTTCAGGGAGGCGCCTGCCGGCAGCGCGTAGAGGGCCCGCAGGCCCTCCACGGTGCCGATGTCGTGGGTGGTGTCGGTCCAGGGGGTTTCGGTCATGTGATCCTCCGGCCGGCACGATACACCTCGCGCACGGTCGGCAGACCCCCTACCTCGACGACACGCACCACGTCGGCCTTCAGGCCGATGGCGATCTCGCCGCGGTCGTGCAGGCCGCAGGCCAGCGCGGGGGCACGGCTCACCACCTTCACCGCCTCGGGCAGCGAGAAGCCCGCGTCCGACTGGAGCTTCCACGCGGCCTGCAGCAGGCTCGACGGCACGTAGTCGGACGACAGCGCATCCAGCACGCCGGCCTTCGCGAGGTCGAGCGCCGCGACGTTGCCCGAGTGCGAGCCGCCGCGCACCACGTTCGGCGCGCCGGCCACGGTGGACAGGCCGAGCGACCGTGCGTGGCGGGCGGCGTCCATCGTGGTGGGAAACTCGCTCATCGACGCACCGAGCGCATGCGCCTCGTCGACGTGGGCGAGCGTGGTGTCGTCGTGGGTGGCGAGCGCCACGCCATGGTCCTTCGCGAACGCGGTGAACCAGGCCCGGTTGGGCACGGCGTACTGCGCCTGGCGCTGCGGGGCGATGCGCACCTCCTCGTCGAAGCGGGTGTCGCTCCAGCCCTTCTTGCCGGTGTAGTAGATGCGGGCGTGTTCGACGTCGGTCCACTGGCGCTGGCCGGGCGTGTGGTCCATCAGCGAGATGAGGCGCAGGCGCGCGTGGCGCGCGAAGGGTTCGAACAGCGCCTGCGCGTTCGGGGCCGGCAGCTCGCAGCGCACGTGGATCAGGTGGTCGGCGCGCAGCGCGCCGGCGGCTTCCAGGCGGTCGAGCACGTCGAGCAGCGCGCTCTGGTCGCGCGAGCGGAAGCCGTCGCCGTACGGGTCGCCCACGCCGATGGCGTCGAGCACCGTGGTGATGCCGGCTGCGGCGATCTCGGCGTCGTGCGACTGCACGGCGGACTGCATCGGGAAGTACACCTTCGGGCGCGGCATCACGTGGCGCTCGAGGTTGTCGGTGTGCACCTCGACGAGGCCGGGCAGCAGCAGGTCGCCGCGCAGGTCCACGGCGCCGGGCACCTGGCTCGGGCCGTGGCCGATCCCGGCGACGAGGCCGTCGCGCAGCAGCACGTGGCCGTGGATCACCTCGTTGCCCAGCACGAGGCGGGCGTTGTTCAGCAGGAGTTCGTTCGGGGCGGTCATGCGTCGTGTCTCACGTGGATGCAACGGGTGGCGACGGCGTCGCGCACTTCTTCGTCGTGGAAGATGCCCACGACGGCGGTGCCGCGGGCCTTGGCCTCCTCGATCAGCTGGACGACGACGCGGCGGTTCGTGGCGTCCAGCGAGGCGGTGGGTTCGTCGAGCAGCAGCAGGGTGGCGGGCTGGATGAAGCCGCGGGCGATGTTGACCCGCTGCTGCTCGCCGCCGGAAAACGTGGCCGGGGGCAGGTCCCACAGGCCCTGGGGCACGTTGAGGCGGTCGAACAGCGAACGTGCCTCGTCGCGCGCGCGGGCCAGGGCGGCGGCATGGGCTTCGTCGTCCAGCGTGTTCGCGGCGGGGTCGGCGTCCACGCGGCGCTCGGCCACCACGTCGATCGCCGGCACGCGCGGCACCACGCGCAGGAACTGGCTCACGTACGCCATCTCGCGGCGGCGCACCTGGATGACCTCCTGCGGCGTGGCCGTGGCGAGGTCGAGGGTGGCACCGTTGTCGCGGGCCAGCAGCACCTCGCCGCTGTCGGCCCCGTAGCTGCCGTGCAGGCATTTCATCAGCGTGGACTTGCCCTGGCCGGATGGCCCCACGAGCGCCACGCACTCGCCGGCGGCGACGTCGAGGGACACTCCTTGCAGCACCGGCAGGCGCAGGCTGTCGCGCAGGTGCAGCGTGAAGGTCTTGCGCAGGTCGCGCACGCGAAGCACGGGAGTCGTCAGGGCCGTCATGGCATCACCACCGAGGAGACGAGGAGTTGAGTGTAAGGATGCTGCGGATCGTCGAGCACCCGGTCGGTCAGGCCCTGCTCGACGATGCGGCCCTGCTGCATCACGAGCGTGCGGTGGGCGAGCAGGCGCGCCACGCCGAGGTCGTGCGTGACGACGAGCGCGCACAGGTGCATGCGGGCGACGAGCACGCGCACGAGGTCGAGCAGGCGGGCCTGCACCGACACGTCGAGGCCCGACGTGGGTTCGTCCATCAGCACGAGGCGCGGGCGGGTCACGAGGTTGCGTGCGATCTGCAGGCGCTGGCGCATGCCGCCCGAGAAGGCGCGCGGGCTGTCGTCGACACGGGCCGGGTCGAGCTCCACGCGCTCCATCCACTCACAGGCGCTGGCGTGCAGCTGCCCGTGGTGCCGCTGGCCGAGGGCCATCAGGCGTTCGCTGACGTTGGCGCCGGCACTCACGTTCAGGCGCAGGCCGTCGGCCGCGTGCTGTTCGACGAAGCCCCATTCGGTGCGGGCGAGTTCGCGGCGTTCGCGTTCGGGCAGGCCGTGCACGTCGACCTTGCGGCCGTCGGCGGTGCGGTAGAGCACCTGGCCTTCGAGCGGGGCGATGCGGCCGGCGATGCAGTTGAGCAGCGTGCTCTTGCCCGAGCCGGATTCGCCGACGATGGCGACCACCTCGCCGGGGTACAGGGACAGCGCCGCATCGCGCACCGCCCAGCGGGTGCCGGCGTTCGCGAAGCGGTGGCTGAGGGCGTCCACGCGCAGCAGCGGTTCGTTCATCGTGCACCTCCGAGCGGCACCACGAAGCTGAAGCCGTGGCGCTGGAAGCCGAGGTTGTCGTAGAAGGCATGCGCTGCCTCGCGCTTCTCGTTCGACGACAGCGCGAGTTTGTAGCAGCCGGCGGCCGAGGCGCGCTCCATGGCCTCGTGGATCAGCCGGCGGCCGATGCCCTTGCCCTGTGCGGCAGGGTGCACCGCCACGTCTTCCACCAGCGCGGCGGGGGCCGTGGCGTGGGCCAGCAGCGGCAGGATGAAGAGCGTGAGGGTGCCGAGGGGCTGGCCGTCGCCGGACTCGGCGATGAACACGTGGGCACCGGCCTTGCGGAGGGCCGACCAGTGCGCCGCGGCGCGTTCGGGGTCGTTTTCTCCGGGGCGGTCGATGCCGGAGGTCTCGTACAGCATCAGCAGGTTCGGCACGTCGCGCGCCGTGGCGTCGCGCACGGTGATGACGGGATCGGTCACAGGGGGGCTCCTTCGGCGGCCTCGCGCTGCTCGCGGCAGTGGTCGGTGTCCGAACAGGTGTGGAGGGGGACGCCGTCGGAGGTGGGCACCTCGTCGAGCCAGGTGGTGGTGCTGCCGCACAGCGCGCACGCGTGTTCGGGCATGGGCACCTCGAACGGATGGTCCTCGAAGTCGAGGCTCTTCACGTCCGTGTAGGGCGGCACGGCGTACAGGCGCTTCTCGCGGCCGGCGCCGAACAGCTGCAGCGCGGGGTTGCGGTGCATCTTCGGGTTGTCGAAGCTCGGGATGGGCGACGGCGACATCACGTAGCGGCCGTGCACCAGCACCGGGTGGTCGTAGCTGCTGTCCAGGCGCCCCCAGTGCGTCAGGTCCTCGTAGAGCTTCACGTGCATCAGGCCGTACTCGCGGTACGCGTGCAGGCGCGTGGCTTCGGCGCGGCGCGGCTCCAGCTTGTAGAGCGGCTCGGGCTGCGGCACCTGGTACACGAGCACCTGATGCTCCGTGAGCGGCGCCTCGGGGATGCGGTGGCGCGTCTGGATGACCGTGGCCTCGCGGGTGCGTTCCGTGGTGGACACGCCCGTCGTGCGGCGGAAGAAGTGGCGGATGTTGACGGCGTTGGTGGTGTCGTCCGAACCCTGGTCGATCACCTTGAGCACGTCGCCCTGGCCGAGCACCGCGGCGGTCACCTGGATGCCGCCGGTGCCCCAGCCGTAGGCGAGGGGCATCTCGCGGGAGCCGAACGGCACCTGGCAGCCGGGCACGGCCACGGCCTTCAGCAGCGCGCGGCGGATCATGCGCTTGGTGCCCTCGTCGAGGTAGGCGAAGTTGTAGCCGGCGTTCATGGGGTCTCTGCTTGCTGTGCCGAACGGAGCGTGCGCACCATGTGCAATTCCGATTCGAACGTGACGTAGTGGGGCAGCTTCAGGTGCTGGACGAAACCGGAGGCCTCGATGTTGTCGCCGTGCGGCAGCGCGAACTCCTGCTGCTGCGCGGGGCTCGTGACCTCCTCGTCGAACTCGTCGGCGCGCAGCACGCGGTCGACGAGGGACATCGCCATCGCGCGGCGTTCGCCGTGGCCGAAGGCGAGGCCGTGGCCGCGCGTGAACTGCGGCGGCGCGTTGGCGCTGCCGACGAACTGGTTGACCATCTGGCATTCGGTGAGCTCGATCTCGCCGATCTCGATGGGAAAGCCCAGTTCGTCGGGCACCACCTCCACCGCGACGTGGCCGTGGCGCACCTCGCCGGCGAACGGGTGGGTGTTCGCATAGCCGCGCTGCGTGGAGTACGCGAGGCCCAGCAGCCAGCCCTCGTCGGCGCGCGACAGCATCTGCAGGCGGGCCGGGCGGGGCGTCGGGTACGCGGGCGGGTGGCGGGTGATGTCGTCGGGCTCCGGGTCACCCGCCGACGGCACGGCCGGTTCGACCAGGCCTTCGTCGGCAAGGTGCTTCAGTGCGGGCGCCACGGCCGGCGGCGGTTCGGCGGACGCCGGCGTGGCGAGCGGCGCGGCGCTGCCGGCCTCCAGCAGCCGGAAGTCGAGCAGGCGCTGCGTGTAGTCGAACGTGGGGCCCAGCAGTTGGCCGCCCGGCAGGTCCTTGAAGATCGCGGAGATGCGGCGCGAGACGCGCATGCGGTCGGTGTCCACCGGTTCGGTGAACGCGAAGCGCGGCAGCGTGGTGCGGTAGGCGCGGATCAGGAACGCCGCCTCGATGGCGTCGCCCCGGGCCTGCTTCAACGCGAGCGCGGCGAGCTCGGGGTCGTACAGCGAGCCCTCGGCCATCACGCGATCGACCAGCAGCCCGAGCTGTTCGCGGATCTGCGCGACTTCCAGCTCGCGCAGCGCGCGGTCGCCCCGGCGGGCTTCGTCGAGCAGGCGCCACGACGCGGCGATCGCGGCCTCTCCTCCCTTGACGGCGATGTACACGGGTCAGTCCTCCAGGGCGATGCGGGTGGAACGGGGCAGGGCCGCGATCAGCGGGCCGCACGTGAGCACGAGGTCGGCGCCCCGCGGGAAATGGTGCTCGCGGGACTGGCGCTCCTGCCAGAAGGCGGTGCCGACACCCCCCACGTCCAGCGAGTGGTGGTGTTCGATGCCGGGGCCGGTGAGCCGCAGGCCGGGCGTGGCCGACAGCGACGGCACCTCCACCAGCAGCGTGGCGGCGGTGTGCGGCGCTTCGTCGGTGCCGATGGCAGCCTCGGACCACACGTCGGGCCGGGCGTCGTTCGCGGCCAGCACGAGCCAGTCGGCCTCGGTGGCGGTGTCGGCGATGCGCGCGCCGGTGTGGAAGCGCAGCCAGGCGGCCAGCGCCTCGGCGTGGGCGCCGGGGGCGAACCACACGCGCAGGTC
This sequence comes from Piscinibacter gummiphilus, assembly GCF_002116905.1. Classification (NCBI taxonomy): domain Bacteria; kingdom Pseudomonadati; phylum Pseudomonadota; class Betaproteobacteria; order Burkholderiales; family Sphaerotilaceae; genus Rhizobacter; species Rhizobacter gummiphilus. The sequence continues at coordinate 1,922,069 of NZ_CP015118.1, forward strand.
GGGGTCGGCGACGGTCAGCAGCACGGCCGCGGTGGCGGCGCCGAGTCCGGCAGGCGGGTCGACGCGCACGGCGGCGTCGTCGAGGCTCTGCAGGCGGCCGGGGCGGGACATCGCGTCGAGCAGGCGGCGGAACACCTGCTGCGCGTCGTGGACGGGGTCGGCGAGACCCGGGGCCAGGTCGGCCAGGGCGGTGGTGTTCATCAGTTGGCCTCCGGCTGGAGCGTGTAGAACTGGACGCGGCTGGTGTCGGCGCGGGCCGAGTCCGCGGCGCGCCGGGCGGCGAGGGCCTCGGCCAGCGGCGCGAGCACCGCCTTCGACAGCACGGGGTGCAGCGCGGGCACCTGCAGCAGTGCGTCGAGCGAGGCGACCCACTGCGCGCGGTCCTCGTCGCGGCCCAGCACCCAGCCGACGCCGGCCGTGGCGGGGCCGTTCGCGGGCCGGTGCGTGACCACGCAGCGCGTGACGGTGGCCTCGCCCACGTTGAAGCGGTCGCCGCCGTTGGCGATGCGGGCGCGGACCATCGCGAGGCCGGTCTCGGGGCGGCGCAGCCATTCGAAGTGGTGGTCGGCGATCACCGGGGCGGCATGGGTGGCCAGCAGGTCGCGCGGGGCCTGGGCCAGCAGCGACAGCCAGGCCTGGCGGGGGGCGTGAGGAGGGGGGGTGTTCATGGCGTCGGAGTTCATCACGATGTCATCTAGATGACTTTATCATTGCACGCAGTATCCGAGTCGTCGATGACAATTTCTTGACCATGAACCGAAATCCCGAGCTCGAACCTTCTCCCGACGTCCAGGCCGACGCCCCGCGCGGGCGGCGCTGGGAGGCCATCGCCACCGCGCTGCGCGACGACATCGTGTCGGGCCGCATCGCGCCCGGCGAACGGTTGCCGAACGAGGCCACGCTCGCCGCGCGCTTCGAGGTGAACCGGCACACGCTGCGCCAGGCCGTGCAGGCCCTGGTGCGCGAAGGGCACCTGCGGGTGGTGCACGGCAGCGGCACGTACGTTCGCGAGCTGGTGCTCGACTACGCGCTGCAGCGGCGCACCCGCATGAGCGAAAACGTCGCGCAGGCGGGTGAACGGGCGAAGCGCGAGCTGCTGTCCCACGAACGCGCGAAGGCGGGCGAGTGGGCCGGGCCGCTGAAGGTGCCGGCGGGCAGCGAGGTGGAGATCCTCCACACGCGCGCTTCCATCCGCGGACGGCCGGTGGGCATCTGCACCGCGGCGTACCCGTGCCCGCGGCTGTCGGGCATGGCCGAGGCGTTCAAGGCGGGCGGCGTCATCACCCAGGCGCTGAAGGACCTGGGCGTGGCCGACTACGTGCGCGTGCGCAGCACGATCTCGACGCGCCTGCCCACGCCGGCCGAGGCCGACGCGCTGGCCCGGCCGGTCACGCAGCCGGTGCTCGTCGTGCAGTACGTCAACGCGGACCTCGACGGCAAGCCGGTGGAGGCCGCCACGACGCTGTTCGCCGCCGACGCGGTGCAGCTCACGGTGGAGTCGGACGGAGAGGTCTCGTGACCGCGCGGCATGCGGTCTACTGGGTGCCGCGCGAGGATCATCCGCTGTGGGCGGCCGGGGTCTCGTGGCTCTCGCGCGGTGACCATCGGGCCTCGGCCACGCGCTACGGCTTCCATGCCACGGTGAAGGCGCCGATGCGGCTGCGCGGTTCGACCGCCGGCTTCGCGGCGGCGCTGTCGGCGCTCGCGAAGGCGCATCGCGCCGTGCCGCTGCCGGCGTTCGAGGTGACGTGGCTGCGCGACTTCATGGCGCTGTGCCCCACCGCGCCGCTGCCGGCCGGCTTCGACGCGCTGGCCACCGCGTGCGTCAAGGAACTCGACGGGTTCCGCGAGTTGCCCGACGCCGCGGAGCGCGCTCGCCGCATCCGGGGCCTCGACGAGGAGCAGGTCCGGCTGTACGACACGTGGGGCTATCCGCACCTGTTCCACCGCTGGACCATGCACCTGACGCTGTCCGACGAAACGACCGACCCGTTGCTGCGCGCGGCCCTGGCCGAAGCGGCACGCGCGCATTTCGCCGAGGCGCTGGCCGTGCCGATGGGGGCGGGGGAACTCGCGTGGGTCATCGAACCGGCACCCGGCGCACCGTTCCACATCGAACGGCGCTTCGCGATCGGAGGGGACGCATGACCACGCATGTGCCCGACAGCGAACGCCTGATCGTCGTGGTGGGGCCGTCCGGCGCGGGCAAGGACAGCGTGCTGCAGGCCTGGCGCACGCTGCTGCCGCCGGCCGAGGCGCCGGCGCAGGTGCGCCGTGTCATCACGCGCCCGGCCGACCCGCACGGCGAGAACCACGAGCCGATCGACGAACCCACGTTCGCGCGCATGTGCCTCTCCAACGAACTGGCCTTCTGGTGGTCGGCCCACGGCCTGCACTACGGCGTGCGGCGCGCCTCGCTCGCGCCGCTGGCCCAGGGCCGCTGGGTCGTGATGAACGGCTCGCGTGGCCACCTCCCGCAGCTGCGCCGGCGCGCGCCGAAGGCGCACGTGGTGGAGGTGACGGCGCCGCCCGAGGTGCTGGCGCAGCGCCTCGCGGGGCGTGGGCGCGAGGACCCCGACGCGGTCGCCGCACGGCTCGCACGGGAGACGCCGGCGAGCGAGGCCTCGCTCGTGGTGTCCAACACCGGCGACGTGACCGAGGCGGCGCAGGTGCTGCACCGGTGGTGGGAGAGCCTGAACTAGGCCTTGCCCAGCGGCGGCTTCGAGAACAAGCCCGACGCGCTGCTGGTCGCTGCCAGTTCGTCGGTGGCCGCCAGCAGCGCCGGCGCCAGCGCCTGGATGCGCTCCGGCGTGAGCCGCTGCCGCGGCCCCGCGATGCTGATCACGCCGATGGCCGGGCGCCCCGCGCGCCGCACGGGCGCGGCCACCGCGGACATGCCCGGTGCGAACACCTCGTCGATCATCGCGTAGCCCCGCACGCGCGCGGCATGCAGGAAGCCGAGCAGCGCCTTCACCGTGGTGGGTGCCTTCGGACCGAATTCCTTCGGTGAGCCGAAGCCCTGGGCCGACACGAGGGCCAGGGCCTCCTCGTCGGTGAGGGTCAGCATCCACGCGTGGCCCGACGACGTGCACGACAGCCGCGCGTCCATGCCCATGTCCGGGTCGTAGCGGAAGCCCTTGCGGCCGCCCTCGGCCTTCGCGACCCACGTGAGGCGGTTCACGTCGATGATCGACAGCCGCACGAGTTCGCCCGACAGGTCGGCGAGGCGCTCGATCAGTGGCTGTGCGATGTCGACGATGCCCGAGCTGCTGAGGAAGCCGAGGCCCAGCGAAGAGATCTTCGTCGTCAGCACGTACTCGCCCTGCGCCCGCAGCTGGCGCACGTAGCCGCGCGCGCACAGCTCGGCCAGCAGGCGGTGGCAGGCGCTGCGCGGGATGTCGAGCGTGTCGGCGATCAGCGCGAGCGGCAGGCCGTCGGGATGGCCGGCGAGGTGTTCGAGGATGCCCAGTCCCCGGTCGAGTGCGGTGCTCATTTTCCGCAATATAGAACAGGATTCCAGTTCGGAACGACAGGTTGGGCGGCGTTTCAACAATCGCTTCCAACGACCCCAACCCTGTCCAGGAGGCCCCATGGCCCACCCGCTGTTCGTGCTCAACGGCTCCAACCTCAACATGCTCGGCAAGCGCGAGCCCCACCTGTACGGCACCACCACGCTCGCCGAGGTGAAGGCCCGCACCGAGGCGCTGGCCGGCCAGCTCGGCCTCGCCTGCGACTTCCGCCAGACCAACCACGAAGGGGTGCTGGTGGACTGGATCCAGGAGGCCTTCGAGGCCGACGCCGCCGTGGTCATCAACCCGGCCGGCTTCTCGTTCAAGTCGGTGCCGGTGCTCGATGCGCTGAAGCTCATCCGCAAGCCGCTGGTCGAGGTGCACATCACCAACATCCACCAGCGCGACGACCCGTACCGGCACTCGCTGGTCTCGCTCACCGCCACCGGCGTCATCTGCGGGCTCGGTGTCAACGGCTACCTGCTCGCGGTGCGCGCGGTGGCCGATGCCCTCGGCCTGCCGTCGGCCTGATCCGCTTTCTTCAACGACCCTGGGGACACACCACATGAACACGATTCGCACGACCCTCACCGCCGTCACGGCCGCCCTGATCGCCTTCACCGCCCCCGGCGCCCATGCGCAGTCCGGCCCCGTGAAGATCGCCGGCATCATGGAACTGTCGGGCAGCGGTGCCACGCCCGGCACCAACTTCAACAACGGCGTGAAGCTCGCGGTGAAGGAGATCAACGCGGCGGGGGGCATCCTCGGCCGCCAGGTCGAGTACCTGCCGGTGGACACGCAGACCAACCCCGGCGTGGCCAAGGCCCTCGCGCAGAAGGCCGTGGACGACGGTGCCTACGTGGTGCTGGGCCCGGTGCATTCGGGCTCGATGCTCGTCACGATGGCGGAGACGCGCCGCGCCGAGGTCACGAACTTCACCGGCGGCGAGGCCGCGAGCATCACGCAACAGGGCAACCCGTACGTGTTCCGCTCGTCGTTCACGCAGCTCACGTCGATGCCCAAGGTGGCGCGCTACATCAAGGACACGGTGAAGGCGAAGAGCGTCGCGCTGATCTACACGAACAACGACTACGGCAAGGGCGGCCACGACGCGATGCTGAAGGCGCTGGAGGCCCAGGGCATCAAGGTGGCGGTGGACGTGTCCACCGACCCGCAGCAGGTCGACTTCTCGGCGGCGGTGCTGCGCGTGAAGCAGTCGGACGCCGACGCGCTGTTCCTCTACACGCTGGAGGAGGAGTCGGCCCGCGCGCTGCGCGAACTGCGCAAGCAGGGCTACGCGAAGCCGGTGATCGGCGAGACCACCGCGGTGAGCCAGAAGACCATCGAGCTGGCCGGCGATGCGGCCAACGGCATGGTGGGCCACGTGGGCCTGACGGTGGACGCGCCGCAACCGCGCATCAAGGCCTTCGACGAGCGTTTCCTGCGCGAGTACAAGTACAAGAGCGAGCACAACGGCATGAAGGGCTACATCAGCATGTACGTGGTGAAGGCGATGACCGAACGCCTGGGCAAGTTCGATTCGAAGGCGCTGTCGGAGTCGCTGCACGGCGCGAAGCTCTCCGCGGCGCAGTACCCGGGCGTGCTGATGGACCTGTCCTTCGACGCCAACGGCGACCTCGACCGCGAGAGTTTCCTGATCCGGGTGGAGCAGGGCAGGCAGCAGGTGATCGGGACGTTGCCGGCGATGTCCGCGAAGTGATCCCGCGCGGGCGCGGTGGTAACGTGGGCGGCTTGTCCGTCCCGTTTCCCGATCCGCCCATGCCGTTCCTCACCGTCGAATACTCCGCCAACCTCGACCCGCTCGACGTCCCTGCGCTGCTGCTGCGCCTGAACCAGACCATCGTCGACGGCGGCCATGCCGACGAGCTCGTCATCAAGAGCCGCGCGATCCGCTTCGACACGTTCCAGGTGGGCACGTCCAGCGACGTGCGCGGTTTCCTGCACGTGAAGCTGGCGCTGATGAGCGGGCGCACCGACGAGGTCAAGAAGGCGCTGGCCGAGCAGCTGATGGCCGTCGTCAAGGACGCGGCGCCCACGCCCGGCCTCGTGCAGCTCGCCGTCGAGCTCAGCGACATCGACCGCGCCGGGTTCGTGTCCGCGCGCGTGGGCGCGGCCTGACGGGGTTCACTCCGGCTGCACGGGCCGGACCAGCGCGCCGGCCGCGGCGGGCACCGACCCATCCGGGCGGCCGTAGGTGGCCACGGTGTACCCGCTCGCCAGGCCCCGTGCCGCGATCGCCTCCAGCACCGCGCCCCGTCCCGGCGTGCCCGCCAGCGGTTCGCCCGCTTCCAGTGCGAACACCTGGAACACGTAGCGGTGCGTGCCGTGCCCGGGGGGCGGGTCCGGCGGAAGCCACCGCGCCCGCAGGAACGAGTTGCGTCCCGGGGTGACGTCGGCTTCGGCCTCGTGGTCCGGGCTCGGGAGGGCGCCGGCCTGCAGCGACCCGGCCTCGCCCGGCAGGCCCACGACGATGGCGTGCACCAGCGGCTGGGGCGTGGGCGCGTCCGCGTCCTCGACGATCAGCACCACCTCGGCCGCCTGCGGCGGCACGTGGGCCCATTCGACGGGGGGCGACAGGCCGGCCCCGTCGGCGGTGTAGTCGGCCGGCAGCGTCGCGTGGTCGGCGAATGCGAGGCTCGTCACCGCGAGCACACCGGCACCGGCGCGCAGGTCCACCTGGTTGAACGCGATCTTGTCGAGGCCGGCGCGCTGTTCGCGCAGCGCGAGGCCGATGACGTCGGGCAGGTTCTCGAGCACGGTGGGACCTCGTCAGAAGCGGGCAGAGCCTCCATTGGCGTCGATCCGGGCGCCGGGCGACACCCGGGATCCTCCCGTCTCGGTGTCGGAATGCGCCGACGTACGATCGCCGCCATGAACGAACGCCCCTACGACCTCGTCCTCTACGGCGCCAGTGGTTTCGTCGGCCGCCAGACCGTCGCCCACCTGGCCCGCCACGGGGACGGGTTGCGGTGGGCGCTGGCCGGCCGCTCCCGAGAGAAGCTCGAGGCCGCGCGCACCGCGGCGGGCGAGGGCGCCGCGAACGCCGGCGTGATCGTGGCCGACGCGGGCGACGCGGCGGCACTCGACGCCCTCGCGTCCCAGGCGAAGGTGGTGCTGAGCACGGCCGGGCCGTTCGCGCTGTACGGCAGCGAACTCGTGGCCGCCTGCGTGCGCCACGGCACCCACTACGTCGACATCACCGGCGAGACGCCATGGGTGCGCGACCTGATCCGGCGGCACGATGCCGACGCCCGGGCGAGCGGCACGCGCATCGTGCCGTGCTGCGGCTTCGACTCGGTGCCGTCCGACCTCGGCACGTGGGTGCTCGCCCACGAGATCCGCGAGCGGTTCGGTGAACCGTGCCGCGAGGTGACGTCCGCGTTTTCGCTGCGGGGCGGGTTCAACGGCGGCACCATCGCCTCGCTGCTCAACGTGATGGCCGAAGGCGAGTCCGAAGCCTTCGCGAACCCGTTCCTGCTGAACCCCGCCGGCACGGCGCCGGCCGACACGGCCCCGCACCGCGACCCGGCCGGACCGCACCACGACGACGACCACCGCGCCTGGCTGGGCCCGTTCCTGATGGGGCCCATCAACACCCGCGTGGTGCGGCGCACCGTGGCGCTTGCCGCCGAGCGGGGTGACACGGCGTTCGCGGCCGACTTCCGATACGGCGAGTACATGCGCCTCGGCCGCGGCCCCCGCGCCGGCCTGATGGCCTGGGTCCTGAGCGCCGGCATGGCGGCCACGAAGTTCGCGCTGAGGTTCGCGGCCGGCCGGCGGCTCGCCGCGCGCTGGTCACCCGCGCCGGGCGAGGGACCCACCGAGGCGCAGATGGACCGCGGCGGCTTCCGCTGCGAGCTGGTCGGGCGCAGCGCGTCCGGCCTCGTGCTGCGCGCCCGGGTGTCGGCCAAGGGCGACCCCGGGAACCGCGCCACGACGGTGTTCGTGTGCGAGTCGGCACTCGCCCTCGTGCGCAACCTCGACGTGCTGCCGCCGGGCGGCGGCGTGATGACACCGGCGACCGCGCTCGGCGACGTGCTCGTGCGGCGGCTGCACGCCGCCGGGGTCGCGCTCGAGGTGCTGCCGGCCTGAGCCGGGCGTCAGGGTACGAGCCGGGGCGTCGTCACTGCCCGGTGCGGTTGTCCTTGATGCGCTCCTTCTCCACCTTGTAGGAGTCGCTGGACGGCACCGCCGTGCAGCCGCCGTCGCTGCCCGCCGTGCGCTGGCACATCGCGTCGCCCTTCAGGACCGAGCGTTCCGCGGTACAGCCCGCGAGCACCACCAACAGGGCGGCAACGAGGGGAAGGCGAGAGGAATGCATGGGAGCTCCTGGAGGGGGAGGGGGAAGGCGTTCGTTCCTCCGATTCTGCGCCGCCGGAACACACCTGCTCGAGATGGCCGACCGACCACTCGGGATATCCCTGATGAATTCGATTTCAAGCGCTGGTCAAATGCGCTGCATGGAACCGGTTCCATGCAAAGGAACCGGCTTGCCGACGAACAACCAGGTGACCCTCACGTGACGACCTCCGACTCGCTCGTTTTCTCGCCCCCGGCCGGATCGGCCATGCTCCGCCCCGACTTCCTCTTCGGCGCCGCCACCGCCTCCTACCAGATCGAGGGCGCGGCCACGGCCGACGGCCGCCATCCGTCCATCTGGGACACGTTCTGCCGCGTGCCCGGCGCGGTCCACAACGCCGACAACGGCGACGTGGCGTGCGATCACTTCCATCGCTGGCAGAGTGATCTGCAGCTGATCTCCGACCTCGGCTTCGACGGCTACCGCTTCTCGGTGTCGTGGTCGCGCGTGATGACCGTCGACGGCCAGCGCAACGAGAAGGGCCTCGACTTCTACAAGCGGCTGCTCGACGAGCTCGAACGCCGGGGCCTGAAATCGTTCCTCACGCTGTACCACTGGGACCTGCCACAGCACCTGCAGGACCGCGGCGGCTGGCTGAACCGCGACACCGCCACCCGGTTCGCCGAATACGCCGACCTGATGAGCCGCGAGGTCGCCGGCCGCGTGAGCGCGTGGACCACGCTCAACGAGCCGTACTGCTCCGCCTACCTCGGCCACACCACCGGCCGCCACGCGCCGGGCCTGAAGGACGTGCGCTACGGTGTCGAATCGATGCACCACCTGCTGCTGGGCCATGGCCTGGCCACCGAGGCGGTGCGCGCCAACGACAAGGCGCCCGTCGGCCTCGTGGCGAACGTCTGCGCGATGGTGCCGGCGAGCGATTCGCCGAAGGACCGCCGCGCCGCCGAACTGTCGTACGCCAACGCGAACACGTGGGTCCTCGACCCGCTGCTGCTGGGCACGTACCCCGAGGAACTGGCCGAGTTGTGGCCGGGTGTAAAAGCGCCCGTGCGCGCCGGTGACATGGCGACAATCTCCACGCGCATGGACTACCTCGGCATCAACTACTACTTCCGCTCGAACATCCGCAGCGACGGAGCGCACGGCTATGTCGAGGAAGACCTGCCGAACGTCGAGCGCACGCAGATGGGCTGGGAGGTGTACCCCGACGGCCTGCGCGACCTGCTGCTGGACTTCAAGCACCGCTACCCCGGCCTGCCGCCCATCTACATCACCGAAAACGGCATGGCGAGCGACGACAGTCCGGTGGCCGGCCGCGTCGCCGACGAACAGCGCCTGCGCTACCTGAACCGCCACGTCGCCGCGGTGGACCAGGCCATGCGCCAGGGCGTCGATGTGCGGGGCTACTTCGCGTGGTCGCTGCTGGACAACTTCGAGTGGTCCTACGGCTACGAGAAGCGTTTCGGCCTCGTCCACGTCGACTACGACACCCAGGTCCGCACGCCGAAGGACAGCGCACTCGCGCTGAAGCGGTTCCTCGAACAACGGCGCGGCTGATCCCGCGCACCGACCAGAGCACCACACCCCGGGGCGAGGGCCCCGACACAACAGGAGATCGACAATGATCCGCAAGCATTCCCTGGCCATCGGCGTCAGCCTGGCCGTCCTTGCCGTCGGCGCCGCACACGCCCAGGCCAACCGCGCCGAAGTCATCCACTGGTGGACCTCGGGCGGTGAATCCGCCGCGATCCAGGAGATCGCCAACGGCTACAAGGCCGCGGGCGGGACGTGGGTCGACAGCGCCATCGCCGGCGGCGAAGCCGCCCGCTCGGCCGCCATCAACCGCATCGTGGGCGGCAACCCGTCCACCGCCGCGCAGTTCAACACCTCGCAGCAGTTCCTCGACATCGTCAAGGGCGGCATGCTCAACAACGTCGACGAAGTCGCCAAGAAGAACGACTGGGACAAGATCCTCCCGGCGCCGATCCTCAAGTCGATCAAGATCGACGGCCACTTCTATGCCGTGCCGGTCAACATCCACATGCCCGCGTGGTTCTGGTACTCGAAGGCCGCGTTCGCCAAGGCCGGCATCGCCGCCGAGCCGAAGACCCCCGAAGAGTTCTTCGCCGCCCTCGACAAGCTGAAGGCCGCCGGCATCACCCCGGTCGCCTTCGGCGGCCAGCCGTGGCAGGAGAAGATCGTGTTCGACGCGCTGCTCGCCCACATCGGCGGCGCCGACCTGTACCTGAAGGTCTACAAGGGCGACCAGAAGGCCATCGCCTCGCCCGAGTTCAAGAACGTGCTCGCCTCGTTCAGGAAGCTCAAGGGCTACACCGACGCCGGTTCGCCGAACCGCAACTGGAACGACGCCACGTCGATGGTCATCTCCGGCAAGGCCGGCGTGCAGATCATGGGCGACTGGGCCAAGGGCGAGTTCCAGGCCGCCAAGCAGACGGCCGGCAAGGAGTTCGGCTGCTTCCCGGGTTTCGGCCCGAAGGCGCCGTACATCATCGCGGGTGACGTGTTCGTGTTCCCGAAGACGAGCGACGCCGCGGCCATCAAGTCGCAGCAGCTGCTGGCCACGGTGATGACCTCGCCCGCCACGCAGGTCGCCTTCAACAACAAGAAGGGTTCGATCCCGATCCGCACGGACGTCGACGCGAAGGCGATGGACATCTGCGCGCAGCAGGGCATCGCCGCGATGAAGGACGTGTCGCGCCAGCTGCCGAACTCCGAAATGCTCGTCGCTCCGGACATCACCGGCGCGCTCCAGGACGTCGTCACGAAGTTCTGGAACACCAACCAGTCGGTGGACGACGCGGTGAAGGCCGTGGGCGCGGCCGTCAAGGGTTGAGCGCCGCCGCCCGCCCCGGCAGCCATTGGCTGCGTCACGGCGTGGTCTACGCCGCGATGCTGCCGATGCTCGCCACCGTGCTGTTCGCCTACCTCGGCACCGTCTTCTGGTCGGTCCGGGTGTCGGTGAGCAGTTCACGGACACTCCCGTCCAGCGACTTCGTGGGCCTGGCGCAGTACACGCGCCTGTTCGCCTCGGAGCGCTGGTTGCTGTCGCTCGAGAACGTCGTGGTGTTCGGCGTGATCTTCATCGCCGCGTGCCTCGTGCTCGGGTTCCTGCTGGCCGTGTTCATCGACCAGAAGGTGGCCGGGGAGGGTGTGCTGAGAACCGTGTTCCTCTACCCGTACGCGATGTCCTTCGTCGCGACGGGCCTGATCTGGCAGTGGGTGCTGAACCCCGAGCTGGGCATCCAGTCCACCGTGCGCGCGCTCGGCTTCGAGACGTTCACGTTCGACTGGATCGCCACGCAGGACAAGGTGATGTACGCGATCGCGCTCGCGGCGGTGTGGCAGGCCGCCGGCCTCGTGATGGCGCTGATGCTCGCCGGCCTGCGCGGCATCGACGACAGCCTCTGGAAGGCCGCCCGCATCGACGGCATTCCCACGTGGCGCGTCTACATGAGCATCGTGCTGCCCATGCTGGGCCCGTCCATCGGCACGGCCGTCGTGCTGCTGTCGGTGAGCGTGGTCAAGGTGTACGACGTCGTCGTCGCGATGACCCAGGGCGGCCCCGGCCTCGCGAGCGAGGTGCCCGGCAAGTTCATCATGGACAACCTGTTCGGCCGCGCCAACATCGGCCTCGCCTCGGCCGCGTCCACCGTGCTGCTGCTGACGGTGCTGGCGCTGCTCGCCCCCTGGATGTACGCTCGCGCCCGGGCCGCCCGCAACGGAGGCCACCGATGAACACGACCACCACGACGATGCCCTCTCAACCCGTGGCTCCGCCGGCCGTCGCCCGCACCTCGGTCCGCCCGCGCCGTTCAGCGTGGACGCCCGCGCGCATCGGCATCTATGCCTTCCTGCTCGTCTGCGCGGTGTTCTTCCTGTTCCCGCTGTACGTGATGCTGATCACCTCGGTCAAGCCGATGGAGGAGATCCGCCTGGGCAACATCTTCTCGCTGCCGGTCAAGGTCACGCTCGAACCCTGGGCCATGGCCTGGTCCAGCGTGTGCACGGGGCTGCAGTGCGAGGGCATCAAGGGCGGGTTCTTCAACTCGATCGCCATCGTGGTGCCCAGCACCATCCTGTCGATCCTGGTGGGCGCGCTCAACGGCTACGCACTGTCGTTCTGGAAGCCGCGCGGCGGCACGCTGCTGTTCGGCGTCCTGCTGATGGGCGCGTTCGTGCCGTACCAGGTGATCATGTTCCCGCTCGTGCGCGCGTTCGCGGCCATGTCGATCTTCGGTACGCTGCCGGGCATCGTGCTGATCCACACCATCTTCGGCATGCCGGTGATGACGCTGCTGTTCCGCAACTACTACGCGTCGATCCCCAACGAGCTGTTCAAGGCCGCGCGCATCGACGGCGGGGGCTTCTGGCGCATCTTCCTGCAGCTGATGCTGCCGATGTCGCTGCCCATTCTCGTGGTGGCGGTGATCATGCAGGTGACCGGCATCTGGAACGACTTCATCCTCGGGCTCGTGTTCGCCGGCCGCGACCACCTGCCGATGACCGTGCAGCTCAACAACGTGATCAACACGACCACGGGCGAGCGCCTCTACAACGTCAACATGGCGGCCACCGTGCTCACCTCGCTCGTGCCGCTGTTCATCTACCTCGTTTCCGGCCGCTGGTTCGTCCGCGGCATTGCGGCCGGCGCCGTGAAAGGCTGATTCCCGATGTCCCGTGTTTCCATCCAAGGGCTGCAGATCAAGATGGGCTCGCTGCCCATCCTGGAGAACCTCGACCTCGAGGTGCATGAAGGCGAGTTCCTCGTGCTGCTGGGCCCGTCCGGCTGCGGCAAGTCCACGCTGCTCCACTCCATCGCCGGCCTGCTCGAGGCCGACCAGGGCCGCATCGACATCGGCGGGCACGACGTCACCTGGGCCGATCCGAAGGACCGCGGCATCGGCATGGTGTTCCAGTCGTACGCCCTGTACCCCACGATGAACGTCGAGAAGAACATGTCGTTCGGGCTGCGCATCAACGGCGTGCCCAAGCGCGAGATCGCCCAGCGCGTGGAACGTGCCGCCGACATGCTGCACCTGAACGAGCTGTTGACCCGCAAGCCGTCGCAGCTCTCGGGTGGCCAGCGGCAGCGCGTGGCCATCGGCCGGGCGCTCGTGCGCGAGGCGAAGGTGTTCCTGTTCGACGAGCCGCTGTCGAACCTCGACGCGAAGCTGCGGGGTGAGCTGCGCCGCGAGCTGAAGCAACTGCACCAGGACATCGGCAACACGATGATCTACGTGACGCACGACCAGGTCGAGGCGATGACCCTCGCGCACCGGGTCGCGGTGATGCGCAACGGCAAGATCCAGCAGATCGACACGCCGCAGGCCGTCTACGCGCGGCCGGCCAACATGTTCGTCGCGGGGTTCCTGGGTTCTCCCAGCATGAACTTCCTCGAGGGTGAGCTGGAGGTCGGCCCCGGAGGCGAGGCCACGTTCATCAAGGGGGCGCTGTCGGTGTCGCTGCAGGGGTACGAGTTCGCCGCGCGGCCCGCGGCGGGCCGGCGCGCGGTGCTGGGCATCCGCCCGGAACACCTCGCCGTCGACCAGGACGGCGTGCAGGGCGCGACGGCCCAGGTGACCCTCGTGGAGCCGATGGGTTCGCACCTCGTGGTGTGGCTCTCGTTCCTCGACCAGCAGCTGTCGGTGACGATGCCGGTGGGCGGCGAGCCCGTGCCGGGCCAGCGTGTCGCGCTGCGTTTCGATGCCACGCGGGCGTCGCTGTTCGACCCCGAATCGCAGCAGCGGCTGTGAGGACACCGCTGCTGACAACACGGTGTCAGCAGCGGGTGTCTATCGTGAGGACTTCACCACACGGAGGAGTCTCACGATGAAGAAGACCTACCAGGGCAGCTGCCACTGCGGCCAGGTGCGCTACGAAGCCGACGTCGACCTGTCGGAGGGCGCGTCGCGCTGCAACTGCACGTACTGCTCCAAGACCCGCGCCTGGGGCACCACCATCAAGCCCGACGCGTTCCGCCTGCTGACCGACGAGAACGCGCTGAAGGACTACCGCTTCAACACGCGCTCGGGCGGGCACCTGTTCTGCAGCACCTGCGGCCTCTCGTCGTTCAGCCGGGGGGACGTGCCCGCGCTGGGCGGCGCCTTCGTGTCGGTCAACGTGGCGTGCCTCGACGGCGTGAGCCCCGAGGAACTGGCCGCCATTCCGGTGAAATACTGCGACGGGCTGCACGACAACTGGTGGAACCCGCCGGCGGTCACCTCGTACCTCTGAGCGTTCCGTTCGAACAGCGTGACGATCCGCCCGCTGATCGGCGGTTCACCTTCCTGTCCCTGATCCGACACTATCGCCCGGGCCAGTTCGCCGCCCGCTCCACTCGACGGGGCGGCTTCAGAGCGGACGGTCCGCCGGGGTGGTCTGGAGCAGTACGTGGGATCGCGTGGGTCGTGGGTGAATGGCGTCCGTTCGGGCGCCGGGGTGGTGTGGTTGAGCCTGCTGGTCGCCTGTGGCGGCGGTGGGGGTGGCGGCAGTCCGGCGACGGGCGGCGGCAGCCCCGACAGCGGGCCCGTGGCGGCGCCGCCGGGGTCGACCGACGGCTCGCCCGGAGACAGTGCCCCGGTGCCGGCTCCCGTACCCGCACCGGCACCTGATGCCGGATCGCCGGCGCCTGTCCCGGACACCTTCACGGCCAACGACGCCGCCCGGTTCCTGGCCCAGGCCACCTTCGGCCCCACCGAGGCCGGCATCGCGCGCCTGACCGCCATCGGCCCCGCCGCCTGGCTCGACGACCAGTTCAGCCAGCCGGTGGTGTCCCACCTCGCGTTCGTGAACACGCTCGCCGCCGGTGGCACCTCGCTCACGCAGGTGCACTTCCGCCAGTCGTTCTGGACGCAGGCCATCGCCGGCGAGGACCAGCTGCGCCAGCGCATGGCCTTCGCGCTCTCGCAGGTCTTCGTGGTGTCGTTCGCCGACACCACCCTGTCGACGAAGGTGCGGGGCATGGCGTCCTACTACGACGTGCTGGCCGCCCACGCCTTCGGCAACTACCGCGACCTGCTGCAGGCCGTGGCGACGCACCCGATGATGGGCATCTACCTCAGCACGCTGCGCAACCAGAAGGAGGACGCGGCCACCGGGCGCAACGCGGACCAGAACTTCGCGCGCGAGTCGATGCAGCTCTTCACGCTGGGCCTGCACGAGCTGAACGCCGACGGGACGGAGAAGGGCGCGAGCCCGGTCGACACCTACTCGGCCGCCGACGTCGAAGGCCTGGCGAAGGTCTTCACCGGCTGGAGCTGGTACGCGGGCCCGAATGCGAGTGACCGCACCGACCGCCGCTTCCAGGGCCTCGATGCCCACGCCGAACGCGACTGGCGCCCGATGCAGGCTTACGACAAGTTCCATTCCACGAGCGAGAAGCAGTTCCTCGGCGTGACGATCCCGGCCGGCTCCGGCAGCGCCGAGGCCGACCTGAAGGTGGCGCTCGACCGCCTCTTCAACCATCCCAACGTGGGCCCCTTCGTCGGGCGGCAGCTGATCCAGCGTTTCGTCACCAGCAACCCCTCGCCAGGCTACGTGGCTCGGGTCGCGGCGGTGTTCGCGAACAACGGGCAGGGCGTGCGCGGCGACCTGAAGGCGGTGCTGCGCGCCGTGTTGATGGACGCCGAGGCCCGCACGTACACACCCTCGAACGCGGCGTATGGCAAACCGCGTGAGCCGCTGGTGCGCCTCGCGCACTTCATGCGGGCGTTCAACGCGACATCCACCAGCGGCCGCTTCACCGGAATCGACGAGCTCGAGGCGGGCAGCCAGGTGGGCCAGCAGGCGCTCAAGGCGCCGTCGGTCTTCAACTTCTTCCGCCCGGGCTACACGCCGCCGAACAGCGCGGCGGCCTCGGCGGGCCTCGTGGCCCCCGAGTGGCAGCTGGCCAACGAGGTGAGCCTCGCGACCTTCGCCAACTACCAGCGGGCCTGGGCCGGCTACTCGGCCACGCGCGACATCCAGCACGACTACACGGCCGAACTGGCCCTCGCCGACAACCCGGCCGCCTTGCTCGACCGGCTCGACCTGCTGCTGATGTCCGGCCAGATGACCGCGACCCAGCGCCACCTGATCACCGCCGCGATCAACGGCCGTGCCATTCCCGCGGCCACCGGCAGCAACCAGGCCGCGATCGATTCGGCCCGGCGCGACCGGGTCAGCATCGCCGTGCTGCTGACGATGGCTTCTCCCGACTACGTGGTGCAGAAATGACGAACGCCTCCCGACGTGAATTCCTGCGCCGCGCCGCGGCGATCTCGGCCGCCACCGGCGGCGGCGCGCTGCCGTTCGCGATGAACCTCGCCGCGATGAACGCCGCCTCCGCGCAGGCGGCCGACTACAAGGCCATCGTGTGCCTGTTCCTGCACGGCGGCAACGACAGCGCGAACATGGTGCTGCCGACCGACACGGCCTCGTGGCAGGCCTACAGCGCCGTGCGCAGCACCGGCAGCGACCCGATCGCGCTGCGCGCCCCCGGCACACCGGCCGACGGGTCGGCGGCCGCCGGCAGCCCCGCCGCACTCGGCGGCGTGCTGCCCCTCGTGCCCGGCTTCACGGCCTTCCCCGAAAACGCGTCCCGCACGTTCGCGCTGCACCCGTGCATGGGCGAGACCGCCTCGCTGTTCGCCCAGGGCCGCCTCGCGGTGGTCGCGAACGCCGGCCCGCTCGTGATGCCGGTGACGAAGGCCGAGGTGCGCGCCCGCTCGAAGCCGCTGCCGTCCAAGCTCGGCTCGCACAACGACCAGCAGAGCACCTGGCAGGCGCTCGCCCCGGAAGGCGCCCAGGCCGGGTGGGGCGGCCGCCTCGGCGACCTGCTGGCGTCGGCCAACGGCAACACGGCGTTCACGGCGATCTCGCTGTCGGGCAACGCGGTGTTCCTGTCCGGCGACTCCGTCCACCAGTTCCAGGTGGCCAACGGCGGTGCGGTGCCGATCGAGGGCACCACCGGGGCGCTGTTCGGCTCCTACACCGCCCCGGCCGCGTACCGCGCGCTGCTGACCCAGGGCAACGTGCCCGACGACCAGGCGAACCTGATCGCGCGCGAGTACGCCGCCATCGCCAAGCGCAACGTGGACCAGGGGGCGGCGTTCAACGCGGCCTACCAGACCGGCGCGGTGATCGCCGGCACGAAGTACATGCACCCGGTGACGAAGACCCTGACCACGAACCCGCTGGCCGACCAGTTGCGCAGCATCGCGCGCATGGTCTCCGCCCGGGCGAACATGGGCGTGCGCCGCCAGGTGTTCTTCGTGGGGCTGGGCGGCTTCGACACCCACGACTGGCAGAACGCCGCGCACGCGAACCTGATGGCGCGGCTGTCGCACGCCATCGGCACGTTCGACGACGCGCTGGGCGCGCTCGGCCTGCGCGACCAGGTCACGCTGTTCACCGCGTCCGAGTTCGGCCGCACGTTCGCGACGAACGGCGACGGCACCGACCACGGCTGGGGCGCCCACCACTTCGTGCACGGCGGCGCCGTGAAGGGCGGCGAGATCTATGGCCGCTTCCCGCAGGTGGGCCTGAACCACGACGACGAGACCGGCTCGGGCATCTTCCTGCCGCAGGTGTCGGTGGAGCAGCTGGGCGCCACGCTCGGCCGGTGGTTCGGCGCGAGCGAGGGCGCGCTCGACCTCGTGTTCCCGAACCTGCGCAACTTCCGGCGCGACCTCGGGTTCATGCGCTAGGGCGTGGGGACGCCTGCTGACAACACGTTGTCAGCAGCCGGGGCGCCCAATGCCGTCTGTCGCATCGACAGACAACGGGAGAGGCCCCATGTGGAACCATGAAGCGAGCATCGAGACCTCCGCGTCCGCGGAGACCCTGTGGCGGTTGTTCGAGGACGTGGCGGGATGGCCGCGCTGGAACGCCGGCATCGCGCACATCGCGCTGCACGGCACGTTCGCGCGCGGCACCACCTTCACCATGGGGCTGCCCGACGGCGACGCGATCACCAGCACGCTGACCGAGGTCAGTGCCGGTGTGTGTTTCACCGACGAGACCGTCGTCGACGGCAACCGCGTCGCGGTGGCCCACCTGCTCGTGCCGCTGCGCCACGGCGGCACGCGCGTCACCTTCCGCACGCAGGTGGACGGACCCGACGACACGGCCATCGGGCCGATGGTGTCGGGTGACTTCGCCGACGTGCTGGACGCGCTCAGGTCGCTGGCGGAACGCGAGGCCGAACTCGAGGTGTCATGACGCGTCGCGCAGCAGCGCGATGATGTCGGTGTGCTTCTTCTCGAAGGCGTAGTCGAACGCGGTGCGGCCCGACGGGTCCTTCAGGTCGCGCGATGCACCGCCGACCATCAGCGCACGCACCGTCTCGAAGTGCCCCGCATCCGCGGCCAGCATCAACGCGGTGCGTCCGTCCGCCTGTCGCACATCCGGATCCGCGCCTTTCGCGATCAGCGAGGTCACCGTGGCGGTCTTGCCGAGGCTCGCGGCGGACACGATGGGCGGCACGGCCGCGGCCTGGGCGAGAGAGAAGAGGGGAACGCTGATCGCGGCGGCGGCCAGCAGGTGCTTGATGCGGGACATGGGACGGGACCTCGGAAGGGGACTGCGGAAGAGGACTGCGGACGACGCGGGATCGATAGCAAGCGGCGCGCCACGGACGGATTCCCGTACGCGGTGCGTCGATCGGTGGCACGCGCTTTGCGAACGGTCGCCGCTCTCATCCTCTCGCACCCATCCCCGATGACTCCCCTGCAGTATCTTTCCCCCTCGTCGCGTGTCACCCGCTTCGCCTGCACGATCCTCTTCACCGCCGTGCTCGCCGCGTGCGGCGGCAACGACGACGACACCCCCGAAGGCGACGCCGTCGTCCTCAAGGCCGACCGCAAGCCGTTCCCGCTCGTCGAGGCCACCATCGAAGGCTTCCACGCCGCGATGCGCACGGGCGACGTGTCGTGCCGCGATGTCGTGCAGGGCTACCTCGCGCGCATCGCCGCGTTCGATGCCGACGCGTCCACCGCGTACCCCGACAGCCCGGCGCTGCACAGCGTGATCGCGACGAACCCCGATGCGCTCGCGAAGGCCGACGAGCTCGACCGCACTTTCTTCAAGACGGGCAAGATGGTCGGCCCGATGCACTGCGTCACCGTGCTCGCGAAGGACAACTTCGACACGTACGACATGAAGACCACGGCCGGGTCGCTCGCGCTGAAGAACAACCAGCCGCCCGACGACGCCTACGTGATCAAGAAGATCCGCGATGCCGGTGGCATCATCATCGGCAAGGCGAACATGGACGAGTTCGCCTTCGGCTTCACCGGCAGCTCGTCGGTGGGCGGCAAGACCAAGAACGCCTACATCCCCGCCAACAGCGCCGGTGGTTCGTCGTCGGGCACGGGCACGTCCATCGCGACGAACCTCGCGATGATCGGCCTGGGCTCCGACACGGGCGGTTCGGTGCGCGTGCCGTCGGCGGTCGAGGGCCTCTACGGCCTGCGGCCCACGCTGCGCCTCGTGAGCCAGGACGGCATCGTGCCGCTGGCCCACGGCCAGGACACCGCCGGCCCGCTGTGCCGCCAGGTGCAGGACTGCGCGCTCGTGATGGACGCGATGGCCGGCTACGACAGCGCGACCGGCAGCGGCCAGCGCAACGCGAAGGCGTGGGACGCACCGCTCGTGGGCAGCGCCGCGGCCTACGCGTCGATGACGATGCAGCCCGCGACTTACATGACGTCGCTGAGCGCGACCGGGCTCAAGGGCGCGCGCATCGGTGTCGTCCGCGGCATGTTCCCCACCGCCAACGCGAACAACCAGGCCTTCATCGACACGCTCAACGCGGCGCTCGAGGCCATGAAGGCGGCCGGCGCCACGGTGGAGGACGTGGACATCTCCGATCGCACCACCATCCTCACCGGCTACTCGAGCCTCTCCACGTACGAGTTCCGCGACAACCTCACCGAGTACCTCAGCTCGTGGAGCTCGGCGGCCGACGCGCACCTGCGCACCACGGAGGAAGTGGCCACGGCGCTCGAGACGCTGGAGCCGGACCGTGTCGCGAACTTCAAGTCGTACGTGACCGCGGGCACCAACAAGGAAGCCAACGCGAACTACCTGCGCAACCTGAAGCCGCGTGACGAGTACGTGATCCCGCGCGTGACCGCCGCGCTCGACAACATCGACTTCACGACGAGCCAGAGCAAGGGCATGGCGTACGACGTGCTGGTGTACCCGGTGCTGCAGGGCTTCAACAGCACGAGCGTCAACTCGGGCAGCAACAACCGCCTGAGCCCGTTCACCGGCTTCCCGGCACTCGCCTTCCCGGCGGGCTTCGTGAAGTCGAAGGACACGTCGACCTCGGTCGAACCGGTGACCTTCGAGATGATCGGCCGCGCCTTCGCCGAACCGACGCTGTTCAAGCTGGCCTACGGCTGGCAGAAGACGACGACGGCGCGGGTGCCGAGCCCGCTGGCGCCGGAGCTGGGGGCGAAGTAACCCGCGGTGTGGGGAGCGGAGAACTGCCCTCCACACCCATGTCATCCCGGCGGAGGCCGGGACCTTCGGCCTGTGTCCAGGGTCCCGGCATTCGCCGGGATGACCGTGTTTTCTTGCGTGTGCTCGCGCGTCAGCCGAACGACTCGTCCAGCCGGAGGTAGCGCCACTGCCCCGGCGGCAGGTCCCCCAGCATGACCTTGCCGATGCGCACCCGCTTGAGCCCCAGCACCTCGAGCCCCACCGCCTCGCACATGCGGCGGATCTGGCGCTTGCGCCCTTCGCGCAGCACGAAGCGCAGCTGGTCGTCGTTGACCCACTCGACCTTCGCCTCGCGCAGCTGCACGCCGTCGAGTTCGAGGCCGTGGTTCAGCAGCGCGAGCGAGGCCTGCGACAGCGGCTCGCCGTCGCGGCTCTTCACGCGCACCAGGTACTCCTTGTCGATCTCGCTGTCGTCGCCGATCAGCTGCTTGGCCACGCGCCCGTCCTGCGTCAGCACGAGCAGGCCGGTGGAGTCGATGTCGAGGCGGCCGGCGGGAGCCAGGCTGCGCAGGTGCGACAGCAGGAAGCGCGTGCCGGACTGGTCTTCCTGCCACTGGTTCTCTGGCTTCACGAGCACGTAGGCGGGCTCGTAGCCGTCCTCGGCCTGGCCGCTCACGTAGCCGATGGGCTTGTGGATCAGCACCGTGACGCGCTGGGCCTGCACGTGGCGGGCCTTCGCGTCGATGGTGATGCGCTGCTCGGGCAGCACGCGCGAGCCCAGTTCGGTGACCACGCGGCCATCGACCCGCACCCAGCCCTTCGGGATCCATTCGTCGGCCTCGCGGCGCGACGCGATGCCCAGCTCGCTCATGCGCTTGGACAGCCGCATGCTGCCCGGCACCTCGGGGCGCACGACCTCGTCGTCGTCGTCATCGTCGTCGTCCCGCGCCCGGGGGGCACGGCGCGGCGGGGCCGGGCGGTCGTCGCGGCCGAAGGCCGTGTTGCGGCCGGACGGACGCGGGCCGTGGGGGGCGGGCGGCGCGGACCGTTCGGCCCGCGGGCCGGGGTTGGCGCTGCGGCGCTGGTCTTCGCGGAACGGCGGACGGCGGTCGTCTCGCTCGGGCGGACGCCGGTCGTCGCGGGCGTAGCCCGGGCGGGGCGGTTCGTCGCGGCGAGGCGGCCGGCGGTCGTCGCCGCCACCGAAGGCGCTGTTGCGGCGAGGGTCGTCGTCGCGGCGCGGGGGGCGGCGGTCGTCGGGCCGGCCCGACGGCGGGCCGTCCCGCCGCGGGCGGGCGCCGGGACCTTCGTCGCGGCGGGTGAACTTCTCGGGCGGGTGGTCGCCGAAGCGCTGCCGCAGCTGGTCCTGGTAGCGCGCGTCGCGCTCGGCCCGCTGGGCTTCGGCCTGGGCGAGGGTGGGGCGTGGCTTGCGCACCCCCGACCCCACGCCGCGCACCGGGGCGCGGTCGGCGGAGCGTTCGGGGGCGCCGCCCGACTGGGCGGGCTTTTTCAGTTTGATCGTGGCCATGCCACGATTGGAACACGGGGCGTTCAGCCGCGGGGATGGTGTGTCGCGTGCAAGGCCTTCAGGCGCTCCCGGGCGACGTGCGTGTAGATCGTCGTGGTGGAGATGTCGGCGTGCCCCAGCAGCATCTGCACGGCCCGCAGGTCGGCCCCGTGGTTCAGCAGGTGGGTGGCGAAGGCGTGGCGCAGCGTGTGGGGTGACAGCGGCGCCGCCACGTGGGCCTGCACCGCGTACTTCTTGATCAGCTGCCAGAACATCTGGCGGGTCATCGGGCCGCCGCGGCCGGTCACGAACAGCGCGTCGGACGCCTGGCCCTTGAGGATCTCGGCCCGCGCCTCGGCGAGGTAGCGGCGCAGCCAGCCGTGGGCTTCCTCGCCGAACGGCACCAGGCGCTCCTTGCTGCCCTTGCCCATCACGCGCAGCACGCCTTCGTCGAGCCCCAGGTGAACGGACTTGAGCGTCACCAGTTCGCTCACGCGCAGGCCGCTCGCGTACATCAGCTCGATCATCGTGCGGTCGCGCAGGCCCAGGGGCACGGCGACGTCGGGCGCGCGCAGCAGGGCCTCGACCTGGGCCTCGCTCAGCACCTTCGGCACGCGCGGCGGCTGTTTCGCGGCCAGCAGCTTGAGCGTGGGATCGCGCGTGAGCAGGTTCTCGCGCAGCGCCCAGCGGAAGTAGCGCTTGAAGACCGCCAGGCGGCGGTTGGCGCTGGTGGCCTTGCGGCCCGCGTGGTGGGCCACCGCGTGGGCGCGCAGGTCGGTCTCGGTGGTCTCGTCCAGCGACTTGCCGTGTTCGGCGTCGAGCCACTGGACGTAGAGGGTCAGGTCGCGCCGGTAGGCGGCCAGCGTGTTGGCCGCCAGGCCGTCCTCGATCCAGAGCGCATCGATGAAACGGTCGATGGCGCCCTGGCTGCGTCTCAGCGCGTCCGAACTCACTCGATCTTGAGCTTCTGCGTCGCCACGACCTTCTTGTAGACCTCGTACTCGGCGGCCACCTGCTGCGTGAACTGCGCCGGCGTGTTGCCGACGAGCAGCGAGCCGGTGCCTTCGATGCGGGCCTTCACGGTCGGGTCTTCCATCGTCTTCTTCACGGCCGCGTAGACCTTGTCGACGATGTCCTTCGGCAGGTTCTTCGGCCCCTGGATGCCGTAGTAGGCCATGCGGTTCACCCCCTCGAGGCCCACTTCCTTGAACGTGGGCACGTTCGGCAGCACGGCCAGGCGCTCCGGTGCGGCGACGGCGATGGCGACCAGGCGGCCGTCCTTGATGAAGGGCAGGGCGGAGGGCAGGTTGTCGAAGATCATCGGCACCTGGCCGGCGACCGTGTCGTTCAGGGCCGGGCCCGCGCCGCGGTACGGGATGTGCGTGACGAAGGTGTTCGTGAGGCTCTTGTAGAGCTCGAACTGCATGTGCCCGATGCCGCCGGTGCCCGACGTGGCGTACGAGTACTTGCCGGGGTTCTTCTTCAGCTCGGCGATGAAGCCCTTGTAGTCCTTCGCGGGGAAGCTCGGGTGCACGGCGATCACGTTGGGCGTGGCCGCCACGTTGATGATCTGCGTGAAGTCGGTGATCGGGTTGTAGCCGATCTTCGGGTTGATGGCCGGGTTCGACGCGGTGGTGGACACGGTGGCGATGCCGAGCGTGTAGCCGTCGGCCGGCGAGCGCGCGATCTCGTTCGCGCCGATCGAGCCGCCGCCACCGGCCTTGTTCTCGACGATGACGGTCTGGCCCAGCGGCCCGTTCAGCTTCTCGGAGAGCACGCGCGCGATGATGTCGGTGGTGCCGCCGGGGGCGAACGGCACGACGAGGCGCACGGGCTTGGTCGGGTAGGCGGCCTGGGCCCACGCGCCGGAGGCGCTGAAGAGGGCGAGGGCGGCGGTGGCGACGAGGGTACGGCGTTGCATGCGGAACTCCTGAAACAACAGATGAAGAGGAACCGTGGGTGGCGCCTGCCCTGCAGCGGGCGCCAAGGGTCGAGCGGGCCGGTCTCCGGGCAGTATCGCCCATGAAACGAGGATCCGGGGTCGAGCCGTCACGGACCATGTTGCACGGGTCCCGGGGCCTTCCTGACTGTGGAAACTACGCAGCCCGGGCGCTGGCACACTGGGCCGATGTCCACCGCGCTGTTGTTGCTTCCCGACTTCCTGCTGATCGTCTGCGGCTTCTGCCTGTGCCGGTGGACGGCGCTGAACCGGCCCGTGTGGGAGGCCGCCGAGCAGCTGGTGTACTACCTGCTGTTCCCGGTGCTGCTGTTCAACTCGGTGATGCGCAGCCCGCTGCAGCCGACGCAGACGCTGAGCCTCACGCTGGGCGGGGTCGCGCTGCTCGCCTGCGGCATCGCGCTCGCGTTCGCGGTGAAGCTCTGGCCGGGCGTGGACGCGCGGCTGCATGCATCGGGCGCACAGGTGGCGTTCCGCTTCAATTCCTTCATCGCGCTGGCGCTGGCCGAGCGCCTGGGCGGCCCCACGGGGGTGGCCTGGATGGCACTGCTGCTGGCCATCGGCGTGCCCATCTGCAACGTGGCGGCCGTGTGGCCGCTCGCGCGCCACGGCGGGCATTCGTACGCCCGCGAGATCATCCGCAACCCGCTGATCGTCGCGACCTTGCTGGGCCTCGCAGCCAACCTCGCGGGGGTGACCTTCCCCGAAGCGGTGGGCACCACGCTGCAGCGCATCGGCGTGGCCGCGCTGCCGGTGGGCCTGCTGGCCGTGGGGGCGGGCCTGAAGCTGGGCGGTCTCAAGGCGTCGCCGATGCTGACCACGGCCTTCATCGGCATCCGCCACGCCATCCTGCCGCTCGTGGGCATCGGGCTCGCGCTGCTGTTCGCGCTGTCGCCCGAGCAGCGGCTGATCCTCGTGCTGTTCGCGTCGATGCCGACGGCGTCCAGCGCCTACGTGCTGGCGGCCCGCATGGGCGGCGACGGGGCCTTCGTGGCCGGGCTCGTGTCGCTGTCGATCCTGCTCGGCATGGTGACGATTCCGTGGTGGATCGCCGTCCTGGGTTGGGTCACCTGAGGGCCCAGTCGATGTGCTCCTGCACGAGGGGCGAGGCGGCGTCGCGGGCCGCTTCGAGCGCGGCGCGCACGTCCGCGAGCGACGGGTCGGCCCGCAGCGCGTTGCCCAGGCCCACCGCGAGGTTGCGCCGCCAGCGTTCGTAGCCGATGCGGCGGATGGGGCCGCCTTCCGTGTGGCGGAGGAAGTCGGCCTCGGTCCAGGCCCAGAGCTGCAGCAGCGTGGGATGCAGCAGCGGGGCGCGCGGGTCGAAGTCGGGCAGGGTGCTGCGCTGGGCGTACTTGTTCCAGGGGCACACCAGCTGGCAGTCGTCGCAGCCGTAGATGCGGTTGCCGATCAGCGGGCGCAGGTCTTCGGGGATCGCGCCGTCGTGTTCGATCGTCAGGTACGAGATGCAACGGCGGGCGTCCACGCGGTAGGGCGCGACGATGGCTCGCGTGGGGCACACGTCGATGCAGGCCGAACACGAGCCGCAGTGCGGGGTCACGGGTTCGGACAGCGGCAGCGGCAGGTCGATGTAGATCTCGCCGAGGAAGAACATCGAGCCCGCCTCGCGGTGCAGCGTGAGGGTGTGCTTGCCGCGCCAGCCGATGCCGCTGCGCGAGGCGAGCTCCACCTCCAGCACCGGCGCCGAGTCGGTGAAGACGCGGTGGCCCAGCGGCCCCACGGCCTCGGCGAGGCGGTCGGCGAGCTTCTGCAGCCGGTTGCGCAACACCTTGTGGTAGTCGCGGCCGCGGGCGTACGTGGACACGCCCGCGTTCTCCGGCCGTGCGAGGTGCGCCCATTCGACGGCCTGCCAGTCGTTGTCGCCGTCGTGGCGCGTGCGAGGCAGGTAGTCCATGCGCGCCGTGATGACCCGCACGGTGCCCGGCACCAGCTCGGCGGGCCGCGCGCGCTTGAGGCCGTGGGTGGCCATGTAGGCCATCGAGCCGTGGAAACCGTGGTCGAGCCAGGCCAAAAGTCCCGGTTCGGCCGAGGACAGATCCACATCCGCCACGCCGATCTGGGAAAATCCGAGCGAACGCGCCCAGCCGCGCAGCTGTTCCACCAGCGCGGCGGGGTCCCCCACCTGATCCATGTTCCGGGCGTCCGACATTTGCCGATTCTAGAAACCCGCACCCAGGCGTGGCCCGACGAGGCCGCGTGCCAGCAGTCCGCAGCCCTTCTCGCGGCCCGGCCGGCGCTTCGCCGGGCGTTCGTCGAACTGCACGGCACCCTCGGCGCCGGCAAGACCACTTTCGCACGCCACCTGCTGCAGGCGCTGGGCGTCACCGGCCGCATCAAGAGTCCCACCTACGCGGTGATGGAAGCCTACCCGCTGGAGGGTTTCACGGCCTGGCACTTCGATTTCTACCGCTTCAACGACCCGCAGGAATTCGAAGACGCAGGCTTCCGCGACGTGTTCGCCAGCCAGGGACTCAAGCTCGCCGAGTGGCCCGAGAAGGCCGAGGGTCTGCTGCCCGAACCCGACCTGCGGATGGAACTTGTCCCACTCGACGGAGACGAACGCCGCGTGACCTTCACCGCCTGCACCCCCCTCGGCCAGGAGCTGCTGCCTTGAAGCGCCGCACCGCGCTCCAGGCGCTCGGCAGCGTCGTGCTGTCGCTCGGCACCGCCGAACTCGCGTTCGGCGCCAGCCTCGTGGCCGTGCGCGTGTGGCCCGCCGACGAATACACCCGCGTGACGCTCGAGTCCGACACGGTGCTGTCGGTCAAGCACTTCATGGCCGACAACCCGCGCCGCCTCGTGATCGACATCGACGGCCTCGAACTCAGCCCGAAGCTGCGCGAGCTGGTGGGCAAGGTGCATGCCGACGACCCGTACATCGCCGGCGTGCGCGTGGGCCAGAACCAGCCCCGCGTGGTGCGCCTCGTGCTGGACCTGAAGCAGGCCACCGCGCCGCAGCTCTTCACGCTGGAGCCGGCCGCGGCGTACCAGCACCGGCTCGTCTTCGACCTGCACCCGGTGCACGAGGCTGACCCGCTGCTCGCGCTCATCAACGAGAAGCAGAGCGCCGAGCAGAAGGCCGCCGAGGCCGTGCAGGACGCGCTGGGCGAGTTCATCGGCCGCGTGGGCAAGACACCCACGCCCCCGGCCACCCCGCCGGGTCCCGTGGCGCCGCCCGTGCCCGCACCGCCGGTGATCGCCCAGAAGCCGTCGCCCATGACGCAGGAGAAGATCGACCGCCTGATCATCGTCGCGCTCGACCCCGGCCATGGCGGCGAGGACCCGGGCGCCATCGGCCCGAGCGGCCTGCGCGAGAAGGACGTGGTGCTGTCGGTGGCCATGAAGCTGCGCGACAAGCTCAACGCCGAGCCCGGCATGCGGGCCATGCTCACGCGCGACGCCGACTTCTTCGTGCCGCTGCACGAGCGCGTGCGCAAGGCACGCCGCGTGCAGGCCGACCTGTTCGTGTCCATCCATGCCGACGCGTTCCTGAACCCGCAGGCGCGGGGCGCCTCGGTGTTCGCGCTGTCGCAGGGCGGTGCCACCAGCGCGGCAGCCCGGTGGATGGCCAGCAAGGAAAACGCGTCCGACATCGTGGGCGGCGTCAACTTCAAGGCGAAGGACAGCACGGTGATGCGCGCGATGCTCGACATGAGCACGTCCGCCCAGATCAAGGACAGCATGAAGCTCGGCGGCGAGGTGCTGGGCCAGATCGGAAAGGTGGGCCGGCTCCACAAGGCGAAGGTGGAGCAGGCCGGCTTCGCGGTGCTGAAGGCGCCGGACATCCCGTCCATCCTGGTCGAGACGGCGTTCATCTCGAACCCGGAGGAGGAGTCGAAACTGCGGGATGCGGGCTACCAGCAGGAACTGGTGGAGGCGCTGGCCACGGGCATCAAGCGGTACTTCGCCAAGAACCCGCCGCTCGCGCGCACGCGGCAGCTTTGAAGCCGGCACGCGGAAAAAACATGTCGCCCCGGCGAAGGCCGGGGCCCTGGGCGTCCGCCGAAGGGCCCGGCCTCCGCCGGGATGACATCTTGTTTTAAACAGCCGCGGCCGCCGCAGCCGCCGCCTTCCGCTTCGCCTTCCAGGCCCCGAACAGCACGAGCAGCCCGGGAATGAAGATCGCCGCCCAGATGATCTTGTCGAGGTTTTCCTTGACCCACGGGATGTTGCCGAACACGTAGCCGGCCGTGACGATGCCGCCCACCCAGACCACCGCGCCCACCACGTTGAACAGCGTGAACTTGCTGCGCGTCATCTCGGCCACGCCGCCCACGAACGGCACGAAGGTGCGCAGGAACGGCATGAAGCGCGCGGCGATGATGGTGGCGCCGCCGTACTTCTCGTAGAACGCGTGCGCCTGCTCGAAGGCCTGCTTGTTGAAGAACCGCGAGTTCTCCCACTGGAAGACCTTCGGGCCGAAATAGCGGCCGATCGAGTAGTTGCACTGGTCGCCGAGGATGGCCGCGAGCGTGAGCAGCCCGATCGACAGCCAGATGTCCATCAGCCCGGCGCCACACAGCGCGCCCACGACGAACAGCAGCGAGTCGCCCGGCAGGAACGGCATCACGACGACGCCGGTCTCCACGAACAGGATCAGGAACAGCAGGGCGTACACCCAGGTGCCGTAGGTCGCGACGAAGTTCGCGAGGTGCACGTCGACGTGCAGGATGAAGTCGATCAGAAACGTGACAATTTCCATGCGGCCGATTATCACGGTTCGGATGACGGCCTCCCGGCAATTCCCCCGCGAACCGGTGCCCCGGCCGGGCCCGGTCCCTACAATGCCGGGATGAATGCCGTGCTCCAGCCCGCCGCCCGCCGTCCCATCCGCGAGCTCCCCGACGAACTGATCAGCCAGATCGCCGCCGGCGAGGTGGTCGAACGGCCGGCGTCCGTGGTGCGCGAACTGGTGGACAACGCACTCGACGCGGGTTCGCGCGAGATCACGGTGAAGCTGGTCGCCGGGGGCGTGCGCTCCATCCTGATCGAGGACGACGGCCACGGCATCCCGTCCGACGAGCTGCCGCTGGCGCTGCGTCGCCACGCCACCAGCAAGATCGGCTCGCTGGTCGACCTGGAGAGTGTCGCCACGATGGGCTTCCGCGGCGAGGCGCTCGCGGCCATCTCGTCGGTGGCCGAGGTCAGCATCTCGAGCCGCACCGAAGGCGCGCCCCACGCGCAGCGGCTCGATGCCCGCTCGGGTGAACTGTCACCCGCCGCGCGCGGCACGGGCACGAGCGTGGAGGTGCGCGAGCTGTTCTTCAACACGCCGGCCCGCCGCAAGTTCCTGAAGACCGACGCCACCGAGCTCGCCCACTGCGTCGACGCCGTGCGCCGCCATGCGCTCACCCGTCCCGACGTGGGCTTCGCCGTGTGGCACGAGGGCAAGCTCGTGCAGCAGTGGCGCCGCGCCGACCCCGACCAGCGCATGAAGGACGTGATCGGCGCCGAATTCGTGGAGCAGAGCCGTCCCGTCGACATGACCCTCGGGCCCATGCGCGTGACCGGCCGCGCCGGCGTGCCCGCCGCGGCGCGCGCAAGGGCCGACCAGCAGTACGTCTACGTCAACGGCCGCTACGTGCGCGACAAGCTGATCGCCCACGGCATCCGTTCGGCGTACGAAGACGTGCTGCACGGCGGCCGCCAGCCGTCGTATGCGCTCTTCATCGAGATTGCCCCGGACCGGGTCGACGTCAACGTCCATCCCACCAAGATCGAGGTGCGCTTCCGCGATTCGCGCGAGGTGCACCAGGCCATGCGCCGGGCGGTCGAAGGGGCGCTCGCCGCGCCGCAGGCCGGCGGCGCCATCGCGATGACGCCGGTTCAGCCCACGCTCGACGAAGGCACCGGCCTCGGCGTGCTCGCGGCCGAAGCCAACGACATGTGGGCGCGTGGCACACCGAAGCCCGTGGCCTACAACCCGCCGTCCGAAGGCTTCCGCCCGCTGGGCCAGCAGGTGGGCCTCGGCCTGCAGCAGGCCGCCGTGCTGTACGCCCAGGAGGCCCCTCCGGCGTGGCGCATGCCCGCTCCCGTGGCCGCGCCGCAGCCGGCCGCGCCCATGGCGAACCCGCTGCCGGCCGGCGACTGGCCGCTCGGCCGCGCACTCGCCCAGGTGGGCGGGGTGTTCGTGCTCGCCGAGAACGACCAGGGCCTCGTGATCGTCGACATGCACGCGGCGCACGAGCGCATCGTCTACGAACGCCTGAAGTCGAGCCTGGGCGCGGCCGACATCGAGGCCCAGCCGCTGCTGATCCCGGCCACCTTCGCCGCCACCGCGGAGGAGATCGCCACCGCCGAAGCGCAGTCCGACAACCTGCGCAAGCTCGGCCTCGACATCTCCGCGCTGTCGGCCACCACACTCGCCGTGCGCTCGCGCCCGGCCGCGCTCGACGGTGGCGACGTCGTCGAACTCGCCCGCAGCGTGCTCGCCGAACTGGGCCAGTACGACGCCAGCACCGTCATCGAACGCGCTCAGCACGAGATCCTGTCGACCATGGCCTGCCACGGCGCCGTGCGCGCCAACCGCCAGCTCACGCTCGAAGAGATGAACGCGCTGCTGCGCGACATGGAACGCACCGAACGATCCGACCAGTGCAACCACGGGCGGCCCACGTGGCGGCAGCTCACGATGAAGGACCTCGACGGGTTGTTCTGGCGCGGGCGATGACCTCGCCGCGGCTGCTCTGCCGTCCTCAGGACCTCAGCAACGCGAGGAACTGGTCCGAGTCGAACCCGTTGTCCATCCGCTCGCCCCGCACCACGAGGAACGGCGTGCCGACGGCCTTGTAGGCCGCGAATTCCTGCTGGCAGGTGCGGCTGACGCTCATGTTGCATTCGGTGAAGGCGAAGCCGTTCTGCTGGAGCCAGGCCTTCGCCTGGTGGCAGTAGACGCACTCCGTGGTGGTGTACATCACCACGTCCTCGGCCTTCACCGTGGCCGCCAGGGCCTGGATCTGCGGCGTGTCGATCGGCCCGGGACCGGGGTTCAGCCGGATGATGGCCACGGCGACGACCGGCACGATCAGCCAGCGGGCCCACGCCAGGTCGCCGAGGAGGCGCTTGGCGACGACGAAGAGCACGAGACCGCCGAACACGTAGCCCGCGGCCTTGCCCGTCGTGTAGGCGCTGCCGGAGGCGGCGTGGGCGAGGGCCGGCAGCAGGAGGAGCGAGATGGAGGCCAGGCGGGGAAACGTCGCGGTCATGGTCGTGAGTCCGAGTGGAGGCGCGCCATCCTAGCGGCATCCGCCGGGTGATTTTCACGTCCAGCCGCATCGGCCAGGACAGGCCCGCTGTTGGCCGAAAGAATTCTGAATCCCCCTTCAGTTTGCTCCCCTTTCCCGTGTCTCTGTTGCTGAATGTTTCTCGAAGATGCGCAGATTTCGCGCGAGCAGGGGCATGCCTCCCCGACCCCTCGGGCGGATCTTTGCTGGGCTGATCACGTTAATGCCGTGACGAAGTTCTCGAAATCGATGGTTCGCCACGGCACTGGCTCGCGCTCGCCCACGCGAATACCGCGGCGTGCGGACCTCCGCAAGCCCCCACCTTCCAACCCCCATCCCCCCGAAACCCGCTGGTAGGATTTCGCCACGAATGCCGCGCGGCACGAATCGCGCGGCTCACCAAAAGGGGAGTGGGGCATGAAGGGCAACGAGTTTCGTTGCGTCCGTTCACGGACGCTGTGCGCGTGGTGCAAGGCCACGCTGAAGCCGATCGCGGCGCCGTCCGGGCACGCGCTTTCCCACGCCGATCTCCTCGCCGACGCCCGCTGACGCGGCCGCCTGCGATCCATCCTCCGTTCTCTCCTGTACCCATGATGCGACTTGCCTGCGCGGTGTTGCTGCTGTCCGTCGTCCGTCGCCTGCGCGACGCCGGCGTGCCGGCCCTGGCGGCCTTCCTCGGGCTCGCATGTAGCCCGGTGCTGGCGCAGACGATCGTCGCAGCCGACATCACGAGCGACACCCGTTGGGACACCGCGGGCAGCCCGTACGTGGTGAACGGCGCCGTCGCCGTCCGCGCGGGTGCGACGCTCACGATCGATGCAGGCGTGGTCGTGTCGATGGGCAGCGGCGCGGGCCTGACGGTGCAGGCCGGCGCCGTGCGCGCGAACGGCACGGCGGCGCTGCCGGTGCAGGTGCGATCGGACAAGGTGCGCGCGGGCCAGGCCGCCGTCGCGGGCGACTGGAACCAGTGGACCTTCACCTCGGGCACCGTGAACACACGGCTGGAGCACGTCGTGTTCGAACACGGCCGCGGCCTCGCCGTCCACGGTTCGGCGCCCGAGTTCAACTTCCTCGACATCCGCCAGCAGCAAGGCCCGGCGATCGCGATCGACCTGGCCGCTTCGCCGTTCGGCCTCGGCAACCGCGCGAGCGGCAACGCCCTCAACGCGGTGTCCGTCGCGGCCGGTGACATCGCGGGCAACGTGCGCTGGGGCCTGCGCGGCATCCCGTACGTGGTGACCGGCGGCACCGTGTCGGTCGGCGCGAGCCCGTCGGTGACGGGCGTTTCGCCGTCGACGGTGGAGGTGGGCCAGACCGTGACCGTGACGGTCAACGGCAGCCGCCTGTCCGGCGTGAGCGAAGCGGCACTCGACCGGGCGGGCCTCGCCCTGACACCGTTCAGTGGCGGATCATCGTCACAGGTCTTCATGCAGCTCCGGGTCGATCCCGCCGCCGCCCCCGGGCGCGCGGCGTTGCGCCTCGTGGTGGACGCGGGTGAGGTCGTGCTCGCCGACGCGGTGACCGTGACGCTGCCTCTGCCGACGATCAACGCCGTGTCGCCCGCGTCGGTGACCGCGCAGTCCGGCCCGCTCGAGATCACCGTGACCGGGCGGAACTTCACGGCCGCGTCCGAAGTGCTGTTCAACGGCGCCACGGCCGCCACGCGTTTCGTCAGCGCGACCGAACTTCGCGCGACGCTGCTGAACCAGACCGCGGCCGCGACGCTCGCGGTCCAGGTCCGCGCGCCGGACCCGGCGAACGCGGGGCAGTACCTCCTGTCGAACCAGGGCAGCCTCGTGGTGCAGGCCGCGGTGCCGCCGGTGGTGTCGGTCGAGCCGGCGCCGCTCGCGCTGCCGCCGGACTCGACCAGCCGCAACATCGTGCTGCGCCTGTCGAAGGCCGACTTCCGCGAGCACACGATCAACGTCTCGGTGAGCGATCCGGCGAAGCTGACGGTGACGCCGACGACCCTCGTCATTCCCGCGGGCCAGACGGTGGCGACGCTCGCCGTCGTGCCGCGCGCCGTCGGGACGGTCAGCCTCACGCTCAGCTCGGCGGCGCTGGCCCAGGTGGTCGTGCCGGTGTTCATCACGTCGGACTTCCGTGGTGCGAACACGAGCTACTCCGGTCTGGTCGGCGTCGTGAACGGCGAGGTCGTGGTGGCACCGATCACGTCCGAGGCCAAGGTCTCCAACGCGCCGGTGGGTGTGGCCGTGGGCGGTACGCTGACCTCGGTCTCTCCCGCGGGCTGGGCCCGCGGCACCACGGTCCGCTTCACCGTCGCCGGCAAGGGCATCCCGTCGGATGCGCAGCTGTCGCTCAACCCGTCCGCCGGGGTGTCCTTCGGCGCGCAGACCGTGGCGGCCGATGGCAGCCAGCTCCAGGTGGACGTGACCGCCGCGAACGATGCGGCCATCGGCGCCCGCCGTGTCGTGGTCAAGGACGCGGCCGGCAAGGAGCTGGTGTTCGCCAATGCGCTGCAATCGACGGTCCAGCTGACGACCGGCGCGCCGGCCATCGAGTCGGTCACGCCGCTGATCTCGCCGCGCGGGACGCGGGTCCGCCTCGTCGTGCGTGGTCGCAACCTGCAGCAGGGTCTGCTGCGCGTGACGCCCGCCAGCGGGTTGAGCATCGACACCCAGCTCGAGATCGACGCGGATGGCACGTCCATCGCCACGTGGGTCGACATCGCTGCCGACGCCCTGGTGGGGCAGCGCCTGGTCCAGGTCGTCACGCCGTCCGGCACGTCGTCGGCCGAACCGCTCGCGTTCAACACCTGGAACCTCGCCGAGTCCGAAGCGGTTCGCGGTGACATCGGCCCGCTCGCCTCGCGCCTGGTCGGCGTGATGGTGGGGGTGGCGACCGTGGAAGACAAGATCGTCACGGTGACGCCGGGCGCGACCGCGGTGGGCGTGCTGAACGGCGCCGGGGTGCTCGAACTGTCGCCGCACGTGGGCGTGGTCGGCACGGACGTGGTGGTGACCGTGCGCGGCCGCTCGCTCCAGTCGATGACCGGAGCCGCGCTGGTGCCGTCGACGGGCGCATCGCTCGTCGGCGCTCCGACCGTGAATGCGGACGGCACCGAGGCGACCTTCACGCTGCGCCTGGCCGCCGATGCGCCGCTCGGCAACCGCAAGCTGGTGCTGCAGACTGCGACGGGTGTGCTGACGACGGTGAAGTGGTCGGACGACACCTTCCTCGTGTCCGCGCCGCTGCCGGAACTCGATTCCGTGACGCCGCAGGTGCTGGTGGCGGGCACCACCGGTGTCGCGATGACGGTGCGTGGCCGCAACCTGATCAACATCACGGGCGTCCGGGCGGAGCCGGCGAACGGCCTGACGTTCACCGGGCCGTTCACAGCGTCGGAAGACGGCACGGTGCTGAGCTTCTTCGGCGCGGTCGCCGCCGGTGCGCCTGCGGCCGACAGCACGCTGGTCATCACGTCGGTGGCGGGTGACTCGACACTCGTGGCATCGCCGCGGAACCTGGTGCGGGTGTCCGCCACCAGCGGGCCCACCCATGCGCTCACCACCGGACTGGTCGGTGTGATGGTCGGGACGCCTGCGGCCCCCGACGCGATCGTGGGCGGGCTGGCCTCGCTGCCGGTCGGGGTGGCCGTCGGCACGAACTCGACGACCCTGCCCGAGGAGCCCCAGACCGGGG
Organism: Piscinibacter gummiphilus; assembly: GCF_002116905.1. Taxonomy (NCBI): domain Bacteria; kingdom Pseudomonadati; phylum Pseudomonadota; class Betaproteobacteria; order Burkholderiales; family Sphaerotilaceae; genus Rhizobacter; species Rhizobacter gummiphilus. Next base: position 1,956,732 of record NZ_CP015118.1, read on the forward strand.
TGCTCGGCACCCAGCCGGTGGGGGTGGTCGTGGGCGCCCACGTGGCGACGGTCACGCCCCGCGGCGTGCTGCAAGGCGGCTCCGGCACGATCACGGTCACCGGGGCGGGCTTCGATGCGGTGACCGCCATCGTGACCACGCCGTCGACGGGCCTGCTCTTCGACACGCCGGTGGTCAGCGGTGGCGGGACGGTGCTGAGCGTGGGCGTCTCCGCCGCGCCCGATGCATTGACCGGCCCGCGCCACCTGCGCCTGCGGACAGCCACGGGTGTCGTCTCGACCCTCTCGGCGGAGGCCGTGTTCGGCGTCGGCGCGATCCCGGTGCTCCAGTCGGTGTCGCCGATCCTGCTCGAACGCGGCAAGGGCACGACGGTCACGGTGCGCGGCACCGGGCTGTCGGCCGTGACGGGGGTGTCGTTCGTGCCGGCCTCGGGCGTCCGCGCGGTCACGACCCCGGTCTTCCTCACCGACGCGCTCGGCGATTACCTGCAATTCAACGTGCTCGTCGATCCGGACGCCACGCTCGGGAACCGCGTCCTGGTCCTCGAGGTGCCGGGTGGACAGAGCGGCACCGCACCCCTTCCCGCCAACACCTTCAACGTGGTCGCACCGCAGTGACCGGAACCGCCCCAACCATGAAGTCCCTTTCCGTCCTGCGCGCGAGCGCGCGTCCTTTCCCTTGCCAACCTGAATCGAGGAGCCCCTCCATGAACACTTCAACGAAATCGCTGAAGCGGGCCCCGGGGCGCGGTGCCCCGGTCGCCTTCCTGCTGAGCGTGCTGGCAGTCGCCAGCGCGCAGGCCGCCGTCAACAGCGGCAGCACCGGCGCCGACGGCGCCTTCAACCCGACGGTCAACACCGAGGTCGTGCTGCCCGAGTCGGGCATCCTGAACTACACGACGGTGAACATTCCCGCCGGCGTGACCGTCAAGTTCAAGCGCAATTCGGCGAACACACCGGTGTTCCTGCTCGCGACGGGGAACGTCACGATCGCGGGCGTGATCGACATCGCCGGCGGCACGGCCGCGCACTCGGGCACGTACGGCAACGGCGTGCTGGGCGACGACGGGCAGCCGGGCCTCGGTGGCCCGGGCGGCTATGACGGCGGCCGTGGCGGTCGCGAGGACGCGGCGTCGCGGCCGGCGGTGATCCGCTCGGGCGCGGGCCTGGGCCCGGGCGGCGGCAAGGGCGCGATCGAAGGCGGCGATGGCTGCGGCACCGACGGCTTCGGCTACTACCGCTACGTGGGCGGGGGCGGGGCTTACGGGCTTTCGGTCTTCCGGCCCTACAGCCAGTGGCAGTCGTGCGGAACGAGCGATGCCTTCTACAGTGCGAAGGCGTACGGTTCGCCGCTGCTTCAGCCGCTGCTCGGGGGGTCGGGCGGTGGCGGGGGCCTCGGTGGAACTTCCTATGCCGGTTCGGGTGGTGGTGGTGGTGGTGGCGCAATTCTGATCGCCTCGTCCGCGACTGTGAGCATCACTGGCACGATCAACGCGATCGGGGGGGATGGAGGCGGCATCGCCGGACCAGGCGTCGGCGGCCAGGGCGCTGGCGGATCCGGCGGCGCCGTGCGCATCGTTGCCACCACCATTGCCGGCAACGGCCCGATCCAGACCCACGGAGGCTGCCGACACTACAACGGCAACCCGCGGGCGAATTGTGGTGCGACAGGTCAACACGAAAACTTTGGTGGCAGCGTCGGCCGCGTCCGCCTGGAAGGCGAAGCCGTGACCTACACCGGCGCGTCGACCCCAGCCTATGTGGTCGATGCCCCCGGCCCGATCTTCATCGCCGGCGCACCGAGCATCCGCATCGCCTCGGTGGCGGGCCAGGCCGTCCCCGCGAACCCCACTGGCAACGCCGACGTGACCCTGCCGACCTCCACGACGACCCCGGTCGACGTGGTGTTCCAGACCACGAACGTGCCGGTCGGCAACACGGTGACGCTGCGCGTCGCACCGGCCTACGGCGTGTCCGTGCAGGCCATCAGCCCCGCCATCGCCGGCACCACGACGTCCGGCACAGCCACGGTTTCCGTGACGCTGCCGCAAGGCCCCAGCACGCTGCAGGCCACGACCACCTACACGGTCGTCGTGGGCGGCACGACCCAGGCCGGCATGCCCGACCTCTCGCGCTTCGCGAAGAACGAGGCCGTCGAGAAGGTGGAAGTGACGGTGCCGCTGGTGGGTGAAGCCTCGGCTCGCCTCTACACCGTGAGCGGCAAGACGTTCGACGTGCCGTACGCCGCCCTGCAGGCCGCGGGCTTCCGCGGCTGACTCTCCCTCGCAGGAACCCGATCGCCCCCGCCTTCGCCCCATGACCATGATGACGAACGACACCCGCCCGGACCGCCATTCTTCGCGTGTCCGGCAACCCGACCGCCGCGCCGGGTGGGCTCGTTCGTCGGTCGTCGGGGCGACGGTGTTCGCGCTCGTCGCGACGTCGATGCCCGTCTCGGCCGCCGAGCTGGCGATCGACGAGGGCGTGGTGGTCAAGTTCGGCGGCGACGGGCGCCTGGTCGTGCGCGACCGCCTGCTCGCATCGAAGGGCGTGACCTTCACCAGCCAGAAGGACGATGCGTCGGGTGGTCCCATCGGCGCTGCGCCGCAGGTGCCCGCCTCGGGCGACTGGACCGGCATCCGCGTGGAGAAATCCGCCGCGGCCTTCGGCCTCACCGGTTTCGGTGACTTGACCGTGCGCTACGCGGGCGCCGCCAACGGCGCGGCGCTGACGCTGCGCGGCGTGAACCCCGCGCTGCAGTACGCCCAGTTCACCGACAACGCCGTGGGCCTGCGACTGCTCGACGGCGCCTCGCCTGCCATCACGGGCTCCAGCTTCCTGCGCAACGGCGTCGGCATCGAGGCGAGCGGCGGCAGCGCGCCCACCGTCGGCAGCACGCAGTTCGCGCAGAACACCGGCAACGCCATTTCGAACGGCACCTCGGGCAGCACGCTGCTCGCCACCGGCAACTGGTGGGGCCATGCCAGCGGGCCGACGGACCCGGTGGGCAACCCCGCCGGTCAGGGGGACCGCGTGTCCTCCGGCGTCAACTACGGCAACTTCCTGGCCGCCGCGCCGCTGATCGCACCCACGGTGCGCCTGGCCCAGCCGGCGCCGTACTTCGAGACGAACACCGTCGCGCTCGAGGTCTCGTGCGTGAACGCGACCGAGTACCGCATCGCCGAGGGCGGCGCCTTCGCGGGCGTGGCCTTCCAGCCGCTGCCGGGCGGCCGCGCCACCGTGAACTTCACGCTGTCCGCGGGTGACGGCACGAAGCCGGTCTCCGTGCAGTTCCGCAACGCGAGCGGCACCGTCGCCACCGGCACGCTGACGGGCGGTGTGCTCGTCGACACCGAGGCCCCGCTGCTCGCCATCGGCAACCCGGTGGCCGGCAGTGTCATCAGCGGCCCGATCACGGTGGACGCCACGGCCACCGACGGCTCCGGCATCGAACGCGTGCAGTTCTTCCTGAACGGCACGCTGGTGGTGACGCGCACCGCCGCACCGTACAACTACAGCTGGAACCCGGCGAGCCTCGCCGACGGGGTCCACCACTGGCGCGTGACCGCCACCGACCGGGCCGGCCGCGTGGCCGAGCAGCTGCGCGATGTGACGCTGTCCCGCGCACCGGTGGTGCCCGACACCGAAGGCCCGCAGTTGACCACGCCCACGTCGGCAGGCGTGCCGCTCGCCAACGGCGCCACGCTGACGCGCAACACCACGTTCACGTTCCAGGCCACCGACCGCAGCGGCATCTCGCGCATCGAGCTGCTGCTCGACGGCGCGGTGGTGGGTACGGCGTCGGGCACCGGCACCTACAGCGTGTCGCTCGACCTGTCGTCCGTGGCCAACGGCGCCCACACGCTGGCGCTGCGCGCCTTCGACTCGCTCAACAACAGCAGCACCACGAGCTACAGCATCAACGTGGCCCATGCGGTGCCCGATGCGCCGGTGCTCTCGGCGCCCGCCAACGGCAGCACGACCCGCGAGGCCGCGGCCACCGTGACCGGCACGGCGAAGGCCGGCAGCGCGGTGCGCCTGCACCTCAACGGCCAGGCCGTGGGCACGGCGGTCAACGCCGGCAGCGACGGCCGCTTCAGCAGCGCCGTGACGCTCGCCCCGGGCGCGAACCAGATCCAGGCCACCGCGACGGATGCGTGGGGCACGAGCGCGCTGTCCGCGGCCGTGTCCGTCACGCTCGACGTCACGGTGCCGGCCAGCCCGTCCAACCTGTCGGCCCTGGCCCAGGTGCAGGGCAAGGTCAAGCTCGGCTGGACGCGGTCCACCGATCCGAACGTCACCGGCTACCAGCTCTACCGCGCCAGCGTGCCGTTCACGAGCGTGACCGAGGGCGTGAAGGTGCACACCGGCACGCTCGGCAACACCATCTCGGCCTACGACGACCTGCCGCAGCAGGACGGCACCTGGTACTACCGCGTGGTGTCGGTGAACGCCGCCGGCACGCCGTCCGTGCCGTCGAACCAGGCTCAGGCCGCCTCGGACGGCACGCTGCCGCGCGCGCTGTCGATCGCGTACGCGCCGCAGGGCAAGGTGGACGCCGCCACCGGCCGCATCGGGCAGGGCCGCGTGAACCTCGTGGTCACGCTGAACGAGCCGCTGCAGGCCACGCCGTACCTGTCGATCGTGCCGCAGGGCGGCACGCCGATCCCGGTCGACCTCGCGTCGACGGGCCCGACGACCTGGGCCGGCAGCTTCCTGGTCGACGCCAACACCGCGTCGGGCACCGCCAACGCGCTGTTCTCGGCACGCGACGTGGTGGGCAACCGTGGCACCGACATCGATGCGGGCGCCACGCTGCGCATCGACACCGAAGGCCCGGCGCTCTCGAACATCGCGATCAGCCCGTCGTCGCCCATCCGCTACGACAGCGCGCCCACGGTGCAGGCCACCTTCACCTTCAGCAAGGCGCCGAAGGCGGGTGCGGCCCCGACGCTGAACTACGTGCTGAGCGGCCCGGTGCGCTCGGCGGTGTCCGTGGGCAGCCTGACCCAGGTCAGCCCGACCGTGTGGACCGCCAGCTTCACGCTGCCGTCCGACGCGGGCCTGGCCCAGCCGGAAATCCTGAGCTTCACCTCTCGCGCGCTGGACGACCTCGACAACGTGTCCACCAAGGTGATCGGCTTCAACCGGTTCCAGGTGTACCAGGGCAACCTGCCGCCGCTCGCGATCCCGCTGGGCCTGACGGCGAAGGCCGAGCCGGGCGGCCGGGTGCGCCTGTCGTGGCAGTCCGTAGACGAGGCCACCAGCTACCAGGTGTACCGCCAGTCGCCGGCGCAGACCGAACTCGTGGCGCTGGTGCGCTCGGGTGGCACCGTGCACGTCGACACCACGCCGCAGGACGGCCTCTACAAGTACGCCGTCGCCACCGTGCGCCAGTCGAACGCGCAGGAGTCCGTGTCGGGCCAGAGCGCCACGGTGGAGGTGACCACCATTGCCAACGCGCCGGGTGCGCCGCAATCGCTGCAGCTGCAGCTGACGGGGCAGGGCATCGTCGCGACGTGGCAGCCGCCGCTCGCGAGCACCGTCGCCACGTACAACCTGTACCGCGCCACGGGCACGTCGATCACGAGCATCGAGGGCCTGACGCCGCTCAAGACCGGCCTGCGCCAGCCGATCGCGCTCGATCCGACCCCGTCGCCGACGCAGGGCGCCTACGTGGTCACCGCGCTCGACGCGGCCGGCAACGAATCGGCCATCTCCAACTCCGCGTACCTGAACGCGAGCCTGCTGCCGGTGTCGAACCTGCGCGTGGAGCAGCTCGGCAACGAACTGCCGGTGATCACGTGGAACGCGCCGAACGGCAACGTGGCGGGCTACAACGTCTACGTGGGCCCGTCGGCCAGCCGCATCAAGCTGACCCCGGCGCCCATCACGGCGCGCACCTTCAGCGACAGCGGCTACACGAGCGGCGAACGCCTCTACACCATCGCCACCGTCGACGCCAACGGCGTCGAGATGCCGCGCAGCCTGCTGCTGCCGAACGTGGGCGCGCAGATCGCCTCGGGCCTGCCGGTGCTGCGCGGGGTGATGAACCAGCTGCAAGTGCAGGTCACCAACACCTCGTCGGCGGTGAGCAACGCCCGCGTGGTCGTGCGCCTGCCGATCAACAAGGACGCCACGCAGTTCAAGGACCACAAGTCGGACCTGTTCTCGCTCGGTGCGAACGAGACCCGCCTCGTGCCGGTGATCGTGGGCGGCTACGCCGACCTGCCGGCCTCGGCCCAGGCGCAGGTGGGCGTCGAGATCGCGCCGGTGGAAGGCGAACTCGTGAAGGTCGCGCGCAACGAAAGCGTGACCGTGGGCGACAGCGGCATCGTCGTGGGCATGGCCACCGACGAGTTCACGCGCGGGGCCACGGGCCGCGTGCGGCTGACCATCGAGAACACGAGCCAGGTCGATGTCGAGCTGCTGACCGCGACCAACAACGGCAACAACGACTCCACCGAACTGCGCTTCAAGGTGCTGGACGGCGACAACAACGTGCTGGCAACGCAGTCGTACCGCCAGGCACTCGGCGCCAACGTGGTGACGCTGACCAACGGCCTCACGGTCGCGCGCATCGGCGCGGGCCAGAGCTACATGACCGACGTGTTCCTCGTGAACGTGCCGGCGTCGAGCCCGAACAGCATCCGCCTCAAGCTCGAGGTCGACAAGCTGCGCTACCACAGCGGCCAGGACGACGAAGTCGTGATCGCCGGCCGTGGCGCCGAGAAGATCATCTCGCTCGTCGACACCGCCTACTACGGCGAGGTCACCAACGTGACCCCGATCAGCTCGTTCGGTGACCAGGACATCGTCATCACCGGCCGTGCACTCGACCGCCGAGGCAATGCACCGCTGCCGAACACCCGCCTCAAGCTGGTGCTGAACCAGCAGGGCTTCGAGCGCGTATTCAGCGTGCTGACCGATGGTGCCGGCAACTTCAGCCACACCTTCGTGCCCACGCTGACCGACTCGGGTCTCTACAAGGTGAGCGCGGTCCATCCGGACGTGACCGACCGCTCGGAGCAGCGCTCGTTCACCATCAACCGCGTGACCGTGGGCCCGACGCCGTACAAGCTCGACGTGCCGAAGAACTACCCGTTCAGCATCCCGTTCACCGCGAAGGCGGGCCCGGGCACGGCGGCGACGAACCTGCGGTTCGTGCTCGACGCGGCCAGCCAGCCCACGGGCCAGATTCCTGCCGGCGTCAGCCTGCAGCTGCCCGCGCCGGTGACCCTGAAGGAGCGTCAGACGCTGAACGTGCCCGTGCGGTTCACCGCGAGCAACGAGGCGCAACCGACCGGCACGATCGTGCTCAACGTCGTGTCGGACGAAAGCCCGCTGACACCGATCGGCCGCGCCACCGTCAACTATGTGTTGACGGAAGCCCGACCGTTCCTCACGAGTGTGCCGAGCTTCGTCGAAACGGGTCTCGCCCGTGGCGGCAGCGAAGTGGAGACGGTGGTCGTCGAGAACAAGGGCCTCCAGGATGCGATCAACCTGCAGTTCACGCTGACCAAACCGGATGGCACGGCCGCGCCGTCGTGGGTCAACATCGCCAATGCGGTGAACGGGACGCTGGCCGTCGGTGGAAAGCGCAACATCGACGTGGCCTTCAACCCGCCGTCGGGCACCGCTGAAGGCGTCTACGAATTCCGGCTGCGTGTCGAGGGCGACAACGTCCCTGTGCAGAACCTGAACGTGTACGCCAGCGTCACGGCGAGCGGCCAGGGGAGCGTGCTGTTCAAGGCGTCGGACATCTACACCGCCACGATCGGCAAGGACGGCAAGCTGATCCCGGGTCTGGCGAATGCCCGCATCACGCTGCAGAACGAGGATGTCGCGACCGTCACCCTGGAGCTGACGACGGACGTCCTGGGCGAAGCCCTGTTCCAGAACGTTCCGGCGGGACGCTACAAGTTCCGCGCCACGGCGAACAACCACCAGGAGATCGGTGGACGGTTGCAGGTGAAGCCAGGCATCACGTTGAACCAGTCCGTGTTCCTCCAGTACAACCTGATCACCGTCGAGTGGAGCGTTCGCGAGATCACGATCCAGGATCGCTACGAGATCACGCTGAACGCGACGTTCGAGACCGACGTGCCGGCGGCGGTGGTGGTGATGCGGCCCTCCAGCATCAACCTGCCGAAGATGAACGCGGGGGACGTGTACTACGGCGAGCTGTCGCTGACGAACCACGGGCTGATCCGCGCCGAGCAGGTCAAGCAGCAGTTGCCGAGGTCGGACGGCTTCTTCCGCTACGAGTTCCTGGTGGACGTGCCGGAGATCCTCGAGCCCAAGCAGCGGATCACGATCCCGTACCGCGTCGTGTCGCTCAAGGGCCTCGACGAGGCGTCGGGTGACGGGGCGGCATCGGGGGCCGGTTGCTACAACTACAGCAACCAGACCGTGGTGTCCTGCATCTCGATCTGCGCGAACGGGTTGCAGTCGGTGTGCGGATCCATGGCCGCTTGGTTCGCGGTCAGCAACGGCAGCTGTGGCGGTGGTTCGTCCGGACCGGGCGGTGGTTCCGGTGGCTCGTCCGGACCGGGATGGTCGTGGGGCGGCGGTTACGGTGGCGGCAGCGTGGGGACCCCGATCCGGCTTCCGGGCCGCAAATGCGTCGAGATTCCGAAGGGTGGCGTGGAATGCAAGTGAACGAGTGGTGGATGGAGGGCTCCGGGGCGCTGAACCGGTGCGCCCGATGGATGAAGCGGACGCTCGTGACCGTAGCTTGCGGTGGTGTGGCCATGCTGGCGCTCGTCGCGGCGACGCACGCCGCGGAATCCAACAACGGCCTCCAGGTGACCCTGCCGAACGGCTATGCCAACGTCGAAGTGATCGACCTGGTCGTCTACACCCCGGTCGGCGACGTGCAATGGCGCCGCGTGTGGGACGGCCGTGAATGGAAGTTCAATCCCCAGTGGGAAAGCCTGTCGCAGAGCTGGAAGAACCTGACCGGAAACCAGACGGCCGACACCACGGCGCCCACGCAGACCCCGTCCCCGACTTCTCCGACGTCACCGACGGCCCCGACCGTGTCTGCATCGGTCGACTCACCGCCGCCGAAGGAGAGCAGTTGCTGGGTGTGGGTGGACGAGGACTGGGAACCTTCGACGGGTACCGTCGTGGTGGGGGGGGAGACACAGGTCGTGGCGGGCCCGCTGCTGCCCGCTCGCTCCACGCCGTTCAACCGGCTGATGGGTGAAGAGGGGGGCGGAGCCGAGTACGCCCAGCCGCAACGCGTGAGCGTCGACTACGCGACACTGTGCATGGGATCGTCGATGGCGACGAGCCAGGGGGTGCCTGACCTGGAGGGCATCCGGCGCGTCAACGAGTTGTACCTGGGGGAGTCCGGCCGGTACGCCTTCGACAATCGCTCGATTCTGGAGAAGAAGGCGGTGACGCAGGTGCCGGCGATCGCGTCGAGCGACGTGTACGCGCGCATGGCCCGCGGCGAAACCTTCTCCGAGCGCCAGAACAACGACAAGGGCTACCGCTGGACCGACCGAGGCGGCTCCTGGGTCCAGTACAACACCCAAGGCCAGGTGGTGGCCTGGGGCGACCGGAACGGCAACACGGTGTGGTTGGTGCGTGACGCGCAGGGACTGGTCCGTGGCGCGCTGGACACGGCGGGTCGCCCGCTCTACTCGCTGCACTACACCGGCGATCGCCTGACCGAGGTGCGCGACTATCCGAACCCGTCGAACACGCTCGACATGCCGCAGCGTTCGGTCTCCTATGCCTACGACGACAAGAACCGCCTGAGCACCGTCACCAACGCGCTCGGCCACGTTGTCCGCTATCACTACGACCAGGGCAACAACATCGTCGGCATCGAGGACGCCGAGGGGCGCACCGAATCGTTGAAGTATGCCGGCGGTGTCGTCAAGCAGCGCACGACCCCGGACGGCGCGGTCACCGATTACCTCTTCGAGTTCGACGACGTCAACAAGCAGTTCTTCAGCAAGATCAGCGGCCCCGAGACGGCGGCCGGGCGGTACGTCGAGGAGCACGTGCACAACCGCGTGGGCAAGATGGTCCGTCGCACGGTCAATGGCCGCGTGGATGCCGAAGTGCGTCACGACACCGGTTCGCGGGCCGAGACCTATGTGAACGCGCGCGGCTTCGCCACGACGATCCGCCGCGATGAATTCGACCAGGCCGTCGAGACCGTCTACCCCGACGGAGGTCGCGACCGGCGAGAGTACTCCGCCGCGAACCTCCGCCTGTTGCGCAAGGTCGATCCGAACGGTGCCGTGTCGGAGTTCTCGTACGACGACAAGGGCAACATCGCACGCTGGGTCCAGGGGGCCGGCACGCCCGTGTCGGTCACCACCCGCTACGAGACCGATGCGGCGGGTCAGGTGGTCAAGGTGATCCGTGAAGGCCGGACCGAGTCCAACGGCACCGTCACGCCGGACGCCGAACTGCGGCTGGAATACGACATCCACGGGAACCTGTCGAAGGCGATCGACCCCGAAGGGGGCGTGCACGGTTACGTGCACGACCGCGGTGGATACGTCCGCCAGTACACCGACCCGCTCGGGCGCGTGGTGAACTACGACGTTGACAAGCATGGCAACCTGACCCGTTACACGAACGCGCTCCAGTCCAGCATCGTCGTGACGACGGACAAGGTCGGCAACCTCGTGCGTTTCCGCGACTCCCGGGGAAAGGACACGACGTTCACGTACGACGGAATGGACCGCGAGCTCAGCGAGACCGATCCGTCCGGGGCCACCTACACGACCGCGTACGACGGCTACGGCGCGACGGTGCATGAAAGCGATCCGGACGGCCGGGGGCAGCGCCTCGAGTACGACGCCTTCCAGCGACTCGTCCGCACGATGGACGCCGCCAAGCACACCACGACCTACGGCTATCAGCACGACGAGGCGCTCGGCACGGACCGTCCGTCGTCGCTGACGTTGCCGGCCCGCACGCAGTATCCGACCTTCTCCGAGCTGGTTCGGTTCGACGAGCGGGAGCGCCCCACGTCTCGCACGTTCCTGAACCCGACGTCGACCGGTGTCGAAGGGCTCGTCACGAGCACGAAGTACGACCGGAATGGCAACGTCACGGAAACGACAGACGCACAGGGCAAGACCACCTTCCGCGCCTACGACGCACTCGGCCGCCCGACGTCCATCACGAACTCGCTGGGCAAGCGCCTCGAGTTCACCTGGGACACCCGGTCGAACCTGATCGCGTTCAAGGACTTCGAAGGCAAGGTGTCGTCTTACACCTACGATCGTGCGAACCGCATGCTGACCGAGCGTTCTCCGCTGGGGCAGACGAAGACCTATGCGTACGACGCGAAGGGCAATCGCCGCAGCGTGACGGATCCGTCGGGCGCGCGCGTCGAGTACACCTATGACGCGGGAGACCTTCCCGTCCGCACGGACGTGTTCGCCGCCGGGGCCTCGTCTCCGGCCTTCTCCTACACCTTCGAGCACGACCTCAACGGGGAACTGGTCGGCTGGAGCGATGGGACCCGCAGCGCGCGGCTGAGGCTGGACGACATGGGGCGCCTGCTGTCCCAGTCGATCGACTACGGTGGCACGACGCTGTCGCACGGCTACACCTACACGCCCGCGGGGAAGGTCCGCACGGTCACCTATCCGAGCGGGAACGAGGTGACGCTCGGCTTCAACGCCGCGGACCGCCTCGAGACGATGGAGCTCCCGGGCGAAGGCACGATCGCCGTCACCTCGTGGAACTGGCTGGCGCCTGTGACGACGGTGCTGCCGGGTGGCGTGACGCGCGAGACGTCGACGGACGGCCTGCTGCGGCCGACGTCCATGCGGGTCAAGGGATCGGGGCAGCAGACGCTCTTCGATCTGGCCAGCAAGCATTCGAGGGTGGATCAAGTGCTCTCGAAGACCCTGACCGACATGACCACCAGCGGCGCGAGCCGGACCGAGGTCAACGAGTACGCCTATGACGACGAAGGCCGTCTGGTGCAGCACGTCAAGGACACCGGGGGCCTCTCCGGCCGCCAGACCGAGACGATCGGCTTCGATGCGGCCGACAACCGGATCCTCCACAGCGCGGTGTCGGGAACCTGGGTCTACGACGACGACAACCGTCTGCTGCAACGCGGCGACGTGCGCTACGAGTACAACGCCGACGGCTACTTGAGCCAGATCCGCACCGGCACGTCGGGAACGCCTGCGTCGATCCAGCGCTTCCGCTACGACGCGCTGGGCCGGCTCGTGCAGGTTCGGGACGGGGCCGACCAACCGATCGCCGAATACGCCTACGACCCGTTCGACAACCGCCTGGTCAAGGACGTGTTCCGTCGGAACGGGGCGGCGCTCGCAACCCCCGAACGTACGCTCTACGTCCACGGCGAGGAAGGCCTGCTGGCCGAGGCCGACGGAACGGGTGCGGTGCGGGCCGAGTACGGCTGGGACCCGAATTCCGATTGGCAGACGAACCCGGTGTTCATCCGCACGCGCGGGACGGGCGATGCGGCGGACACCTTCCGCTACGCGTACTTCCACAACGACCACATCGGCACGCCCCTGCGCGCCACCGACAAGGCGGGCGTCGTCGTCTGGCGCGCGGACTACACGAGCGATGGCGTGGCCACGCTTGCGGCGGAGAACCAGATCGAGAGCAACCTGCGCTTCCCCGGCCAGTACCACGACGCCGAGACCGGCCTGCACTACAACCTGCGCCGCTACTACGACCCGAAGGCCGCGCGCTACATCACGCCCGACCCGCTGGGCATCGACGGCAGCTTCAACCTGTACGGCTACGCCGGCGCGGACCCGATCAACCAGACCGATCCCACCGGCGAGATCGTGCCGGCCGTGGTCGCCGTGTGGCGGGCCATCGTGATCCTCGAGCGTGTCGTCACCTTCGTGGAGGTCATCCGTTCCGGGTGCGTGGACTGGGTCGACCTGATCCCGATGGCCAAGATGCTGAAGCGGGTCAAGTGGGTCCAGAAGCTCATGAGGCGCTGCAACAGTTGCCTCTGCGGCAAGAACAGTTTCACCGCCGACACGCTGGTGCATGTCCAGGGGCCCGACGGCAAGCCCGCCACGAAGGCGATCGCGGACATCCGCGTCGGAGACCTGGTCCTCGCCAAGAGCGAGTGGAAGGCCGAAGGCCAGAACATCGACTACCAGGCGGTGGCCGACGTGTTCGTGACCCCGGACCAGCGTCGTACGCTCGTGCGCATCACGTTCGAGGGCGGCGCCACGCTCACGGCCACCGACGGCCATCCGTTCCGCACCGAAGCGGGCTGGCGCGACGCGATCCTGCTGGCCCCGGGGGACCGCGTTCTGCTTTCCGACGATATCGGTGGTGCACCCCGTGTCGCCACGGTGAAGGCCGCCTCGTCCTTCGAAGAGCGGGTCACCACCTACAACCTGGAGGTGGCGAACTCGCACACGTTCTACGTGGGTGAGGATGCAGCGCTGGTCCACAACGGTCACGGTTCCTACACCATCCATTTCCCGGACGGCACTCGGTATCACGGTAAGGGTGACCGTGAGCGTGCCAAGCGTTCGGCTCGCCGAGTCGGTCGCGCGACCGGCAACTTCTGCGACAAGGATATGGACAAGTACACGGATTGGATCGACTACACCGATGCCGCAAGTGATGAGGAAGCTCATCGTCAAGAGTTTGATCGGATTAACAAGGATGGTGGACCGTCACATCCGAAGCGGACGGGGGCGCCCGGAAAGCCAAATAACTGGAACAAGATCTGGCCGCCCGGTCACGCAGGTGGGAGGAGGCACTGAGTCATGCCGTCGTCTCATGCCCTGCCGGGAAAAGCCAGGATCCGCCATGTAGAAGGTGGGCAATCCACGCTCTACGTCGACGCACGGCACGCGCAGGCGTGTGCGGAGCTATGGCGCGGCGGAGAGTTCACGACGATCGCAGTCAACGAGAACGAGAATCCGGAACTGAAGTCGCTCGACTTCCTAGAGGCATTCTTTCCCGTCGCGCGCCTGCATGTCATGTTGTCTCGCCGCGTTGACTTGAGCATCTTGGAGTCGGCCTCACTAGAGTGGTTCTTTTCGAACGACGGTTTCAATAGCCTGAACGATCTGTCGAAGTTCCCCGACCTGGAGATACTCGCCCAAGGTTGGAAGAGGACCTTCGACCCGAGTGGGGCTGGACCGTCATTGAGACGGTTGGCCTTGACCGGGTTCAGGCCGGAGGACGGTGGCTTGGGAGAGATGACACATCTTCATCAACTTAGTCACCTGTCGTTGCTGACCACCTCGGTGATCAGCCTGGATGGCTTGCAGGCAATGCCGTCGCTGCTTAGTGCGAGCTTCTGCTCGGCGCCCAAGCTCCGGGACATCTCGGCACTCGGCGACATGCGGAACCTTGAGGTGTTGCAGTTCGAGGCCTGCAAGTCGCTGGAAGGTGTTGCTGATGCGGTCAGAAGCCCGGCCTTGCGCGAGCTGGAGTGCACAAAATGTTCGGCGCTGTCGAGCCTGTCCTTCATCCGCGAGCTGCCGGCCCTTGAGACCTTCCTTTTTCCAGACACGGACGTCATCGACGGCGACATGAGCCCCATGCTCGATCATCCTTCGCTGAACCGCGTGCTCTTTACCAAGAAGAAGCACTTCTCCATGAGCTATCTCGACGTCATGAGCCACCTCCGCCAACGCAAAGGGGAACCCCAGTGAATCTGAACCAGTTCCGCCGGTTCGGCATGACCCTGGTGGCGGTTGCAGCCATGTCTGGCACCGGTGTCGTCCACGCCCAGGAAACGGTCTGCGCCCGCGTCAAGATCGAGATCAAGCAGGAACTCACGCTCGAGCGCCAAGCGTTCGATGCGGAGATGAGGATCAACAACACGACCGACACGTCGACAATCGAGAACGTGTCCGTCGTCGTCAAGGTGGCGGATGAAACGGGTGCTCCCGTCCTGGCCAGTGACAACCCGAACGATCTGAACGCGAAGTTCTTCCTTCGGCTGTCGCAGCGGCAGAACATCGCGAACGTGGAAGGAACGGGCGCGGTTGCGCCGAAGACCACGGCCATCATCAACTGGCTGCTGATCCCGGCGCCGGGATCCGCCGGTACGTCGCCGCTGGGAAAGAAGTACTTGGTGGGTGCCACGCTGAAGTACCGCTACGCAGGTGAGGATCACACGCTGGACGTGTCTCCGGACGTCATTACCGTCAAGCCGCTCCCGCTGCTGACCCTCGACTATTTCCTCCAGCAGGACGTGATCGCCGATGACCCGCTGACGTCGGAGGTCGAAGCGATCGAACCTTTCACGCTGGGCGTGCGCGTGAAGAACAACGGCCTGGCTCCGGCGAAGAAGCTCAAGATCGAATCCGCCCAGCCTAAGATCATCGAGAACAACCAG
The DNA here is from genome assembly GCF_002116905.1 of Piscinibacter gummiphilus. NCBI lineage: Bacteria > Pseudomonadati > Pseudomonadota > Betaproteobacteria > Burkholderiales > Sphaerotilaceae > Rhizobacter > Rhizobacter gummiphilus. The sequence continues at coordinate 1,972,080 of NZ_CP015118.1, forward strand.
GGCCTGCTGATCAACTTCAAGATCATCGGCAGCTACATCAACGACGCGCCGGTGCAGAACTCCCTGCTCATCGACTTCGGTGACGTCGCTGCCAGCGGCACCGCCACCGGCCGCTGGCAGATGGAGACCACGCTGGCTGGCAAGTTCACGGAGTTCACCGCGAAGTTCGCCCATGCCGACGAGCTGGGCGGAGCGCTCACGTCGCTCCTTCAGGCCACGAATGCCCACTTCCTGATCCGCGACGTGCGCGTGGACCTGCCCGGCCGCGATGCCGTGCGCGACTTCCTCGCGCAGGATGGCGACGTCGTCCGCGTCTACGAATCCGAAGGCACCGACACCGAGGTCACGAACCGCAGCAGCGTCGCCCAGCTCACCGCAGGCACCAGCGCCAACGGCACCGCCAGCTACCGCCTGCAGTTCCCCGCCACCGCCGGTTTCGCCTACGTGAAGCTGCCCGACCCGTTCAACGGCACGAAGGCCCTGGGCAAGGTCGTGCGGTCCGACGCGAAGCAGATGCTGCCCGAGAACGTGTGGCTGTCGAAGACGCGCAACCTCGACACCAAGCGGTGGGAGTACTGGGTCAACGTGTTCGACGTGAACACCCCGGGTGTCTATGAGAGCGACTTCCAGAACCAGGGCACCACGCCGCGCGCGCCGGTGCTGCAGTTCATCCCGGACCGCACGGTGCAGGAGACGAAGCAGGTGTCCTTCCTCGTCGAGGCGAGCAGCCCCGACGGCAAGCCGGTGACGATCACCGCCGCGCCGCTGCCGGCGGGTGCGACGTTCACCGCGCAGTCGGCCGACCCGGCCGCGCCGACGGTGGCGCGCGCGATCTTCGACTGGACGCCGCCCCAGGGCGCGGCGGGCGCGTACCTCGTCGCCTACACCGTCACCGACGGCACGCTGAGCGCCACGCGCTCGGCCACCATCACGGTGCAGAGCATCACGCCGCCGGCGGGGCCGCTCACGCCGACGGTGGTCGCGCCGCTCTCCGGCGCCCAGGTCACGACCCTGCGGCCGGTGCTGTCCGCGCAGGCGTCGTCGCATCCGCAGGATCCGACCACGCGCCTGCAGTACGAGCTGTACCGCGACGAAGCGATGACGCAGCTGGTGGCCACCGCGCTGCTCGACAAGGCGCCCATGGCCCCGGGCAACGGCGCCGGCCCGGTGCCGCAGCCCACGCCATGGACACTCGATGCCGACCTGTCCGACAACACCCGCCACTGGTGGCGTGTGCGGGCGTTCGACGGCACGACGTACAGCCCGTGGTCCCAGGCCGTGTTCTTCGTGAACCTCTACAACGACGCACCGGACCGGTTCAATCTGGCGTTGCCGGTGCCGTCCGGCCAGGTCTCCGAACCGCAACCGCTGCTGAGCTGGTCCAACGCGGTCGACAAGGACGGCGACACCGTGAGCTACGGCGTTCGCGTGTGGGGCGACGCAGCCCTGAGCGAGGCGGTGGCCTCGGTCGACGGCGTGCCGGCCCATCCGTCGGGCACGAGCAGCTGGCGCCTTCCGGTGCCGGTGCAGGCGAACAAGACCTACTGGTGGCAAGTGGTCGCCATGGACACGCACGGCGCGCAGACCGTCACCTCGGCCCGGCCGTTCACGCTGGCGGGTGGCAACAGCGCGCCGACCGAGCCGGCGATCGTGTCGCCGGGCGCGGGCGCCGCGGTGCCCTCGGGTGACCCGTTGCTGGTGGTGGCCAATGCCACCGACGCGGACGGGGACCTCATCACGTACGTGTTCGAGGTGGACACCGTGCCGTCGTTTGATTCGGGTGCGAAACGGTCGTCCGCCGAGGTGGTGCAGCAGGCGGGAGGCACCACGTCTTGGCGCGTCGCCGGTCTGGTGGAGAACACCCGCTACCACTGGCGCGTGAAGGCGCAGGACGGCCGCTCGGAGTCGGTCTGGGTCACGTCGACCTTCATCGTCAACGCGGTGAACGATCCGCCCACCGTCCCCACCGCGGCCAACCCGGGGCAGGGCGCCTGGGTCTCGTCGGTGACGCCGCTGCTGCAGGTGAATCCGTCGACCGATCCGGACGACACGGCGATCGGCTACGCGTTCGAGCTCGCGTCGTCGGCGTCGATGAACCCGCTGCTGCAGGCGGGCACGTCGCAGACCACGTCGTGGACCGCGAGCGCGGTGCCCGACAAGGCCATCTACTGGTGGCGTGCGCGCGCGGTCGACCCGCACGGCACCACGTCCGCGTGGTCGCAGCCGGTGCAGTTCACCGTCAGCACCGGCACCTACCAGGACCCGACCATCGCCGTCACGGCGCCGGCCACGCCCATCGCTCCCACCGTCCAGGGCGACCGCAAGGTGGTGACGCTGGCGTGGACCGGCACGGACCACAACGTCGGGCCCACTGTCGCGCTGTACTACGCGACGAACCGGGACACCTTCACCGGCACGCTGATCGCGGACGGCCTCTCCCAGGCGCCGGGCACGCACCAGGGGTCGCATGTGTGGGACGTGACCGACCTGCCGATCGGCACGTACCACGTGTACGCCGTCATCTACGACAGCCGCGGCGTGGGCCGCGCGTGGGCACCGGGCGCGGTCGTGATCGCACCGGCGCAGGCCGGCACGGTGGTGGTGACCACGACACCGTCGCTGCAGACCACGGAGGGCGGCGGCACGGTGACCTTCCGCGTGCGCCTGGGCTCCGCGCCCACGGCGAACGTGACGGTGCCCGTGGCCAGCACGATGGTGGGCGAAGGCATCGCGACCCCGGCCGTGCTGACGTTCCAGCCGCAGAACTGGGGCGTGGACCAGACCGTCACGGTCACGGGCCAGTACGACTGCATCCCGGACGGCAACCGGGCCTACCAGGTGCTGGTGGGGCGCACGACGTCGGTCGATCCCTTGTACATGGACCTCTCGGGCACCCCCGTGTCGCTCACGAACGTGGACAATGTGCAGAGCTGGGTGAACGCGACGAACAACACCAACGTGCGCATCTGCGGCGTCACGCTCAAGAGTGCGACGAAGGTCGACGCGACCACCTGGGAGTACGTCATCGCGGCATCGTTCGGGAACTCGGGCACCGCCATTCAGGGCGGTACCGCGAAATTGGTCACGTTCCCCCCCGTGCTCACGGTGGTGGATTCGGAACTGCAGTATGGTGCACTGGCACTCGGCGAGACCGGTCGGAGTCTGGACACGGTCACGGTGCGTTCGAAACTGGTGCTGCAGCCCTCGTTCTTCGAGGCAGGCGTCGGTTTCCGATGGAATATCACGACCCGCTGACGCGGGCAGGGAAGGAAGGGGGAGGGGTCATGTGGCAGAAGGGCATCGGGTATTTGACGATGGGGCTGGTGTTGCTCGCGGGCACGCCAGCGGTGGCAGCCACCAGCGCCTCCGCGAGTTTTTCGGGGTTGCGCTTCGAGCTCTTCGACCTCGATGCCGGTGACGGTGTCGACGCCGGCCTGACCTGGGGTTCGAACTCGGCCTTCTCGCAGGTCGATCGCCAGTTCGGCCAGGGCTTCGTGCCGGTGCTGCAGCCCGATGGCTCGCAGGCCTGGACCGTGAGCTTCTCCGACGTCGCCAGCGCCTCGGGCTTCAGCTTCTCCGACTTCGCCAGCGCGGCCGCGCTGAACGGCGGCGCGGCGGGCACTGGCAACGGCGGGGTCTCCGCGTCGGCCGGCACCGCCGGCGGCGAGCGCTTCGACGTGCTGGCCTACCTGGCCGGTGATTTCATCCTGTCGGCCAACACCGAACTGCGGGTCACGGGATTCGCGGTGTCCTCCGTCTCCGGCGGCAGCAGCGCGTCCGCGGACGTGCCGGACGGTGTCACGCTGGCCGATGGCGAGGCGTATTCGTCGGCCAACGCGTACCTCGACATCTCGTTGTCCGGGCAGTCGTTCAACCAGGTGCTGAGCGGCAGCAACCAGCTGCCGGGCATGGGCCCGAGCGGTGCCTATGCCAACAGCGCCAACGCGTCGTTCAGCCTCGTGCTGCGGAACGAAGGCGCGTCGTCCCTCGACGGGTACTTCCAGGCCCTGGCGCAGTCCTCGGTGATGCAACTGGCCAATGTGCCGGTGACGCCCGCGGTGCCCGAGCCGGCCGCCTGGCTGACGATGTCAGCGGGCCTGCTGGCCGTGGCCGCGGCGCGGCGCCGCCGCAAGGCCTGATCCCGCACCGTCCGGCCCCGGCGTTCCGGCGCGCGTTGAACCCGCCGCCGATCCGCCGTGGAAACGATCTCGTCCGATGTCCAGACCATGACCCGCAGTAACCCCCTCCGTCCCTCCTGCCGTGCACGCCGCGCCGCCGGCTTCACCCTCCTCGAACTCCTCGTGGTGATGGTGATCATCGGCCTGCTCGCCGCCTACGTCGGCCCGCGCTACTTCTCCCAGATCGGCAAGTCCGAACGCAGCACGGCCAAGGCGCAGATCGAGGGCCTCGCCAAGGCGCTCGACGCCTACCGCATCGACACCGGCCGCTACCCCACCACCGAACAAGGGCTCACCGCGCTGGTCACGAAACCCGCGGACGAACCGAAGTGGAACGGCCCGTACCTGCAGAAGGCGGTGCCGAACGATTCGTGGGGCCGCCCGTTCGTCTACCGGTCGCCCGGCGCGACGGCCGCCGATGACTTCGACCTGCTGTCCTATGCCAAGGACGGCCAGGCGGGTGGCGACGGCGACGCGGCCGACGTGTCGTACCGCTGACGCGGTCCGGCGCGGAAGGTGACGGCATGAGCGGGAAAACGGTGGCCGCCCCCGGCACGGGTGCCGCGCCCGGCGCCGTGCGCGTGCGCCTGCGCGTGCAGGGCCTCGACGGCAGCGTGCAGGTGCAGGAGTTCGCCGACCTGAAGGAGTCCGAGGCCGTGCGCCGCGTGGTCTCGCTCGGCGGCAAGGTGCTGGCCATCGAATCGGTGCCGGTGGCGTCCGCCTCGGCGGGTGGCCGCAACACCACGTTCCCGCTGCTGCTCTTCAGCCAGGAGCTGCTCGCACTGCTCGACGCCGGCCTGAACCTGACCGAGGCACTGACGACGCTGCACGCGAAGGAGCGCCAGGCCATGCCGCGTGCGCTGCTGGCCGAGCTGCTGCGCGCGCTGCGCGAAGGCCGCAACTTCTCCGACGTGCTCGCGGCGGCGCCCGAACACTTCCCGCCCGTCTACGTGGCCACCGTGCGGGCCTCCGAACGCACCGGCGGTCTGCCCCAGGCGCTCGCGCGGTACATCGCCTACCAGCTGCAGTTCGAGACGCTGCGCAAGAAGCTCGTCTCGGCCGCCATCTACCCGGTGATGCTGCTGGTGGTGGGCGGCTTCGTCACGCTGTTCCTGCTGGGCTACGTGGTGCCGCGTTTCTCGTCGGTGTACGAGTCGGCCGGCCGCGAGATGCCTTGGCTGTCCCGCATGCTGCTCGCCTTCGGGCAGGGCGTGCACGACCACTGGCTCGCGGTGGGCGGCGCCGTGCTCGGCGTGATCGTGCTGTCGGCGTGGGCGATGAGCCAACCCCGGTGGCGCCAGCGGCTGCTCGACCAGGCCCTGCGCCTGCCCGGCATCGAGCAGCGCGCGGCGGAGTTCCGGCTCGCGCGTTTCTACCGCGCGGTCAGCCTGCTGCTCGCCGCCGGCATCGCGCTGCCGCGTGCGATGGGCATGGTGACCGGCCTCGTGTCGCCGGCGCAGCGCGAGCGCCTCGCGCAGAGCCGCCTGGCGGTGGAGCAGGGCCAGAGCCTGTCGGCCGCGCTGCTGGCCGCCGGCCTCGCGAGCCCCGTGGCCGAGTCGCTGATCAAGGTGGGCGAGCGCTCGGGCCAGCTGGCCGAGATGCTCGAACGCACCGCCCGCTTCCAGGACGACGATTTCGCGCGCTGGATCGACTGGGCCTCGAAGCTGCTGGAGCCCGTGCTGATGGCCGTCATCGGCATCGTGATCGGCACCGTGGTGGTCCTGATGTACATGCCGATCTTCGATCTGGCGGGAAGCCTGCAATGAACGCCGTCGCCTTCGACCCCACGCCGGATGCGCTGACGCCCGAGCTGCTGGCCAGCGCCCGCACGCTCGCGGCCCAGGGCGAACTGCGCCTGCTCGCCGCGCTCGCGCAGGTGACCGGCTGGACCCCCGACGTGCTGATGCAGGCGCTGGCCCGCCGCGCGGGGTGCGTGCACGCGGGCATGCGCGAGCTGCAGGCACTCGTGCCCGAGTTCGAGCGCATCACGTACCCGGAGTGTGTGGCGCGGGGCGTGCTCGTGGCCCGCGATGCGGACGGCCGACGGCACGTCGTGCTCGGCGACCCGTTCGACGACGAACTCGAGGACTGGGCGCTGCGCCGCCTGGGCCCGCAGCCGGCGCCGCCGGTGATCGCGTTCGCCCACCCCGACGACCTGCAGGCGTCGTTCACGCAGCAGGAGCGCCAGCTCCGCGCGATGGACGGCTTCGAGGGCGAGGCCGCCGCGGGGGGCGACGAGGAAGTGGCCGCCGTCATCACGCTGTCCACCATCAGCGGCGACGCGAGCCCCGTGGTCAAGCTCGTCAACTCCACCATCTACGACGCGCTCAAGCTGCAGGCGAGCGACATCCACCTCGAGTGCGACGCCGGCTGCCTGCACGTGAGCTACCGCATCGACGGCGTGCTCGTGCCCATCACGCAGGTGCACGGCGACCAGATGGCCGAGCAGGTGGTGTCGCGCATCAAGGTGATGGCCGAGCTCGACATCGCCGAGCGCCGCACGCCGCAGGACGGGCGCTTCAAGGTGCGTGTCAACGGCCGCGAGATCGACTTCCGCGTGTCCGTGATGCCCAACATCTTCGGCGAGGACGCGGTGCTGCGGCTGCTCGACCGGCAGTCGCTCACCGAGCAGGCGAAGTCGCTGCGGCTCGACCACCTGGGGCTCGACGCCCACACGATGACGCAGGTGCGGCGCCTGGCCGCCAAGCCGCACGGCATGCTGCTGGTCACCGGCCCCACGGGGTCGGGCAAGACCACCACGCTGTACGGCGCCATCACCGAGATCCACACCGGCCGCGACAAGATCGTGACCATCGAGGACCCGGTCGAGTACCGCCTGCCGCGGGTGCTGCAGATCCCGGTGAACGAGAAGAAGGGGCTCACGTTCGCGCGCGGCCTGCGCTCCATCCTCCGCCACGACCCGGACAAGATCATGGTGGGCGAGATCCGCGACAACGAGACGGCGCAGATCGCCGTGCAGGCGGCGCTCACCGGCCACCTCGTGTTCACCACGGTGCACGCGAACAACGTGTTCGACGTGGTGGGGCGCTTCGTCCACATGGGGGTCGACGCCTACAGCTTCGCGGCCGCGCTCAACGGCGTGGTGGCGCAGCGCCTGCTGCGCATGAACTGCCCCCATTGCGCGCGGCCGGTGGAACCGTCCGCCGACGAACTGGAGGCGGCCGGACTCGATGCCGAACGGGTCCGCGGCTGGACCTTCCGGGCCGGCGCGGGCTGCGGCCACTGCCGCGGCGCGGGCTACAAGGGCCGCAAGGCAGTGGCGGAGGTGCTCGTGCTCGACGACACGATGCGCGAACTCATCGCCGGCCGCGCGCCCATCTCCGCGCTCAAGGAACGTGCCGCCGGCATGGGCCTGCGCCCGGTGCTCGCTACGGCGCTCGACTGGGTCGCGCGGGGTGAGACGACGCTCGAGGAGGTGGCCCGTGTCGCAGGCTGAGTGGTTCGTGGTCGCGGCCGGGAACACGCTGATGGCCGCCGTGCGCCGGGGCGGCCGGTGGGTGCCCGACACGCTGAAGGCGCTGCCGGTGGAGCCGGGCTCGCCGCCGTCGCTGCTCGCCGCGTTCGACACGCTCGCGCGCGAGTGGCCGGCGGACACGGCCTGGAAGGGCGGCGTGCGGGTGCTGGTCGACGACGGCTGGCTTTCGGGATGCCGCCTGCCCTGGAGCGACGGCCTCGGGCGCATCGACACCGCCGAGGCGTTCGCGCGCGCGCAACTCGAAGCCGCGGGCTTCGACGTGCAGGCCGACGACACGGTGCGGATCGGCGACGGCCCGTACCGCGCACCGCGCCGCGCGGTCGCGTACGGGGCCGGCCTGCTCGCCGCGCTGGGCCGCGTGGCGCAGGCCGCGGGCGGGCCGCTGCGGTCGGTGCGCCCGCTGTCCGAGGTGGCCTGGCGCCACGCGGCTCGGCAGCGTCAGGCGCCGTCCGGCGCGCCTTTGGTGGTGTGGCTGCCGGGCGCCGTGCTCGTGGTGCAGGGCGGTCGCACGCCGGTGGACGTGATGGCCCGGCCCCTCGCCTCCGACGAAGCCGCGTCGCTCCGCGCGCTGTGGGACCGCGCCGGCCTGCGCCAGCCGTGGCTGGCCGAGGCGCCGGTGGTGCGGGGCCTGCGCGCGGGGAATGCCGGCGCGACCTGGCCCATGGCCGTCACCGAGCTCGCGCTGCCCGAAGAGGCGGCGGTGCCGCCCTGGCTGGCACTCGCCGCCGAGGCGGGCGTGTCGCCCCTCGACGCGGTGGACGGAGCCGGGCGGGGCTCGCCCCTGTTCATGAAGGCGGCCGCCGTGGTGCTGCTCCTGCTGGCCGGTGCGTTCGCGAAGGATGCGCACGACCACTGGCAGCTGGGCCAGGAGATCGCCCGCCGCGAGCAGGACGACCCGTCCCGCCGCCTCGCCGAAGTGCGGCCCGCCGCCGGGCTCGGCCGCGAGGAACTCGCCCGCGTGCGGTCCGTCAACACCGCCATCCGCGAACTCAACATGCCCGTGGCCGCGCTGATCGGGGCGCTGCAGGTGCCGAAGGATCTGCGGGTCGCGCTGCTGAGCGTCGACGTGTCGGGTGCCAGCGCGCTGCCGGACGGTGGCGCCACGCTCAAGGTGGTGGCGGAGGCCCGTTCGGGCGCCGAGATGTCCCGCTACGTGGCGCTGATCGCAGACCGGCCGCCCATCGCGCAGGCCTACCTGACCCGCCACGAGGTGTTGCAATCGAACCCCGCGCACCCGTACCGCTTCACCGTGGAGGCCACATGGGCGCCCTGAACCTCGGCGGCCTGACCGCCGCCGTCGCGTGGGAAGTGCGCCGTGCCGCGCGGCGCGCCGGCGCGTGGGGCCTGCTGCTCGCCGCGGCCATGGTGCTGGCGGTGGCCGCCTGGGCGTTCGCGCGCCACCAGGCCATCGCCGCGGCTGGCGCACAGCAGCGCTGGCTCGACCGGCCGGTGGCGGTGGCCGCCGTGGTGCGCGAGGCGCCGCCCGATGCGCGTGATCGCCTGCAGCGTTTCGACACGCGGCTGCTGCCGCACGACGACCTGCCCACGCAGGTGCAGGACCTGATCGCGCTGGCCGAATCCGAGCGCCTCGTCGTGGCCCGAGGGGAGTACCGCCCGCAGGTCGACGCCGAGGGCGGCTTCCTGCGCTACCGGATGAGCCTGCCGGTGCGGGGCGAGTGGCGTGCGGTGCACCGTTTCGTCGACGCGGCCTTGCGAGCGCACCCGTCGCTCGGGCTCGAGAGCGTGCAGTTCCAGCGGCCTCAGGTCGATGCCGCCGAGGTCGAGGCGCGCCTCCAGTGGGTCGTGCTGGCGCAACTGCCGCGAACCGCCGCGGCGAGGAGCACGCCATGAGCCGCAAGCCGCACCGCAAGCACCTGCTGCTGGGCCTCGCGCTGGTCGCGACCCTCGCCGCCGCGTACTGGTCACCCGACCCCGCCGCCGATGGTGGCGTGCTGTTGGCCGAACGCCCGGCACGGAATGCCACGCAGGCGCCCGCGCCGGCCCGCCCCGTGGTGAAGGGCGCCACCGCGGCCGAAGTGCTCGAGATCCGCTCGCGCGACGGCGAGGCGGATGACCGCGCCGAAGCCCTGTTCGCGCCAGGTGCGTGGCAGGTGGACGCACCGGTGGCCAAGGCCGAACCCGTGGCGCCGGTGATCCAGGGGCCCGTCGCGCCGCAGGCCCCGCCGCTGCCGTTCCGCGCCATCGGCCGCTATGAGGAAGACGGCACCACCGTGTTCTTCCTGCAGCACAACGAGCGGGGCATCGTCGTGCGTGTCGGGGACACCATCGCCGAACAGTACAAGGTCGAAAGTGTGCAGGGGAACCTGCTGACCCTGACGCACCTGCCGACCAACCAGACGCAGACCCTCGACGTGGGTGGCACCAGCTGAGAACGCACACATGAAGTTTTTCCGGCCGGCCGGCCTCCAGGCGGCGACCTTCTCCCACTTCGCACGCGCACGGTGCGGTGCGGCCTGCGCCGTGCTGATGGCGGCCGCAGCGCTGGCCGGTTGCGCCGGGGCCGAGGCCTACCGCGACGGGCAGGCCTTGATCCGCGAGGGCAAGACGGAGCAGGCGCTCGTCAAGCTGGAGGAGGCGGTGGCGGCGCAGCCGCGCAACGCCGAATACCGCATCGCGCTCGCGAACCAGCGCGCACTCGCCGTGAGCCGACTGGTGTCGTCGGGCGAGCTGGCGCTCCATGAAGGGCGCATCACGGACGCCGAGAAGGCCTATGGCCAGGCGCGCCAGCTCGACCCGCACAACGCGATGGCGAAGCAGGGCCTCGACAACGTCGTGATGGAACGCCGCCACCGCCTGGCGGTGAGCGAGGCCGACGCCGCGTTCAAGCGGGGCGGCGCCCCCGACCTCGCCGAGGCCGACGCCAAGCTGCGCACGGTGCTCGTGGAGGACCCTTCGCGGAAGGATGCGTCGCAGCTCAAGGCGCGCATCGACGAAGTGCGCTCGCGCCAGCGGCGCCCCGGCGTGCAGCTGGCCGCCACGTACCGCAAGCCCATCACGCTCGAGTTCCGCGACGCGCCGCTCAAGTCGGTGTTCGACGTGATCGCGAAGGTCTCGGGCCTGAACTTCTACTTCGACAAGGACCTGCGCCCCGACATCAAGGTGACCATCCTCGCGAAGAACACGTCGATCGAGGATGCCGTGCGCCTCGTGCTGGTGACGAACCAGCTCGAGCAGAAGGTGCTCAACGACAACGCGATCCTGATCTACCCCGGCACGCCGCAGAAGCTCAAGGAGTACCAGACGCTGTCGGTGCGCACGTTCTACCTGACCAACGCCGACGTGAAGGCGGTGTCGAACACGATCAAGACCATCGTCAAGACGAAGGACATGGCGATCGACGAACGGCTCGGCATCCTCATCATGCGCGACACGCCGGAGGCGATCCGCATGGCCGAGCGCATCGTCGCGCTGCAGGACCTGAGCGACCCCGAGGTGATGCTGGAGGTGGAGGTGCTCGAGGTGAAGCGCTCGCGCCTGCTCGAGCTGGGCGTGCAGTGGCCGAGCCAGATGACCCTGTCGCCGCTGGTGGCGGCCGGCAGCCCGCTGACGCTCGAGGCGCTGCGCAACCTCACCGCGGCCACGACGCAGGTGGGCGTGGGCAACATGATCATCAACGCGCGCAAGGAAGACCAGGACGCCAACGTGCTGGCCAACCCGCGCATCCGCGTGCGCAACAAGGACAAGGCCAAGGTGCTGATCGGCGACCGTGTCCCCATCATCACCACCACCACGTCGCCGGCCACGAACGCCAGCTACATCTCCGAGACGGTCAACTACATCGACGTGGGCCTGAAGCTCGAGGTGGAGCCCATGATCTACCTCGACGCCGAGGTCGCCATCAAGGTCAACCTGGAGGTCTCGACCCTCGTGCGCGAGGTGGTCAGCAAGTCGGGGACCCTGGCGTACCAGATCGGCACGCGCGGCGCGAACACCGTGCTGCGGCTCAAGGACGGCGAGACCCAGGTGCTCGCCGGTCTGATCAGCGACGAGGACCGGCGCACGGCCAACAAGGTGCCGGGCCTGGGCGAGATGCCGGTGCTCGGCCGCCTGTTCGGCAGCCAGAAGGACGACACGCAGCGCAGCGAGATCCTGCTGTCCATCACGCCGCGCGTGGTGCGGTCCAACCGCCGGCCGGACCTGTTCGAGGCGGAGTTCGAGTCCGGCACGGAAACCAGCATCGGCGCGGAGTCGCTGCGGCTGAGCGTCGTGGAGCCGGTGGACCCCGCGGCGTCCGGCGCGGCCCGCGCGCCCGCGGCCGCCACGCCTGCCGTGGCGGGCACGCCGGCTCCGGCCACCGCGGCGCCCGCGCCGAAGGCGGCCGTGGCCCCCGCGGCGGCGGCCCCGGCCGCCGGCAGCGGTCCCGCCCCGGCGCTCGTGTGGCAATCCCCGGCCGAGGTCAAGGCGGGCGAGCAGTTCACCGCCGTGCTGCAGGTCAACAGCCAGGCCGCGCTGCGCGGCTTGCCGATGCTGATCGGCTTCGATCCCCAGGTGCTGCAGGTGGCCCAGGTGCAGGAGGGCGGGTTCTTCAAGCAGGGCAACGGCGCGGTGCAGTTCAGCCACCGGGTCGACGCGGCCCAGGGCAAGGTGTTCGTGGCCGCGGTGCGCCAGAACCCCTCGGGCGCGGACGCCGGCGTGAACGGCTCGGGGGCCGTCGTGATGGTCACCTTCAAGGCGCTCAAGCCCACCACAGGACCGGGCGCCCGCATCCAGCTGCTGTCGGCCTCGCCGGAGCCCGCGCCGGCCGCACCGGTGGCGCTGCCGGTGGAACGGCTCGTGCGCATCACGCCATGACCCGAGCGGCCCGCTTCCACCGCGTGCGCGGCTTCACGTTCGTCGAGCTGATGATGACGCTCGCGATCATGGCCGTGCTCGTGATGGTGGCCGTGCCGCTGGTGGAGATCAACGCGCGGCGCGAGAAGGAGCGCGACCTGCGCCGCGCGCTGATCCAGATCCGCGACGGGCTCGACGCCTACAAGCGGGCGTCGGACCAGGGGCGCATCCAGCAGAAGATCGGCGACAGCGGCTATCCGAAGACCCTCGACGAGCTGGTCGAGGGCGTGCCGGACCAGCGCAGTCCGGTCAAGCAGAAGCTGTATTTCCTCCGCAGCCTGCCGCGTGATCCGATGCACACGGATCTGCAGGCCAAGGCCTCGGCCACGTGGGGCCTGCGCAGCTACGCCTCACCGCCCGACGACCCGCAGGAGGGCGCGGACGTGTTCGACGTGTTCTCGCGCGCGGACGGCGCGGGGCTCAACAACGTGCCCTACCGGCAATGGTGACCGCGATGGTTCGACGCTCCCGCGGGTTCACGCTGATCGAGCTGCTGGTCGTGATGTCGATCATCGCGCTGTTGCTGACCATCGCGGTGCCGCGCTACTTCGGCTCGCTCAACCGCTCGAAGGAGGTGGCGCTGCAGGAGAACCTGCACGTGCTGCGCACGACCCTCGACAAGTTCCGCGCCGACACCGGCCGCTACCCGGAGACGCTGGACGAGCTGGTGGAGGCGAAGTACCTGCGCGCGGTGCCCGCCGACCCGGTCACCGAATCCGCCGCCACCTGGGTGATGGTGCCGCCCCGCGAAGCGGGCAGCACCGGCGTGGGCGACGTGCGCAGCGGCGCCCAGGGCCAGATGAAGGATGGCCGGCGGTATGACACGCTGTAGCCGCCAGCGCGGCTTCTCGTACCTCTGGGTGCTGCTGCTCGTGGCGCTGCTCGGCATGAGCGTGGGCTTCGCGTGGGAGATCCATTCGACCTCGGCGCGAAGGGACCGCGAGGCGGAGCTGCTCGCCATCGGCCGCCAGTTCCGCGTCGCGATCGCGCGCTACCACGAGGCGATGCCGATGGGGCGCCGCGAGTACCCCGCGAGCCTCGAGGACCTGCTGTTCGACAAGCGGGTCAGTGGCGGTCGCCGGCACCTGCGCAAGGTGTTCGTCGACCCGATGACCGGCAAGCCGGACTGGGTGCTCGTGCGCGTGGCGGGGCGTGTGGTCGGCGTGCATTCGCGGTCCGACGCCGTTCCGATCAAGCAAGGGGCCTTCGAGGCCGAGGACGCCGGCTTTGCCGGCAAGCAGGCGTACCACGAATGGAAATTCACCTATCCCTCCGACCTGATGCAGCGGGGCGCGGCCGATCCCGCACTGCCGGGGGCGTCGTCTCCGGTGCCGGGCCTGGCCGCCTCGGCGGGCACGCCGTGGCCCGGGCTGTCCGCCAGTGGTGCGCTGGGGCTGAAGCCATGAGGCGCGAGCTGGTGGCGTGGCTCTGCGCGCTGGCGGCCGTGCCGGCGTGGGCCGGTGTCGCGCCGGGGGGCACCATGCCCGAGGCGCTCAAGGGCATCAACCCGGCGTCGTCGGTGTGCAAGCGCGAGGACGTGGTGGCGGGCGCGGCCGGGACGTCTCCTGCGGCCGCGGCGCGCCGCGATGCGGCGTGCGCCGTGACGCCCTCGCAGCTCGACGCGTTGCGCGGCGACCCGCGCACCGTGCTGGTCGACGTGCGCGCCTCGCCCGCGCCGCTGCCGGAGGGCCTCGCGACCATGACGATGCCGCTGTCGGCCGTGCGCACCAAGGCCTTCCTGCAGGACAAGACCGTGGTGCTGCTCGGCAGCGGCCGGATGGAGCGCGAGCTGTACGAGGCCTGCGGCGCGCTGCTCGCGCAGGGCTTCGCCCGCGTGCGCGTTTTGCAGGGCGGCGTGCCCAACTGGCCGGTGGCGGTCCGCGCTGGCGAGGTGCCGTCCTGGTCCCTGACCGCGGCGGAACTGTGGGCCGAAAGCCAGTTCGACGGCAACGTCGTGCTGGTGTCGGCGCGGCAGGCCGGCCTGCGCAAACCGCTGCCCGAGGCCGTCGAGTTGCCGGCGCTGACGCCCGATGCCGCGCGCGCGGCCGTGAAACGCTGGCGGCGTGACCACAAGGCCGCGCACCTGTCGGCCGTGGTGCTGGCCGCCGCGCCGGAGGACGGGGACGATGCGGTGCAGCGCCTGCGCGAGGCGCTCCATCCGGTGCCCGTGCTGGTCTACACGGGGAACGATTCGACCTACCTGCGCCAGATGGTGCAGCAGAAGACGGTTTGGGCGGCGCAGGCGCGCGGCCCGCGCAAGCCGGCATGCGGGCTGTGAACCGCCGCACCTGCCTGCGAGTGTTGCCGGCCGCCTTCGCGTGGGTGCTCTCGCCGCCCGCGCGGGCGGGGGAGGCGGTGCAACGCCAGTTGCGATGGAGCTTCGAGCTCGTCAACCCGCTGTCGCGCGACCTCGCGGACCAGGCCGTGTGGCTCTACGTGCCGGCGGCCGAAACCCCGGTGCAGACCCTCGATGCGGTGCGCCTGTCCGTGCCGTGGACGCTCACGCGCGACGCGCTGGGCCACGCCGTCGTCGAGGTGCGTGTGCCGCACCTGCCGGCCCTGGGGCGCCGCGTGGTGTCGGTCACCGCGGACCTCACGCTGCAGGACCTGCCGCGGGAGACCCCGCTCACCGACCCCGCGCCCTGGCTTCGCGGCGAGCGCTTCATCGAGGTCGACGACCCCGCGGTGCGGGCGCTGGCCGCCGGTCTGCGGCGGACCACGCCGGCCGAGACGGCCCGCGCGGTGTACGACTGGGTGCGCGGCCACCTCGAGTACGCCGGCTACGTGCCGGAAGACCGCGGCGCGGCGGACGCGCTGGCCCGCCGCCGTGGCGACTGCACCGAGTACGCCTACCTCGTCACGGCCCTCGCGCGGGCCAACGGCATCCCGGCTCGCATGGTGGGAGGGCACGACACGGACCGCAACGCCGTGCTGCGCGCCGCGGACTATCACAACTGGGCCGAGCTGCACTTCGACGGGCGGTGGAACCTCGTCGACGCGCAGAAGGAACGCTGGCTGCGGCCCGCCGACCAGTACGTGGCGTTCCGCATCTACCGCGACGCCGTGCTCAACCCTGTCGGGCTCGCCCACCGCTACGCGGTGCGCGGAGAGATGGACGTGCGTCCGGCCTGATCAGGCCGGCGCGGTGAGGAACGCGATCTCCTCCGGGCTGAACCCGGCGGCGGCCCGCGCCTCGACGTTGAACGGCGGCCGCAGCTTCGGCGCCTCGTGCCGCGCGGCCAGCACCGCGTAGTGGGCGATCGGGTCGAGGCCGTCACGGCGGCACAGCCAGCGGTACCAGTGGTTGCCGATGGCGACATGCCCCACCTCGTCCCGCAGGATGATGGTCAGGATCTCCACGGCGCGTGCGTCGCCCGCCTTCGCGAACTTGGCCTGCAGCGGCGGCGTGGCGTCGAGGCCGCGGGCCTCCAGCGTGCGCGGCACGAGGGCCATGCGGGCGGTGGCGTCATGCGCCGTGCGCTGGGTCATCTGCCACAGGCCGTCGTGGGCGTCGAAGTCGCCGTAGTCGTGGCCGAGCGACTGCAGGTGCTCGCGCAGCAGCGAGAAGTGGTACGCCTCCTCGCTCGCCACCCGCAGCCAGTCGACGTAGAACTCGCGGGGCATGTCCGCGAAGCGGAAGGCCGCGTCGAGGGCGAGGTTGATCGCGTTGAACTCGATGTGGGCGATGGAGTGGATCAGCGCGGCCCGGCCCTCGGGGGTGAACGGGCTGCGCGAGGGCACCTCGCGAGCGGTCTTGAGCACCGGCCGCGCGGGGCGGCCGGGCAGGTCGCCAGGGTCGGCGAACACCGGTGCGGGGTCGACGGTGGCAGGGTCCAGCGTGTCGAAGAGCGCGCGCGCCTGCAGCGCCTTTTCGGCAGGATCGGTCAGGGTCAGTACCCTCAGGGCACGCTCGCGCGGGTTCATCCCTAGAATTATGGCTTTTGCTTCCGGAACGGACCATGGCCATCTACCAGCTGGACGACGTGACGCCCGACATCGACCCCACCGCGTGGGTGGCCGACAGCGCCCAGGTGATCGGGGCCGTCACGCTCGCGGAAAACAGCAGCGTGTGGTTCGGCGCCGTGCTGCGGGGCGACACCGACCGGCTCACCGTCGGCCGCAACTCGAACATCCAGGATGGCTCCGTGCTGCATGCGGACCACGGCGTGCCCCTCGTGATCGGCGACGACGTGACCGTGGGCCACCAGGTCATGCTGCACGGCTGCACCATCGGCGACGGGTCGCTGATCGGCATCCAGGCGGTGGTCTTGAATGGCGCGAAGATCGGCCGCAACTGTCTGGTCGGGGCCGGCGCGCTGGTCACCGAGGGCAAGGAGTTCCCCGACGGATCGTTGATCATGGGGTCGCCCGCGAAGGTGGTGCGCACGATGACGCCGGAGCAGATCGCGGGCATGCACCGCGGCACCTCCCACTATGTGTTGAACGCCCGCCGCTTCGCGTCGGGCCTGAAGAAGATCGGTTGATTTCATGAGCGAGTTGCACAAGTTCCTGTTCGAAGGCCTGCCGGTGCGCGGCATGCTGGTGCGCCTCACGGAAGGCTGGCAGGAAGTGCTCCAGCGCCGCGCCGAAGCGGGCGACGCGTTTCCCCGGCCGGTGCGGCAGCTGATGGGCGAGATGGCCGCGGCCGGCGTGCTGATGCAGTCCAACATCAATTTCAACGGCGCGCTGGTGCTGCAGGTCCATGGCGACGGGCCCGTGAAGCTCGCCGTGGCCGAGGTGCAGAGTGACCTCGCCTTCCGCGTGACCGCGAAGGTGGTGGGCGACGTGCCCGAGGATGCGCAGCTCGAAGGCCTCGTCAACGTGCGTGGACACGGCCGCTGCGCCATCACGCTGGACCCGCAGGGCCGCGTGCCCGGCCAGCAGCCGTACCAGGGCGTGGTGGCGCTGCACGGCGACCACCGCGAGCCGCTGCAGCGCCTGAGCGAGGTGCTCGAGCACTACATGCTGCAGTCCGAGCAGCTCGACACGAAGCTGATCCTCGCGGCCGACGACAACATCGCTGCGGGCCTGCTGATCCAGCGCCTGCCGGTCGAGGGCTCGCGCAACCTGGAGGGCCAGCGCAACGAGGACGAGATCGGCCTCAACGAAGCCTACAACCGCATCGCCCACCTGGCCGCCACGCTCACGAGCGAGGAGCTGCTGACGCTCGACGCCGAGACCGTGCTGCGCCGCCTGTTCTGGGAAGAGGACGTGCGCCGCTTCGAGCCCACGATGCCGCGCTTTGCGTGCACCTGCTCGCGCGAGCGCGTGGCCGACATGCTGCGCAACCTGGGCCAGGACGAGGTCGACGGCATCCTGACCGAGCAGGGCAAGGTGGAGGTGGGCTGCGACTTCTGCGGCCGGCAGTACCTCTTCGACCCCATCGACGCCGACGAACTCTTCATCCCGGCGCGCGACCAGCCGCCGGGTTCCACCGCCCTCAACTGACGAAAGATCCCGCGATGGCCTATGCCCTGCTGAAGACGGTCCACCTGGTGTCCGTGGTGGTGTGGATCGGGGGCATGTTCTTCGCCCACTTCTGCCTGCGGCCTGCGGCGATGACGCTCGCGCCGCCGCAGCGCCTGCCGCTCATGACCCTGGCGCTCGGCCGCTTCTTCCAGGCGGTGGCCGTGGCCATCGTGCTGATCCTCGCGAGCGGCGGGTGGATGGTGTGGCGGGTGGCCTCCACCACGAAGGCCACGGGCGGGCCGTTCAACATGCCGCTCGAGTGGCACGTGATGATGGGCCTCGGCGTCGTGATGATGCTGATCTTCGGCCACATCCGCTTCGCCCTCTACCCACGGCTGCGCCGCGCGGTGGCCGCCTCCGACTGGCCGGCCGGTGGCGAGGCCCTCGCGTCCATCCGCGGGTGGGTGGCGATCAACCTGACCATCGGCATCGTGATCGTGCTGGTCACGCTGATGGGCACGGCGACCTGAGTTTCAGCCCACGGCCAGCCAGACCCCGAGCCCGACCAGCACGCCGCCGATCGCGCGGTTGACGCCCTGCTGCCGGGCCATCAACCGGGCGCGCAGGCGCGGCTCCGAGAACAGGAACGTCACCGTGGCGAACCACACGAGGTGGGCCACCGACATGAAACCGCCGTACGCGGCCTGCTGCCACAGCGGGGTGCCGGCGGAGACCACCTGCGTGTAGACGCTGACGACGAACAGCGTGGTCTTCGGGTTCAGCGCATTCGTGAGGAAGCCCATGCGCCATGCGGCCCAGGGGCCGAGCCCTGCGGAGGCGGCCAGGGCGCCCTCGCGGGCCGGTCCCGCGCGGAAGGTCGTCCATCCCACCACCACGAGGTAGGCGGCACCGGCGAGGCGGATGACGCCCAGCCACTCGGGCGCGTTGCGCAGCAGCAGGCCCACGCCGAGCATCGTGTAGAGCACGTGCAGCTGAACGCCGGCGGCCACGCCGAGGGCCGACAGCAACCCGGCGCGCCGGCCATGAAGCAGGCTGTTGCGCGTGACCATCGCGAAGTCGGCGCCGGGGCTGACCACCGCGAGGATGGTGAGCGTGGCGACGGCGAGCAGTTCGTGGCTGTGTGAGTTCATGGCACACATTCTTCCGGCGATGCCATCTCGTGAATATCGAGATATGCTCACGCTGATGCGTGAAGAAAAGTCACCGTTCGACGGCCGGATGCCCCCGCTCAACACGCTGCGTGCGTTCGAGGCGGCGGCGCGGCTGCAGAGCTTCGTGCGGGCCGCCGACGAACTCCACGTGACCCATGGCGCCGTGAGCCGCCAGGTCAGGCAGCTCGAGGATGCGCTGGGTGTCGCGCTGTTCGAGCGCCGCAACCGCGCGGTCTTCCGCACGCCGCAAGGCACGGCACTGCTGGAGGCCTGTGGCGAGGCGATGGGCGTGCTGGGCGAGGCGGTGCGGCGCATCCGCGCGCCCGTGACGGCCTCGCCGCTGGTCGTGTCGTGCGAGCCCACGCTCGCGATGCGCTGGCTGATCCCCCGGTTGCCCGCGTTCCGCGCGATGCATCCCGGCCAGGAGGTGCACCTGCTGGCCGCCGGCGGGCCGGTCGACTTCGAACGCGACCGCGTCGACGTGGCGCTGCGCCGCGACGATTTCCATTGGGACGCGCGTTGCCATGCCGAGGCCATCGCGCCGGAGCGCGTGGGGCCGGTGTGTTCGCCGGCGCTCGCGAAGGTGCTGAAGAAGGGCGGCCCGGTGACGCTGCTGCATTCGCGCACCCGCCCTGCGGCGTGGTCCCATTGGAACCGGATGGCGAAGGGGGCGGTGACCCGCGCCGGCGCCGCGCACTTCGAGCACTTCTACCTGAGCCTGCAGGCCGCGGCCGCCGGGCTCGGGGTGGCCATCGGGTCCGAGTGGATGGTGGCCGACGACGTGCGCGAGGGCCGGCTCGTCGCGCCGTTCGGGTTCGTGGCGGACGGCTCGGCCTATGTGATGCTGTCGCTGGAGCCGTTCGATGCGGACCCGCGGCGCGCCCGCTTTCTCGCGTGGCTGCGCGAGTCGATGCGCTGAGGGGCCTCAGCGGAAGGGCACCTGCACCGCGACCGACCGGTTCCCGATGAACACCTGCGCCTGCGTACCGGCATCGCCCCCGCGCACGGCGCGCTGGTGGAACCAGCTGCCGAGGCCGTAGCCGAGCAGCGAGCCGGCCACCGTGTCGGAGAACCAGTGGTCGCGGCCGATCACGCGGGCCGCGTTGGTGAGCGCGGCCGCGCCGTAGAGCCACGTGGCGTCGTACTGCCGCGCGAACGGCGTGACCGCGGCCCAGGCGACGGCCGCGTGCACCGACGGGAACGAGCTGTCGCCCCGGTTCCCGTGGCCGAAGTCGGAGGCGCCGCGGTTCTCGCTCGGACGGGAGCGGTCCACCACGTACTTGAGTCCCTGGGCCGCCACCGCGGCGGTGACCGACGCGGTGACCGCGCTGCGCGCCACGTCGCCCGCGACCGTGCCGTGTTCGCCGAGCCAGGTGGCGCCGGCCGCGCCCACGGCCAGGAAGGGCAGTGCGTTGCCGAA
This sequence comes from Piscinibacter gummiphilus, assembly GCF_002116905.1. NCBI lineage: Bacteria > Pseudomonadati > Pseudomonadota > Betaproteobacteria > Burkholderiales > Sphaerotilaceae > Rhizobacter > Rhizobacter gummiphilus. The sequence continues at coordinate 1,992,606 of NZ_CP015118.1, forward strand.
GCGGCGCACGGCTTGGGCCGACGGGCTGCCGCCGTGGCGCTGTGCCGCGTCGTCCAGCGTGTGGTCGAGCAGGGCGGCGCCGGCGAGCAGGCCGGCTCCCCACAGCGCCTGGTCGAGTGGCGAAAGGCGGGACCACGCCGCGCCCGCAGAACCGGTGGACGGCGCGTCCAGCCCCGCCCGCAGGCTCACGCCGACGCGGGTGTCGTTGCGCGTGCCTGTGGCCGCCGACACGCGCGTCCAGTCGAGTTCGGGCGTGACGGTGACGCCCGCGACGGGGTAGGCCCGGCGCGCGGACACCCCCACCATCCGCCCTGCGTACCGCGGGTCGTCGGTGAGCAGGCTCGACGTGCCGATGCGCGACCCGATGGAACCCCAGTGCAGCTTGAATGCGCCATCGCGGGCCGCGTCGATCCAGCCGAGCGTGATCACCCGGGAGTCGGGGCCCATGCTGGCGCCGAGCCAGCGCTGCTCCGTCGTGTAGCCCTGCGGGTAGCTGTGGTTCCGGTACGCGCAGCCGCGTGCGGCGGGCTGGGCGACCGGGGTGTTGCAGCCGGTCTCGGCGTACTCGGCGAACAGGCGGTGGTCGCCGTCCGCCGTCCAGTACGTGAGGCCGTACAGGCCGAGGTGGCGCGACGGCATGTGCCCGGCCTCGTCCTCGCCCATCACCTGCGCGTACAGGCTGCACCGCCAGCCCCACGGGCAGCCGAGGCGGACATCGAAGCCGGCCAGGGTGTTCGCCGGGTCGATCTGCTGCTCGGCAGGCGTGTCCGGGTTGCTGTTGGCGCCGGTGAACGTGTCGAGGAAGCTGCGCAGGCTCTGGGGCCGGCCTTCGCCACCCCACTGGGCCATCTTCGTGAGCCCGACCTCGAACTGGCGGAAGGGGCGCAGCGTGAGGCGCGTGCCGATCAGGTAGGGATGAACCGGCTGGCTCAGGTCGTCGGTGCGGGCGACGAACCCTTCGAAGTTCCATGGCCCCATCCACGACAGCCAGCGTGACTCCGAGACGCCGGCCGCGGCCCGCTGCAGCCCCACGGCCTCGAGCGCAGGCGCATTGTTCCCGAGTGCCAGCGACGATTGCCAGCCGGGTCCCCACCAGCTTCGGTGCACCCAGGCCTGCAATTGCAGCCCGAGGGCCTCGGCGACGAGGGCGGTGTCGTCGAAGCGGAACTGCGCGCCGCTCCGGTCGACATCGGCCGGCACGTCGATGCGTCCGCCCACCTGGGCGGCCACGGTGCCGCCGACCAGTTCCGGGCTGCGCCAACTGGCGGAGCTGCCGGGCGTCGCATCCTCGCCGTAGCCCGCGAGGGCATCGCGGTGGCCGCGGACGGTCAGCGTGCCCTGGCTGCCGCGGCGGGCCTGCAGTTCCTGGCGCACGCGGGTGCGCGCCGCGTCGAGCGGCTCGGGGAGCGTGGCGGGCAGGGCGTCGAGCGCCCGCGAGACGGCCGCGGCCGGCAGCGGCCAGTGCGTGGTGGTGAGCCCGAGGCCCGCCTCGTCGACCAGCCGTTCGATGGCGTGGCGTCCGGCCGCGCTGGGGGTCCACGGCACGGACGGCTCGGCCCAGGCCGCGGTGGCCGTGAGCAGCAGACCGCCGGCGAGCCCGGCTTGCCAGCGTGGCGCGGGGCGGCGCGATGAAGGTGGCCGAGGCGCCGCAGGCACGGCACACTCCGTCGGGTTGGTGCGGTGGGCCGCATCCTTTGTCTTGTCCCTGGTCATATCCCGCGAAATATGTCACGAATCCTGCCGTCCCTGCTGCGACAACCCTTCGAAGCGGGGCTTTCGAAGCTGCTGCAGCCCGAGGGGACGGGCCCCGACGACTTCCGTTTCCCCGAGGGCGAGGCCGCCCTGACGGCACCGGACTCCGTGTCGTGGCGCGTGTTCAAGAACCCGGTGTCGGTGTTCATCGGCGGGGTGGCAGCGGTGCTGCTGGAACTGGCCGAGCCTGGCGTGCGCAGCGGCGTCTGGCTGCATTCGAGCTTCCGCGAGCGGCCGGTGGAGCGCCTGCGGCGCACCGGCTACGCGGCGATGATGACCGTGTACGGACCGCGCTCACGCACCGAGGCGCTGATCGCCGGGGTCACGCGGCGGCACGGACAGGTCAACGGGGTCGCGCCGGACGGCCGGGCCTACAGCGCCGCCGACCCGAAGCTCCTCGACTGGGTGCATGCGACGGCGTCGTTCGGTTTCCTGGAGGCGTACCACCGCTTCGTGGACCCGGTCTCGTTGCCGGACCGCGACCGCTTCTACGTGGAAGGCCAGCCGGCCGCGCGTCTGTACGGCGCGCTGTCCGTGCCGAGCTCGGAAGCGGACATGGCCGCGCTGCTGGTGCGCATGGCGCCACAGCTCGAGCCGTCGGACGTGCTGCACGAGTTCCTGCGCATCGTGCGGGTGATGCCGGCACTGCCACCCGCGCTGCGGCCCATGCAGCGGTTGCTGGTCACGGCCGCGGTGATGGTGCTGCCGGCCGGCCTGCGCGACCGGCTGGACCTGGCGAGTGCCGCCACGCTGTCACCGTGGCAGGAAGGCCTGGTGCGGCATGTCGGGGCGGCGATGGACCACCTCGTGCTGCGCAGCCACCCGGCGGTGCAGGCCTGCCGGCGGCTGGGCCTGCCGGACGATCACCTCTACGGTTGACGGGCGGTGCGCAGCGACGCGGCGAACACACCCATGCCCGCCACGGCGAGCAGCGCCCCCACCCAGCCGGTGGACGTCCAGCCGAAGCCGGCGCTGATGGCCACCCCGCCCAGCCACGCGCCCAATGCGTTGGCAAGGTTGAAGGCCGAATGGTTCAGCGCGGCGGCGAGGGTCTGCGCATCGCCGGCCACGTCCATCAGGCGGATCTGCAGGGCCGGGGCGATGGCCACGATGGTGCCCACGAAGAACACGTTCAGCGAGATGGCCGCGACGTTCGGCGCGGTGAGCACCACCGCGCCCAGCACGATGGCGTTCCAGACCAGCACGCCGCCGATGGTGCGGTTCAGCGACCGGTCGGCGAGGCGCGAGCCCACGAGGTTGCCGATGAACATGCCGAGGCCGAACAGGCTCAGCACCAGCGGCACGGCGGCCACCGAGAGGCCGGTGACCTCGGTCAGCAGCGGCTTGATGTAGCTGAACACGGCGAACATGCCGCCGAAGCCGATGGCGCCGATGCCGAGCGTGAGCCACACCTGCGGGCGGGCGAGGGCGCCCAGCTCGCGCATGGGGCTCGCGCCATGGGCCGCGGGCATCTTCGGCACGCTGCGCCAGATCAGCACGCAGGCCACCGCGGCGATGGCACCCACGAGCACGAAGGCTGCGCGCCAGCCGAAGTGCTGGCCGAGCCAGGCGGCCAGCGGCACCCCCACGAGCGTCGCGCTGGTCAGCCCGCACATCACCAGGCCCACGGCGCTCGCGCGCCGTTCGGGTGGGGCGAGCGCGGCGGCCACCAGCGCGGCCACGCCGAAGTACGTGCCGTGGGGCAGGGCGGCGATGAACCGCAGCAGGTTGAGCGACAGGTAGCCTGGGGCCATCGCGCTCGCGAGGTTGCCGACGGCGAACAGCGCCATCAGGGCCACCAGCAGCGACCGCCGCGACCAGTTCGCCGCCAGCACGGCCAGCAGCGGCGCGCCGATCACCACGCCCAGCGCGTACGCGCTGATCACGTGGCCGGCCTGGGGGATCGTCACGCCGAGGTCGGTGGCCACGTCGGGCAGCAGGCCCATGATCACGAACTCGCCGGTGCCGATGGCGAAACCGCCGACGCCGAGGGAGATCACGGCAGGCCAGAACGACGCGCGGTCGTGGGGGGCGTCCAGCGGGGCGGTGGCGGTGAGCGAGGCGGGGTTCATGCGGCAGGGTCGAGCGGTATTGCGGGTTTACCCTGAATTGTGCTGCACCGCAGCAGGCCGCGGGTGTGAAAGGTTATCGATACCAGCGAGAAATCAGCGGGGTAGGCGGATGTGCCGCTCGCATTCACCGTCGCTGCAGCGCTCGCAGCTCCACTGCCAGCGCGGGTTCACGCGGCGTTCGCGTTCCGCGTCGGGTTCGGCCAGCGCGTGGCGCACCGCGACGAGGGCGGAGGCGAGCCGCTGCGGGCCCTGGCCGGAAACGATGGCGTGGTCGACACCGCCGCGCACCAGGGCCTGGCGCACGAGGCGGTTGACGGGCTCCTGCACGTGCGGACCGTCGCGGAACAGGCCGTCGAAGACCCAGGGCAGGTCCACCGCGGTGACGAGCACGAGCTGGCCGCGCAGCGCGTCGAGGGCGTCGGGGTAGAGCGAGGTGTCGGCGAACAGCAGTTCGCTGTAGACGGCCACCATCAGGGCGGCGGTGTCGGCGACCACCACGTCGCGCCCGGGGGCCGCGGCGGTGATGCGGCGGGTCTGCTCGGCGGCGATGGCGGCCTGCTCGTCGGGGCGGGGCGTGCGGCCGGCGCCTTCGCAGAACTCGCGCAGGTATTCGTGCACCACGGCGACCTTGCGGCCCTCGGCGGAGAGCACGCTGCCCAGTTCGTTGGCGAGGGTGGTCTTGCCGGTGCTTTCCGCACCGAGCAGCACGACGGTCAGGGCCATGGCCGGGTCAGCGCGCGGACGCCAGCTGCCGCCACGCGCGCCAGCCCGAGAAGGACATGGCGACGAACACGAGGTACAGCGCCGTCGTGAACCACAGGCCCTTGTACGCGAACAGCCCCACGCTGACGACGTTGACGGCCACCCAGGTGGGCCAGTTCTCCACGTACTTGCGGCCGAGCAGCCACTGGCCGACGAGGCTCGCGGCGGTGGGGAAGGCGTCCCACCACGGCACCGTGGAGTTGGTGAAGGTGCCGAGGAACAGCGCGGTGGCGGGCCACGCGAGCGCGAGCGCGACGACCGCCTTCACGCGCGCCGACGGGCGCAGGTGGCGCACGCGCAGCGTGGCGCCGTTGTCCTGGTGGCCGTTGAGCCATTGCCACCAGCCCCAGCCGGCCAGCACGGCGAAGACGATCTGCAGCGAGGCCTCGCCGTAGAGGCCGCTGTTCCAGAAGAGGGCGAAGAAGAGCAGCGAACTGACGATGGCCAGCGGCCAGGCGATCGGGTTCACGCGCATGTTGAACACGACCATCACGATCGCGAGCACGCAGCCGATCAATTCGAGCCAGCTGACGGGCGCGCCCCACACGGTGAGGGCCGTCGCGAACAGCGGCTGCAGGGCTTGCAGCAAGGTGTCCATCGGGGCGGGGGCCTGGGGATCAGCGCTTGTTGGGCGGGCTGATCTGCACGTAGATCTCGTCCGGCTTGATCATGCCGAGCTCGAAGCGCGCCTTCTCCTCGACCATTTCCAGGCCTTCCTTGAAGTCGCGCACCTCGGCGCTCAGCTGGTCGTTGCGGGCGTGGGCCGCGTCGTTGTCGGCCTGCTGGGCCGACAACTTCGCCTGGAGCTCCATCACCCGGGGAACACCACCCTTGCCGAACCAGAGTTCGACGTGCACGAGCGCCAGCAAGGCCAGCAGTGCCAGGGTGATGAGTCGCACGGAGGATGGGCTTTCGGCGGTGCGGGATCAGCGCAGGTTGTAGAACGCGGCGCGGCCGGGGTAGCTGGCGACGTCGCCGAGGTCTTCCTCGATGCGCAGCAGCTGGTTGTACTTGGCCATGCGGTCCGAACGGCTCATCGAGCCGGTCTTGATCTGGCCGGCGTTGGTGCCGACGGCGATGTCCGCGATGGTCGAGTCTTCCGTCTCGCCCGAACGGTGGCTGATCACGGCCGTGTAGTTCGAGCGCTTGGCCAGTTCGATGGCCGAGAAGGTCTCGGTCAGCGTGCCGATCTGGTTGATCTTGATGAGGATCGAGTTGGCGATGCGCTTGTCGATGCCTTCACGCAGGATCTTGGTGTTGGTGACGAACAGGTCGTCGCCGACCAGCTGCACCTTGTTGCCGAGGCGTTCGGTCAGGTGCTTCCAGCCGTCCCAGTCGCCTTCGTGCATGCCGTCTTCGATGCTGATGATCGGGTACTTGTCGGCCCAGGTGGCGAGGATGTCGGTCCACTCGGGGGCCGACAGCGTCAGGCCTTCGCCGCTCAGCACGTACTTGCCGTCCTTGTAGAACTCGCTGGCCGCGCAGTCGAGGCCCAGGGCGATCTGCTCGCCGGCGGTGTAGCCGGCCTTGTCGATGGCTTCCAGGATCAGCTGGATGGCGGCTTCGTGGCTGGCCACGCTGGGGGCGAAACCGCCCTCGTCGCCCACGGCGGTGCTCATGCCCTTGTCGTGGATGATCTTCTTCAGCGCGTGGAACACCTCGGCGCCGTAGCGCATCGCTTCGCGGAACGTCGGGGCGCCCACGGGGATGATCATCAGCTCTTGAAGGTCGAGGTTGTTGTTGGCGTGTGCGCCGCCGTTGATGACGTTCATCATCGGCACGGGCAGCTGCATGGCGCCGGAGCCGCCGAAGTAGCGGTACAGCGGCAGGCCGCTTTCTTCCGCGGCGGCACGGGCCACGGCCATCGAGACGGCCAGCGTGGCGTTGGCGCCCAGGCGGCTCTTGTTCTCGGTGCCGTCGAGGTCGATCAGGGTGCGGTCCAGGAAGGCCTGCTCGGAGGCGTCGAGGCCCAGCACGGCTTCGCTGATCTCGGTGTTCACGTGCTCGACGGCGCGCAGCACGCCCTTGCCGAGGTAGCGGCCCTTGTCGCCGTCACGCAGCTCGATGGCTTCGCGCGAACCGGTGGAGGCACCCGACGGCACGGCCGCACGGCCCATCACGCCGGATTCGAGCAGCACGTCGCATTCGACGGTGGGGTTGCCGCGGCTGTCGAGGATCTCCCGACCGACAATGTCAACAATCGCACTCATTCCTGGTTCCTTTGGCTTTGGTCTAGTTTTGCAAAACGGGGCGGCAGCGGGTCAGCCGGGGTGGCCGGCGTGATCAGCAGGAGAAGTCGTTCTCGAGCAGCGGCTGCTGCTTGACCACGCGGTCGAGCGCCACCAGCTGTTCGAGCAACGCACGCATGTGCTTCAGGGGCACGGCGTTGGGGCCATCGCTCATCGCCTTGGCGGGGTCGGGGTGGGTCTCCATGAAGAGGCCCGCCACGCCCACGGCGACGGCGGCGCGGGACAGCACCGGCACGAACTCGCGCTGGCCGCCGGAGCTGGTGCCCTGGCCGCCCGGCAGCTGCACGGAGTGGGTGGCGTCGAACACCACCGGTGCGCCGGTGTCGCGCATGATCGCGAGCGAACGCATGTCGCTCACGAGGTTGTTGTAGCCGAAGCTCACGCCCCGCTCGCAGGCGAGGAAGTTGTCTTCGTTCAGGCCCTTCTCGCGCGCGGCGTCGCGGGCCTTCTGGATCACGTTCTTCATGTCGGCCGGCGCGAGGAACTGGCCCTTCTTGATGTTCACCGGCTTGCCGCTCTGGGCGACGGCGCGGATGAAATCGGTCTGGCGGCACAGGAACGCGGGCGTCTGCAGCACGTCGACGACGGACGCCACGTGCGGCACCTCGGCTTCCGAGTGCACGTCGGTGATCACCGGCACGTTCAGCTCGCGCTTCACCTTCGCCAGGATCTCCAGGCCCTTTTCCATGCCCGGGCCGCGGAACGTGCTGCCCGACGAGCGGTTGGCCTTGTCGTAGCTGCTCTTGAAGATGAAGGGAATGCCCAATGCGCTGGTGATTTCCTTCAGGTGGCCGGCCACGTCCATTTGGAGCTGCTCGGACTCGACGACGCAGGGGCCGGCGAGCAGGAAGAACGGCTTGTCGATGCCGACGTCGAATCCGCAGAGTTTCATGCTGCCACCTTCTTCTCGGAAACGTTGAGGCGGGCGGTCTGGTGCGACAGCGCGGCCTCGATGTACGACTTGAACAGCGGATGGCCGTCCCAAGGCGTGCTCTTGAACTCGGGGTGGAACTGCACGCCCATGTACCACGGGTGAACCGTGCGCGGCAGTTCGACGATCTCGGTGAGCTTCTCGCGCTGTGTGAGCGCGGAGATCACGAGGCCGGCCTCGCTCAGCTTGTCGAGGTAGTTGACGTTGGCCTCGTAGCGGTGGCGGTGCCGTTCGGTCACCACGTCGCCGTAGATCTCGTGGGCCAGCGTGCCCCGCTTGACGTCGGAGCTCTGTGCGCCGAGGCGCATGGTGCCGCCGAGGTCGGACTGGGCGTTGCGCTTCTGGATGGAGCCGTCGGCGTCCTGCCATTCGTCGATCAGCGCGATCACCGGGTGCTTGGCCTCGGTGTCGAACTCGGTGCTGTTGGCGCCGTCGAGGCCGGCCATGTGGCGGGCGTACTCGATGGTGGCCACCTGCATGCCGAGGCAGATGCCGAGGTAGGGCAGCTTGTGCTCGCGGGCGTACTGGGCCGCGAGGATCTTGCCTTCCACGCCGCGCTTGCCGAAACCGCCCGGCACCAAGATGGCGTCGAAGCGGGCGAGCTGGCCCACGGTGTCGGTGGTCAGCGTTTCCGAGTCGACGTACTCGATGTCGACCTTGGCGTGGTTGTGGATGCCGGCGTGGCGCAGGGCCTCGTTCAGCGACTTGTACGAGTCGGACAGGTCGGTGTACTTGCCGCACATCGCGATGCTGACGCGGCGGGCCGGGTTCTCCACCTCGTGGACCAGGGCGTCCCAGCGCTTCAGGTTGGCCGGCGGGGTGTTGATGCGCAGCTTGTCGCAGATCAGGCCGTCGAGGCCCTGTTCGTGCAGCATGCGCGGCACCTTGTAGATGGTGTCCACGTCCCACATGGAGATCACGCCCCATTCGGGCACGTTCGTGAACAGCGAGATCTTGCTGCGTTCCTCGTCGGGGATGCGGCGGTCGGCGCGGCACAGCAGCACGTCGGCCTGGATGCCGATCTCGCGCAGCTTCTGCGCGGTGTGCTGCGTGGGCTTGGTCTTCAACTCGCCGGCCGCGGCGATCCACGGCACGTAGGTGAGGTGCACGAACGCGGTGTTGTTGGGGCCGAGGCGCAGGCTCATCTGGCGCGCGGCCTCGAGGAACGGCAGGCTCTCGATGTCGCCCACGGTGCCGCCCACTTCCACGATGGCCACGTCCACCTCGGCCTGGTCGGCGCCGCGCTTGACGAAGTCCTGGATCTCGTTGGTGACGTGCGGGATGACCTGGACGGTCTTGCCGAGGTAGTCGCCGCGGCGCTCCTTCTCGAGCACGCTCTTGTAGATCTGGCCGCTCGTGAAGTTGTTGGCCTTCTTCATCCGCGTGGTGATGAAGCGCTCGTAGTGGCCGAGGTCGAGGTCGGTTTCAGCGCCGTCGTCGGTGACGAACACCTCGCCGTGCTGGAACGGCGACATCGTGCCCGGATCCACGTTGAGGTAGGGATCGAGCTTGAGGAGGGTGACCTTCAGGCCGCGGGATTCGAGGATCGCCGCGAGGGATGCAGCCGCGATGCCCTTGCCCAGCGAGGACACCACACCGCCGGTGACAAAGACGAACTTGGTCATTGCTTCTGGCATCGGTTCGACGAATGCCCTGGTGGTAAAGCGCGATTATAGGCGTGGTCAGGGGGCGACCGGTGGCTCCTCCCCTCGGAACAGGGACAACCAGCGCAATACCTCGGCCGAGGTCTCGTCCGGCCGCTCGAACGGGTACAGGTGCGACCCCTCGATCCAGGAGATCCGCCCGTCGGCGATGCGCTCGGTGGCGATCATGCCCACCTGCCTCACCTCGGCGGACTGGGTGCCACCCACGAAGGCGAGCGGGGCCTGCAGCGGGTGCGACTTCAGGAAGCGGGGGATGTCGTGGGGCAGGGTGTTGTAGATGGCCGTCTCGACCTCGCGGTGGAAGGCGAGCGTGACGCCCTTTTCCATCGGGGGTTCGGCCGGCACGATGCCGGTGTCGATGTAGTCGCGCAGCACCTCGGCGTCCCAGCGCGCGAACGCGGCCTTGGCGCGGAAGTGGTTGTAGGCGTTCTCCCGGGTCGGCCAGTGGTGGCGGCGGCGCTGGGAGATGTGCCCCGGCGAGTAGCGCGCGCCGAAGCCCGTGCTCTTGGCGAAGTTGACCATCGCGCCGAGGATGCCGCCGATGATGGGCGAGTCGAGCAGCACCACGCCGCAGGCCAGCTCGGGCTTGCGGGCCGCGGCCAGCACGCTCAGGAAACCGCCGAGCGAATGGCCCACGAAGTACGCGGGACGGCCCACCTCGGTCTCGGCGAAGTGCACGAGCTGGTCGCGCAGGCGCGGCCAGTGGTTGCTCACGGGGTACTTCGGGTCGTGGCCGTACTTGTCGACGGCGAACACCTCGTGGCCGGCGGCGCGCCAGGCCTCGAACAGCTTGCGGTAGGTGCCGGCGGGGAAACTGTTCGCGTGCGAGAAGACGATCGGGGGAAGGGACGCTTTCTTCTTGACCATCAGAATCAGAGGATCTTTTCCCCGGGGTGGTGGATCTTGCCCATGGGTTCGTAGCGCGACGGCGCGCGCAGGGGATACGTGGCGGAGTCGGAGCCCCACTGGGGGTCGTCGATGGACTCGAACACCTGGCGCAGCTTCTGGCCCCAGGCCCCGCGGATCATCGCGAAATACGGGTTGTGGTCGTCGATGCAGACGATCTTCTCGCTCTGCAGCGCGTTGGCCTCGTAGACGAGCAGGTCGAGCGGCAGCCCCACCGACAGGTTCGACTTCAGCGTGGAGTCCATCGACACCAGCGCGCACTTGGCCGCCTCGTCGAGCGGCGTCTGCGGCGTGATCATGCGGTCGAGCACGGGCTTGCCGTACTTCGATTCGCCGATCTGGAAGTAGCAGGTCTCGCGCGTGGCCTCGATGAAGTTGCCGGCCGAGTACACGAGGAACAGGCGCATCGGCTCGTTGCCGATCTGCCCGCCGAGGATCAGGGAGGCGTTGAAGTCGACGCCGGCATGGGCGAGCGCGGCCGCGTCCTGGTCGTGGATGCGGCGGATGGCGCTGCCGAGCACGCGGGCCACGTCGAACATGCTCGTGGCGTTCCAGATCGTGATGGGCGGCTCGTCGCCGTTCTCCAGGCGCTCGACCTGCAGGATCTCGCGGATGGACTGCGAGATCGACAGGTTGCCGGCCGACAGCAGCACCATGAAGCGGTCGCCCGGCTTCTCGTAGACCATCATCTTGCGGAACGTGCTGATCTGGTCCACCCCGGCGTTGGTGCGGGAGTCGGACAGGAACACGAGGCCCGCGTCGAGCTTGACACCGATGCAGTAGGTCATGACGTGGCTTCTTGCTTTTGAAGGTTCTTCAGGCGGTAGAGCGCGTCGAGCGCTTCCTTGGGCGACAGCATATCGGGGTTGATGCCCGAGAGCGCACGTTCCACCTCCGACGGCTCGGACTCCGGGGCCGCCGCGGGCGCCGCGAACAGGTCCACCTGGGCGCTGGCGGCCTCCTTGCCGGTCTCGAGCGCGGCCAGCGTGTGGCGCGCCTGGCGCACCAGGTTGGACGGCATGCCCGCGAGGCGTGCCACCTGCACGCCGTAGCTGCGGCTCGCCGGGCCGGGCTGGATGTCGTGCAGGAACACGATGTCGTCGCCGTTTTCGGCCGCCGAGACGTGCACGTTGATGGCGTGCGGGTGCTTCAGCGGGAACTCGGTCAGCTCGAAGTAGTGCGTCGCGAACAGCGTGAAGGCCTTGTTCCGGTCGTGCAGGTGCGTGGCGATGGCCCCGGCGAGCGCGAGGCCGTCGAACGTGGACGTGCCGCGGCCGATCTCGTCCATCAGCACGAGCGAGTGTTCGGTGGCGCCGTGCACGATGGCCGCGGCCTCCGTCATCTCGAGCATGAAGGTCGACTGGGCGTTGGCCAGGTCGTCGGCCGCGCCGATGCGGGTGTGGATCGCGTCGATGGGGCCGAGGCGGCAGGCGGTCGCCGGCACGAAGGAGCCCATGGCCGCGAGCAGCGCGATCAGCGCGACCTGGCGCATGAACGTGCTCTTGCCGCCCATGTTCGGCCCGGTGATCACGAGCATCTTGCGCGTGGCGTCGAGCCGGCAGTCGTTGGCCATGAAGTTGCCGGCGCCGGTCTCCTGCAGCCGTGCCTCGACCACCGGGTGGCGGCCGCCGTCGATCGAGATGCACGGCTCGCGCACGAACTGCGGGCGGCACCAGTTGAGGGTGTGGGCGCGTTCGGCCAGTGCCGCGAGCGCGTCGAGCGAGGCCAGCGCCCGGGCCAGGCCCGACAGTGCCTCGAGGTGCGCCTGCAGGCCGTCGATCACCTGCTCGTAGAGCATCTTCTCGCGGGCGAGGGACCGGTCCTGCGCGGACAGGGCCTTGTCCTCGAAGGCCTTCAGCTCGGGCGTGATGAACCGCTCGGCGTTCTTCAGCGTCTGGCGGCGCTGGTAGTCGACCGGCACCTTCGACGCCTGGCCCTGGGTCACCTCGATGTAGAAGCCGTGCACCTTGTTGAACTGCACGCGCAGGTTCGGGATGCCGGTGCGGGCGCGTTCGCGCGTCTCCAGCTCGAGCAGGAAGTCGTCGCAGTTGGTGCTGATGGCGCGCAGCTCGTCGAGCTGGGCGTCGTAGCCCGGGGCGATCACGCCGCCGTCACGCAGCTGCACCGCGGGTTCCTCGGCGATGGCGGCGGTGAGCAGCGCCTCGACCGCGGGGTCGGGCGACAGCGCCTCGGCCAGCATGTCGAGCAGCACGGCCTTGCCCGCCGGCACGAGCGCGCGCAGCGCGGGCAGGGCCTGCAGCGTGGCGCGCAGGCCCGACATCTCGCGCGGGCGCACCTGGCGCAGCGCGACGCGGGCGGTGATGCGTTCGACGTCGCTGATGCCGCGCAGCGTGTCGCGCAGCGGGTTCAGCACGTCGCGCATCAGCACGTCGAGGGCGTCGTGCCGCTGCATCGCCACCGAACGCTCGCGCAGCGGGTGCGTGAGCCAGTGGCGCAGCGCGCGGCTGCCCATGCCGGTGCGGCACGTGTCGATGAGGGACAGCAGCGTGGGCGAGTCGTCGCCGCGCAGCGTCTGCACCAGTTCGAGGTTGCGGTGCGTGGTGGGCGGCAGGTCGACGAGCTGGCTCGCGCGTTCGACCGACAGCGTGCGCACGTGGGCCAGCGCCTGGCCCTGCGTGTGTTCGGCGTAGCTCAGCAGCGCCGACGCGGCGGCATGGGCCACGGTCAGCTCGTGGGCGCTGTAGCCCGCGAGCGTGGCCACGCGCAGCTGCTCGCACAGCTTGCGTTCGCCGAGCGCCGCGTCGAACTGCCACGTGGGGCGGTGCGTGATCGACAGGCGCGACTGCTTCAGCGCCTCGGGCACCGCGTCGCGGTCCACCAGCGCCTCGGCCGCGTTCAGGCGCGAGAGCCAGCCCGGCAGGTCGCGCTCGCCACATTCGGTGAGGCCCAGCTGCCCGTTGGACAGGCCCAGCCACGCGAGGCCATACGTCGTGACACCCTTGTGCCGGCGTTCGGAAACGGCGAGCAGCAGTGCGTCTCGCTTGTCGGAGAGCAGTTCGGTGTCGGTCACCGTGCCCGGCGTGACCACGCGCACCACCTTGCGCTCGACCGGGCCCTTGGCCGTGGCCACGTCGCCCACCTGCTCGGCGATGGCGACCGCCTCGCCCATCTTGATGAGCTTGGCGAGGTAGTTCTCGACCGCGTGCACCGGAACCCCGGCCATCACCACGGGTTCGCCGGCCGTCTGCCCGCGCGTGGTGATCGTGATGTCCAGCAGGCGGTTGGCCTTGCGGGCGTCGTCGAAGAACAGCTCGTAGAAGTCACCCATCCGGTAGAACACCAGCGTGTCCGGGAAGCCGTGCTTGATGCGCAGGTACTGCTGCATCATGGGCGTGTGGGCGCTGAGGTCGGGGAGGGTGCTGGCGTCGGTCATGCCGGGACGATGGGCGGTGGGCGAAGCGGCGTATTGTCCCGCACAAAATCACCCCGGCGAGCGCCGGGGCCCACTCGCCATCCACCCCGGGCGCGGGGCTGTGGGCAACCCTGTGGATATCCAGGGGGTCACCTGTGGGCCCGCTGTGGGCCCCCGGTGGACAGCCCTCAGCGACCCACGTTGAACACAGCCACCGTCTCCGTCAGGCGATGCGCCTGGTCGCGCAGCGAGGCGGCGGCCGCCGTGGACTCCTCCACCAGCGCCGCGTTCTGCTGGGTCATCTGGTCGATGGTGTCGACGGCCTGGTGCACCTGGTTGATGCCGTCGCGCTGTTCGGACGCGGACGTGGCCATCTCGCCGATCAGGCTCGACACGTGGCGCACGCTGGAGACGATCTCGCCCATCACGTCGCGGGCCTGGTCCACCTGGCGCGAGCCCACCTCGACCGATTCGACCGAGCGGCCGATCAGCACCTTGATCTCCTTGGCGGCTTCGGCGGAGCGCTGCGCGAGCGATCGCACCTCGCTCGCGACCACGGCGAAGCCGCGGCCCTGCTCGCCGGCGCGGGCGGCTTCCACCGCGGCGTTCAACGCGAGGATGTTGGTCTGGAACGCGATGCCGTCGATCACGCCGATGATGTCGTTGATGCGGCGCGAGGCGTCGGAGATCTTCTCCATGCTCGACACCACCTCGCCCACGACGTCGCCGCCGCGCGAGGCCGCGTCGGCGGCCGAGGTGGCGAGCTGGGTCGCCTGGCGGGCCACGTCGGCGGACTGGGTCACGGTGCCGGTCAGCTGTTCGAGGCTCGAGGCGGTCTCCTGCAGGTTCGACGCGGTCTGTTCCGTGCGCGAGGACAGGTCGAGGTTGCCCGAGGCGATCTGCGTGGAGGCGACCGACACCGAGCTGACCCCTTGGCGCACCTCGGCGACCACGGAACGCAGTTGCGCGGCCATGCGCGACATGCCCTGCAGCAGGCGGCCCAGTTCGTCGCGGCGGGTCTCCTTCACCTCGCGGCTCAGGTCACCCGAGGCGATGGCCTCGGCGAGTTCCACGGCGCGCTGCAGCGGGCGGTTGATGGAGCGCACGAGGATGGACACCCAGAAGAGGCCCAGGGCGATCACGGCGAACGTGATGCCGGTGCCGATCGCCACGGTGCGGCCGATGGCGGCCTCGGTCTCGCGCGCGATGTCGTCGCGCTGCTTGCGCTGCAGGTCCACGAGGGCGAGCATCGCGCCGTCGTACTTCTCGATGTTGGGCAGGAACTCCGTGTCGAGGAAGTTCTTGACGCCGGCCTGGTCCGTCTGCTTCATGGCCGTGCCCTTCTTGACCAGGCCCAGCACGGTCTTGCGGTGTTCGGCGATCACGTCCATCGCGGCCTTGTCGGCGTCGGTGCTGGCCATCTCCAGGATGCGCTTCTGGGTCGCGCTGCTGGTGGCGATGCCGGCCTTCAGCCGGGCCGAGAACAGGTCCACGACGGGCTGTTCCGTCGAGTACATGGAGGCGATGGTGGCACTGGTGTTGGCGGTGCTGACCGCCTGCCAGTACGTGGTCATCGTGATCAGCTCGTCGGCGCGGTGCGTGCGCTCGGCGGCGTCGCGGTGGGCCGCGCTGACGCTGTGCCGCGTCCAGACGCCGGCGGTGAGCATCGCCAGCAGCAACACGATGATGGATCCCCAGAGCTTCCTGGAGAGGGAGATGTCGTCGAGCTTCAAGATGTTTCCCCGGTTGGCGGCGCCTGGGGCAGGGCCGATTCGGCCTGTCTTCGGCGTCCCTCGGGGAAAACTTGAATCCGCCCCGGGGTGGGGCGGAAATCAGGGTCGGCGGCTGTGGACAACCCTGGGGACAGCCTGGGGGCCCGCTGTGGGCCCCCTGTGGACGTCAGCCCTGCGCGTCGCCCTTGGGCGCCACGTCTTCCTTGCGGATGCGCACGGCGCGCTTCTTCCGGGCGGCGGCGAGTGCCTCGGGCGACTGGGCCTCGGCTTCGGCCTTGGCCAGGGCGGCCTCGGGGCTCCAGTCGGGCAGGTTCTTCGCGTCGGCGTCGGCCGCGTCGAGCGGTTCGGCGCCGATGCCGGCCGGCTTCGCGTCGTCGGCGATCACGCGGGAGTACTTCTTCAGCAGACCCACCATCTGCGCGTAGATCTTCGGGTTGCCGGCCATGACCTCGCGCTGGTACATGTAGTCGGACTCCCCCGTGAAGTTGCCGATCAGGCCACCGGCCTCGGTGACGATCAGCGAACCGGCGGCGATGTCCCACGGGTTCAGGCCCGGCTCGAAGAAGCCGTCGTAGTTGCCGGCGGCCACGTTGCACAGGTCGAGCGCGGCGGCGCCGGGGCGGCGCACGCCGGCGCAGCTCACCATCACGTCCTCGAACATCTTCATGTAGCGCTTGAAGTTGTCCCCCTTGCGGAACGGGAAGCCCGTGCCGATCAGGGCGTCGGACATGCGGGTGCGCTTGGAGACGCGGATGCGCTTGTCGTTCAGGAACGCGCCGCGGCCCTTCGAGGCGTAGAACAGGTCGTTGCGGGTGGGGTCGTACACCACGGCCTGCTGGATCTGGTCGCGGTACGCGAGCGCGATGGACACCGCGTAGTACGGGAAGCCGTGGATGAAGTTGGTGGTGCCGTCGAGCGGGTCGATGATCCAGACGTACTCGCTGTGCGGGGCGCCGTGCGTGCGGCCCGACTCTTCGGCGAGGATGCCGTGGCCGGGGTAGGCGCCCAGCAGCGTTTCGATGATGACCTCTTCGGCCTTCTGATCCACCTCCGTGACGAAGTCGTTGGGCGACTTCGTGTTGACCTTGAGCAGGTCCAGGTCGAGCGAGGCCCGGTTGATCAGCGACCCGGCTGCACGTGCGGCCTTGACGGCGACGTTGAGCATCGGGTGGAGCGTTTGGGACATGGGTGCACCTGCCTGTTGGGTGAGAGCGGAGGGGGATCGACGGAGGAAAAGAGCGTGCAGCGCGGCGAGGCCAGCGTGCGGAATAATGCGAGTTTACCCTTGGAGGGAGTTTCGCGCCATGTGCGAGGCGAATCCCGAGGGGCGTTCGCGCGGACGAATCCGCGTCCCAGGCCATCCATGGACACCACCCGCTTCATCCTCGTCAACACCAGCCACCCGGGCAACGTGGGGGCCACCGCCCGCGCGATGAAGGTGATGGGCTTCTCCGACCTGGTGCTGGTGGCCCCCCGTTTCCCCGACGTGCTGGTGCAGGAGGAGACGGTGGCGATGGCCAGCGGCGCGGCCGACATCCTCGTGCGCGCCCGCATCGTGCCCACGCTGACCGAGGCCCTCGACGGCGTGACCTTCGCCTGCGCCACGGCCATGACCCCGCGCGACTTCGGCCCGCCCACGCGCGCCCCGCGCGACCTGATGCCCGAACTCGCGGCCGGCGGCCATCGGGTCGGCTTCGTCTTCGGCTCCGAGCGCTACGGCCTGTCGAACGAGGACGTGTACCGCTGCCACGTGTGCCTCAGCATCCCGACCCAGCCCGAGTACGGCTCGCTGAACCTCGCGCAGGCGGTGCAGCTGCTCTCCTACGACTGGCGCCAGGCACTGGGCGGGTTCCCGGTCGCGCCCCGCACCACCGATCCCGAGCTGGCCGACGCCGTGGCCGTGACCGGCCTGCTCGACCACTGGCAGCGCGCGCTGACGGCCATCGAGTTCCTCGACCCGGCCGCGCCGCGCAAGCTGATGCCGCGGCTGAAC
The DNA here is from genome assembly GCF_002116905.1 of Piscinibacter gummiphilus. Taxonomy (NCBI): domain Bacteria; kingdom Pseudomonadati; phylum Pseudomonadota; class Betaproteobacteria; order Burkholderiales; family Sphaerotilaceae; genus Rhizobacter; species Rhizobacter gummiphilus. Next base: position 2,010,041 of record NZ_CP015118.1, read on the forward strand.
CAGCTCCTCAACCGCGCGCAGCTGACCACCGAGGAGATCCACATCCTGCGCGGCATCGCCCGGGCGATGGAGAAGAAGGCGGGCTGACCCCACCCCGGCACCGGTTCGGGGCCGCCGGTACACTGCGGGCCTTCATTCACCCTGCCTCGCCATGTTCCAGCGCCTACGAGAAGACATCGCCTGCATCCTGGAGCGCGACCCCGCCGCGCACTCGTGGTGGACGGTGTTGACCTGTTACCCGGGCCTGCATGCGATCCTGATGCACCGCTGGGCGCACGCCTGCTGGGACAACGGGTTCCGCTGGGCGGGCCGCTTCATCTCGCACATGGGGCGCTTCTTCACCGGCATCGAGATCCACCCGGGCGCCCGCATCGGGCGGCGGGTGTTCATCGACCACGGCATGGGCGTGGTGGTGGGTGAAACGGCCGAGATCGGCGACGAGTGCACGATCTACCAGGGCGTGACCCTCGGCGGCACCTCGCTCACGAAGGGTGCCAAGCGGCATCCGACGCTCGGGCGCGGCGTGATCGTGGGCGCGAACTCCCAGGTGCTGGGCGGCTTCACGGTGGGCGACGGCGCCCGCATCGGCTCCAACGCGGTGGTGGTCAAGCCGGTGCCCCCGGGCGCCACGGCCGTGGGCAACCCGGCGCGCATCATCCTGAAGGAAGACGAGGCCCAGCGCGAAGCCGCGGCCGCGCGCATGGGCTTCTCGGCCTACGGCGTCACGCAGAACGACGACCCGCTGTCGCAAGCCATGAAGGGGCTGATCGACAACGCGGCCGGCAATGCGCATCAGATCGCGATGCTGTGGGCGGCGATCGAGAAGCTGGCGCCGGTGCGGAAGGATTGTGTGCCGAACGATGCGCAGGTCACCGAGGACTTCGACGCCGAGCGCCTCAAGCAGTTGATGAAGTAGAAAGCTTCGTCATCCCGGTGAAGGCCGGGACCCTGTGCGGATGCCGGAGGTCCCGGCCTTCGCCGGGATGACAGCGTTGTTGGGGAATCAGCGCCGCGACGACCGCGTGAAGGCCAGCGGCTTCTTGCCCTTCAGCTGCCGCTCGATCCCGTCGTTCAGCCGCTCCCGCAGCGCCACGACATCCTCGACGTGGCCGTAGACGCCCGGGAACCGCAGGTCGAGCCACAGCCACAACGTGCACGAGCGCAGCGCCTGCTCCATGCGGTCCAGGCGGCTGTGTTCGTCGACCGAATCGAGGAACCAGGGCACGCCGGCGGTGCCGCTGCGGGCGTGGTTCTCGGCCCAGCCGAGGTACTGCTGCACCTGGGAGTCGGTGCGCGAGTCCACCGGGGCCTGGGCGTACGTGAAGCGTTCCCGCAGCGTGAGCTTCGGGGCGATGCGGTCGAGCTGGTCGGCCAGTTCCAGCATCTGCTCCAGTTCGGCCACCTCGAAGTGGGCGTTGTCGAGCTGCAGCTGACCCATGAAGATGCCCAGCACCTCGCGCAGCCGGTTCTTGCCGAGGCGCGACGAGATGGTGTCGATGTGCCAGCCGTTCGGGGCCACCGGGGCCTTGAAGTTGCGCGGCGCGCGCGGTGACTTGGGCAGCAGCTCGCGCAGCGTCTTCATCGCCGAGGGTTCGGCCTCAGCCAGCACCGTGGTGAAACCTTCCTCGTGCATGCCGTAGCGCCCGGCGCGGCCGGCGATCTGGTGCACCTCGGACTCGGTCAGCTCGCGGTCGGACTGGCCGTCGAACTTGGTCATCGTCGAGAACAGCACGCGGCGGATCGGCAGGTTCAGGCCCATGCCGATGGCGTCGGTGGCCACGAGCACGTGCGCCTCGCCGGTCGCGAAGCGTTCGGCTTCGCGGCGGCGCACCTCCGGCGGCAGCGCGCCGTAGATGACCGACACCGACAGCCCGTTGGCCGCGGCGATGCGGTCGCGGATGCTCAGCACGTCGCGGCGGCTGAAGGCCACCACGGCATCGCCCTTCTTCAGCGCCGCGAGCGGCACCGGCGCGGGCATCAGCTGCACGTGCTGCTTGCGCTGGAACTTGACGACCTCGGGCGTTTCGCCGCACAGGCCGAGCAGGTTCTCGATGGCCGGCACGGCGTAGGCCGAGCAGATGATGATGACTTCCTTCGCCGGCACCGCGACGATGGCCTGGGTCCAGGCCCAGCCGCGAGAGCCGTCGAAGATCATCTGCGCCTCGTCGATCACGGCGACGTCGACGGGCTTGTTGGTGCCCACCATCTCGATGGTGCTCGACACGAGGTGCGCACCGGCCGCCGGCACGTTCTCCTCGCCGGTGAGCAGCGAGCAGGCGACGCCCCGGCCCACGAGCCGGTCGCGCCCTTCGAGCGCGAGCAGGCGCAGCGGGGCGAGGTACGTGCCGCTGCCGGCCGCGGCCAGGCGTTCGAACGCGGCGTGGGTCTTGCCGCTGTTGGGCGGGCCCACGAACAGGCGCACGCGGCGGTCGAGGCGGCGGGCCTTCGGGAAGCTGTCGGGGTAGCCCTGGAACGCGAGTTCGGAGTTCAGGCTGTCGAGCGTGTCGAGTTCGGCGACGCGGTGTTCCCAGCGCACGAGCGCGCGCGAGCAGCCGGCCACCAGCGCGTCCAGCGGCTGCGGCTTCGCGCATTCGGCGGCCAGTGCCGGCAGCAGCGTGGCCAGCTGCTTGGGGCGGTGCGCGGCGGCGTGGCGGGCGAGGGCGTCGAGGTGCGAGACCACGGCCTCGGCTTCCTCGTAGGGCGGCGGGTCGCCGAGGGCGCCGATCAGCGCGGCCTTGTCGCCGTCGCGGTAGAACGCCCACACGGGCTCGGCCGCCTGCGGCACGGTGAAGAACACGGGCACGTCCCAGCCGGGCGACGGCACGGCGAGCACCTGGCGCGCGTTGCGCTCCCAGGCGTTGCCGCGGCGCAGGATGCCCAGCGTCTCGAGCACCGCGGTGCGTTCGAGGATCACGGCGCGGATCACCTTGCCCTTGAGCTTGTCCTTCTGCGCCGCGATGGCATCCAGCTGCGCGAGCGCGACGTCGATCAGCGCGGGGTCGATCCAGCGGCTGGGGCGGGCGCCGGGCACGGCCACCTGGAGCTGCACGAGGCCCATCTCGTCGAGGCGGTCCTCGAAGTCGGCGGTGTGTTCGTCGACGAAGTCCGACGGGCTCACCACCTGGGGCAGGTGGTACGAGGCCTGGCGGACGCGGTGGAGCGCTTCGGCGGTGAGGTGCGGCGGGAGGCGGCGGGCGTGGCGCGGGTTCGGGAGGGAGTCGGGCTTCGGGGCGGGCATGGAAAAAACGCAGTGACCGCGGCGCGGCTCAAGGCCCGGACTCTACAGGACGCGGGGTTTGCCCCTTCAGCAGCCCGGCGAACGTGTCGGCGTCCACCGGCTTGCTGAAATAGAAGCCTTGCATCTCGTCGCAGGCGTTCTCGCGCAGGAAGTGCTCCTGCGCCTCGGTCTCGACCCCCTCGGCCACGACGGTCAGGCTCAGCGTGCGGCCCATCGCGATGATGGCGGTGGTGATGGCCTGGTCGTCGGTGTTGGTGGCGAGGTCGCGCACGAAGGAGCGGTCGACCTTCAGCGTGTCCACCGGGAAGTGCTTCAGCTGGCCCAGCGACGAGTAACCCGTGCCGAAGTCGTCGATGGCGATGCGCAGCCCGAGCTGCTTCATCGACGTCAGCAGCCGGATGGCCTGGTCGACGTTCTGGATGATCACGCCTTCGGTGATCTCGAGTTCGAGCAGCTGCGGCGGCAGCCCCGTCTCGGCGAGGATCGCCTCCAGGTCGGACAGCAGCTGCGGGTCGTGGAACTGGCGCGCCGACATGTTGACCGCGATGTGCAGGTCGGGCAGCCCCTGGCGGCGCCAGGCCATGGCCTGGGCACACGCGGTGCGCAGCACCCACTTGCCGATGGGCACGATCAGGCCCGTCTCCTCGGCGATGGGGATGAACGTGGCGGGTGGCACGTTGCCCAGCTGCGCGTGGTTCCAGCGCAGCAGCGCCTCCACGCCGTTGATGCGGCCGGTGCGCAGGTCGAGCTTGGCCTGGTACTGCAGTGCCATCTCTTCGCGTTCCATGGCGCGGCGCAGGCCGGTCTCGAGGGTCAGTCGTTCGAGTGAATGGCCGTCGAGCGTCTCGTCGAAGAGCTGGAAGTTGTTCTTGCCCTGAGCCTTCGCGTGGTACATCGCAGCGTCGGCGTGCTTGAGCAGCAGGTGCTCGTCGGCGCCGTGGGCCGGGTAGAGCGCGGCGCCGATGCTGGCGGTGACCCGGCATTCGTGGCCCATCAGCTCGAACGGCTTCAGCGTGGCCGACAGCAGCTTGCGCGCGACGGTGGCCACCTGGTCCGCGCCGCTGACCTCCTGCAGCAGCACGACGAATTCGTCGCCGCCCAGGCGGGCCACCGCGTCGCTGGCGCGCAGCACCTCGCGGAACCGCCGCGAGACCTCCTGCAGCAGGTCGTCGCCCGCGCTGTGGCCCAGCGTGTCGTTGATGAGCTTGAAGCGGTCCAGGTCGAGGTAGAGCACGGCGAACTGGCGGTCGTAGCGCTTCGCGGTGTGCAGCGCGAGGGTCAGCAGGTGACCGAACATCGCGCGGTTCGGCAGGCCGGTGAGGCTGTCGTGCATGGCCATGTGCTGCACGTGGGCCTCGGCCACCTTCTGCGCGGTGATCTCGCGGGTGACCCCCCGGTAGCCGTGGAAGGCCCCGTGTTCGTCGACGATGGGTTCGCCGCTCACGGCCACGTAGTACGGCTTGCCGCCGGGCAGCACGCCCTGCATCACGAGGTCGCGGAAGGGTTCGTGGGCGTCGAGCCGCGCGCGGTGCTCGGCCCAGTCGCCGTCCCCGTAGAGGGTGATCTCGCTTTCCCAGATGGGCTTGCCGAGGAAGGTCTGCTGGAACGCGTCGGTGTGGGCGTGGCGGTTTTCCATGCGCACCATGCGGTGCTCGGCATCCTGCTCCCAGTACCAGTCGGACGAGATGCTGGTGAGGGCGCGGAACCGCGCCTCGCTGTCGCGCAGCGTGGCCTCGATGCGGCGGCGTTCGGTGACGTCGCGCAGCATGCCGCGAAAGCCCACCGGGCGGCCGTGCGCGTCGCGCACCAGCTGCACCGAGCCCTCGACCTGCACGCGGTGGCCCTGCTTGTGCAGGTACTCCCATTCCTCGTTCTGCCGGGCCACCCCCGTCAGGTACACGTCGTTGAAGGCCTTGAACACGCGGGCGGCCATCTCGGGCGTCTGGCGCACGCGGTTGTCGGCGCTGAGGGTTTCGCCGCGCTCGTAGCCCAGCATGCGGGCGAAGGCAGCGTTGTGGTAGATCGGCTTGCCGCGCACGTCGACCTCGTAGTACGCGTCCTCGATGGTGTCGAGGATGGCGCGGTACTTCTCCTCCGCCTGGCGCGCGCCCTGGTCGGACGCCGCGCGTTCGGCCTCGAGCTGCAGCTTGTCGAGCGCGAGGCCCAGCAGGCCGGCGGCGCGCTGCAGGCGGGTGACGAGGGCGTTCGCCGCATCGGCGCCGTAGGACAGCCAGATCACCAGCACGCTGGTGGGCGCATGGCGGCGGCGGATGGCGAGCGCGATGCCGGTGGCGTCCGGGGCGTGCTGCTTCAGCGCGGGCCAGGCGGAGGCGTCGTGCGGGCCGCTGCCGCTGCCGTTGCGCCACGTGCGCGCCACCCAGCCCCAGGGGTCGCCCGGGAACTCCTTCGCGAGGAAGCGGATGTCGCCGAGGTGGTCGGCCTGGAAGCCGGCGGCCGCCTCGACGGCCAGCCAGCCCACGTTCGCGTTCGGGCTGACGATGAAGGCGGCGTGGCAGCCGCCCCGGGTGACCGCGCTGTCGCACACGTGCTGCAGCAGGGCGGGGGCGGCGGTGGCCTGGACGACGCTGTCGTGGAACGCGTCGAGGAAATGGTCAGGGCAAGCTGCGGCTCGGGGCGATTCCCCGACAGGGTCCGGAACTCTGGCAGCAGCCTCGGCGGGCAGGGCCATGGGTCGTCTCCTGTGGGTTCGGACGCAGGTGCTTTGCGCTGCGGATCGAGGGACATCATCGCAGCGAAGGACTGGCCATTCAAGGGCAAGTGCGGGGGAGGGAAACCCGGGCCGTTGCGCGCGTGCGTCGGGGCAGTGGAGCCCCCCATTGCGCGACCGCGCCGGCCCCGACCCGGTGCGTCGCTATCATCCCGGGCATGACCCTCGCCGCCGACCCGCGTCCGCTCCCGACTCCGTCCGACGCTCCGGAAGGACCGGGGAGCACGCGCCGCCCCCGCACGCTCGCGCACGACGTGGTGCAGGCGCTGACCCAGCGCATCCGCACGGGCGAGATCCGGCCCGGCGACAAGCTGCCGAGCGAATCGGAGATCATGCAGACCTTCGGCGTGAGCCGGGGCGTGGTGCGCGAGGCGCTGTCGAAGCTGCAGGCCGCGCAGCTGGTGGTGACGCAGCACGGCGTGGGCACCTTCGCGCTGGAATCGCGCCACGACGGCTGGCTGCGCGTGGGCGACGCCTCGGGTGCGGGGCTCGACGACATGCTTTCGGTGCTGGAGCTGCGCCTGTGCCTGGAGAGCGAGTCGGCCGCCATGGCCGCCGTGCGCCACACGCCCGAGCAGCTCGCGGAGATGCGCCGCGCGGTCGACGACTTCGCCGCCCACCTGGCCGCCCCGGGCGAGACCGTGTCACCCGACTTCCGCTTCCACCGGGCCATCGCGGACGCCACGGGCAACCCGTACATCGCCGACCTGATGCGCCAGCTCGGGCCCCCGGTGATCCCGCGCACGCGGGGAGCGGCCACGCAGATGGATCCCCACGAGCGGGCGCTGCGCCTGCAGCGGGTGGTGGCCGAACACGAGCAGATCCATGACGCCATCGCCCGGCGCGACGCCGATTCGGCGCGCGCGGCGATGCGCATCCACCTCGTCAACAGCCGCGAGCGGCAGCGCCGCTCGGCAGGCTGAGTTTCAGGGACGGCGGGCGGAGGCCGGCCGGAAAGCCTCGCACACCGTGTCGTCGGTGACGAGGTACGGGCCGCCGATCAGGTCGATGCAGTAGGGCACCGCGGCGAAGATGCCGGGCACCGGCGGCTCGGATTTCAGGCCTTCGAGCGTTTCCGCGATGGCGCGGGGCTGTCCCGGCAGGTTGATGATCAGCGACTTGCCGCGGATCACGGCCGTCTGCCGCGACAGGATGGCCGTGGGCACGAAGTTCAGGCTGATCTGGCGCATCTGCTCGCCGAAGCCGGGCAGTTCCTTGTGGGCCACGGCGAGCGTGGCCTCGGGCGTGACGTCCCGCGGAGAGGGGCCGGTGCCGCCGGTGGTCAGCACCAGGTCGCACTTGGCGACGTCCACCAGTTCGCACAGGGCGGCGCTGATGGTGAACTGGTCGTCGGGGATCAGGCGCGTTTCCCACACGACCGGGTTGAACAGCGCGTGGGCGAGCCAGGCCTGGAGGGCCGGGATGCCCTTGTCCTCGTAGACGCCACTGGAGGCGCGGTCGCTGATGGAAAGCAGCCCGATGCGGACCAGCTCGAAGGTTTTACCGGGCTCAGGCGTCGTCATCGGTGTGGTTTTCAGTGTCTTCGTCCGTGCCGGCCGAGGCCTGGGACTTGATGAACTGGAACAGCTCGCGGAAGGCCCGGCCGCTGCGCTGCTCGGGCGCGGCGGCGGCGTCCTTGCGGGCGGCGCGGATCAGGCTGCGCAGCTGCTGCACGTCGCTGCCCGGGTGTTCGGCCATCCACGTGGTGAGGGCGTCGTCGCTCGCGAGCAGTTCGACACGCCAGCGTTCGGCCTGGTGCAGCGCGAGGGAGTCCTTCGCGTGGCCGAGCTGCAGCGCGGCGACGGCCTCGCGGATGGGGTCGACGTCGACCTTGCGCATCAGCTTGCCGACGTACTGCATCTGGCGGCGGCGGCCTTCGTGCGACTTGGTCTTCTTGTATTGCTGCACGGCATCGAACAACTGCTCGTCGAGGCCCACGCTGGCCAGCTGGCCGTCGGACAGCGCGGCGAGCTGTTCCCCGAGGTGCTGGAGGTCGTGCGACTCCTTCTTCAGCCGGGTCTTGCTGGGCCGGTCGTAGTCGGGGGCTTCGTAGTCGGGATCGTGATCGTGCGGAGTGGACATGGGGCTCGGGCGGTGAATCGCCCGTATTGTCGCCGCGAACGGGGGCCCCGGTATGATAGCCACGGCCCCCATTCCAGACACTCCATGTCCTCCACCACTTCCCCCGTCCACGGCTTCTCCTACGAACGCGCGGTGTTCGAGCAACTTGTCGAGGACGCGCTGTCCTTCGCGAAGACCCTCGGGGCGAGCGATGCCGGGGTCGAGGTGTCCGAGGGCGCGGGCCTGTCGGTCTCGGTGCGCAAGGGCGAGATCGAGAACGTCGAGCGCAACCGCGACAAGTCGCTCGGGGTCACCGTCTACATCGGGCAGCGCCGCGGCAACGCGAGCACGTCCGACTTCTCCCGCACGGCGCTCGAGCAGACCGTGCGCGCGGCCTACGACATCGCCCGCTTCACCGCGGAAGACCCGGCCGCCGGCCTGCCCGACGCGGAAGACGTGGCCACGCCCGAGCAGGCCGCGCGCGAGCTGCACCTGTTCCACCCGTGGGCCATCGACGCCGCCGGTGCGGTCGACCTGGCGCTGCGGTGCGAGTCGGCCGCGCTGTCGGTCGACCCGCGCATCACCAATTCGGAAGGCGCGGGCGTGTCCGCGCAGCAGTCGCATTTCTTCGCGGGCAACACCCGCGGATTCCGCGGCGGCTACGCCAGCTCGCGGCATTCGCTGTCGGTCGCGCCCATCGCGTCGGTGCCCGGCCGTGGCGGCGACGACATGCAGCGCGACGCCTGGTACAGCTCGATGCGTTCGGCCGACGACCTGGCCGCGCCCGAGGCCGTGGGCCGCTACGCCGCCGAACGCGCGCTGTCGCGCCTGAAGTCGCGCAAGATCAAGACCTGCGAGGTGCCGGTGCTGTTCGAGAGCACGCTGGCCGCCGGGCTGCTCGGCGCCTACGTGCAGGCCACGAGTGGCGGTGCGCTGTACCGCAAGTCCACGTTCCTGCTGGACAGCCTGGGCAAGCAGGTGCTGCCCGAGCACATCGACATCCACGAGGATCCGCACATCCCGCGCGCGAAGGGCAGTGCCCCGTTCGACGACGAAGGCGTGCTCACGCGCGTGCGCGACGTGGCCAAGGGCGGTGTCGTGCAGAACTACTTCCTGTCGAGCTACTCGGCGCGCAAGCTCGGCATGCGCACCACAGGCCACGCCGGCGGCTCGCAGAACCTCACGCTCACCAGCCGGCTCACGCACGTGTCCGACGACCTCGACGCGATGCTGCGCAAGCTCGACCGCGGCCTCTTCGTCATCGAACTGATGGGGCAGGGCGTCAACTACGTCACCGGCGACTACTCGCGTGGCGCGGCGGGCTTCTGGGTCGAGGGTGGCCGCATCAAGTACCCGGTGCACGAGATCACCATCGCCGGCAACCTGCGCGACATGTTCAAGGGCATCGTCGCGGTGGGTGCGGACGCCTACACGATGGGCACGAAAACCATCGGTTCCGTGCTGATCGACCGCATGAAGATCGCCGGTTCGTAAGCATGCTGAAAGGGTCGTGGCGCAGGTCGTCCCGACCCGCTGCGTACGCAAAGCCACGAACGGGGTAAACACGGGGGAACCCGCAGTTTTCGCACTCCTAGAATCCGCTCGACCCACCTCTTCCCGAGCTGATTTTTCCCCTAGGAGATCCCTTCATGGAACGTCGTTCCTTCATTCGCCAGACCGGCATCGCCGGCGTGCTCGCCGCGGGCGCCGCCCCGGCCATCGTGCACGCCCAGGCGAACATCCGCTGGCGCCTCGCGTCGAGCTTCCCGAAGTCGCTCGACACCATCTTCGGCGGCGGTGAAGTGTTCGCGAAGAAGGTCGGCGAGATGACCGGCGGCAAGTTCCAGATCTCGGTGCATGCGGGCGGCGAACTGATGCCTCCGTTCGGCGTGGTCGATGGCGTGCAGAACGGCACGGTCGAGTGCGCGCACACGGTGCCGTACTACTTCTTCGGCAAGGACCCGACGTTCGCCATCGGCGCGTCCATCCCGTTCGGCCTCAACAGCCGCCAGATGAGCGCGTGGATGTGGGAAGGCAACGGCCTCAAGCTGATGCGCGAGTTCTACGGCAACTACAACATCATCAACTTCCCCTGCGGCAACACCGGCGCGCAGATGGGCGGCTGGTTCCGCAAGGAACTCAAGACGCTGGCCGACATGAAGGGCCTGAAGTTCCGCATCGGCGGCTTCGCCGGCAAGATCATCGAACGCCTCGGCGGCGTGCCGCAGAACCTGCCGGGCGGCGAGATCTACCAGGCCCTCGAGAAGGGCACCATCGACGCGGCCGAATGGGTGGGCCCGTACGACGACCAGAAGCTCGGCTTCTACAAGGTGGCCCCGTACTACGTGTACCCGGGCTGGTGGGAAGGCGGCCCGCAGGTCGACGTGTTCATCAACAAGAAGGCCTTCGAGGCGCTGACCCCCGAGTACAAGGCCGTGGTGGAAGCTGCCGCCGCGTACGCGCACACGGACATGCAGGCCAAGTACGACGCCCGCAACCCGAACGCGCTGAAGCAGCTGGTGGCCAACAAGACCAAGCTGGTGCCGTTCCCGAAGCCCATCATGGACGCCGCGTTCAAGGCCTCGATGGACGTGTACGCCGAGCTGTCCGACACCAACCCGAACTGGAAGAAGATCTACGCGGACTACGCGAACTTCCGGCGTGACCAGAACCTCTGGTTCCGGTTCTGCGAGGCGCGGTTCGACGGCTACATGCAGTCCGTGAAACTCTGAGCCCCCCAGTCGCTTCGCTCCTGCCCCCGAGCAACTGTGTTCGAAGTCAAGCCGGCAGGCCGTGAATCTCCGGATTCCAGGTCTGCCCGGTACGGGCCATGGCGTTGAGGATGCGCAGCAGCTTGTGGGAACAGGCGGTCAAGGCGACCTTCTTGGGCTTCCCCGCCCCGACGAGCCGAACGTAGAAGGCCTTGATCACCGGATTGAACCTGACCGCAGCCAGGGTGGCCATGTAGAGGGCGCAGCGCACGATGCTGCGACCACCCCAGATCGATCGCTTGCCCCGCTGCTTGCCCGAATCGTTGTTCAACGGGGCCAGCCCGGCGAGCTTGGCTGCTCGGCGACTACCAACGGTGCCGAGTTCGGGCATGAATGCGATCATCGTCGCGCTGGTGGTCTGCGCAACCCCCTTGATGCTCTCCAACCGTGCGTCCAACTCCTGGAAGTGTTCCTTCAGGTGCGTGTGGATGTCGTCGTTGAGCGCGGCGATCTGCTCGTTGAGCGTGAGGATCACGGCATCGATGCTCTTGCGTAGCACGCGCATGGCCCCGGCGCGGCGATTCCTTTCGGCCGTTCGCATGTCCAGCAGCTGGTGACGGCGAACAATCAGGACCCGCAAGGCCTCGACCTGCTCTGGCACGGGTACGAAGCGAATGCCGGCCTGATTCGCCTTGTGCGCCAGGGTGTGGGCGTAATGCGAGAGCGCCCTGGCGTCGATGGCATCCGTCTTGGCCAGGTGACCCTGGCTGCGAGCGAACTCCCTGGCCGCGCGCGGGTTCACGCGGGACACGGACAAGCCTTGGCCGATGAGAAAGCCGATGAGGGCGTTTTCAAGGCCCCCGGTGGCTTCAACCACGATCAAGTTGATCTGTCGGTCGCGCAAATCCTGCCAAAGCAACTCGAATCCGACAGAGTCGTTGCAGGCAGAGTGAGAAACGGCAGAGCCATGAGTGTTCCAGTCGAACTTGGCCTTGGCCACATCGATGCCGATGAACTCACCTGCGGCGACTGCCGGAGTGTCGGAAACAGCAGCGTTTGTCATAGTCCCATCCTTGCAACATACGAAGTGCGTTCAGGTAACTGTTCGGGCTTGGAGACAAACGCAGAACCGTGCACTCACGACTGCTTGGGGGCGAGATCAAGGTCTCAGAGGGGCGACTGGATATGCACGGCGCTGCAAACCTCCACAATCGAGGTTCTCTGCCGACTCGGTGCGGCAGTCAAGCCTCAAGACAAACATACAAGGGGCGCCACGGGTCGCCCGGGAAACCCGGGCTCGCGTGTGGCTTGATGGGTCGGCTCCGCTGCGCTCGCCTCTCCGCGTGCGCGCTTGCGTTTCGGGGCATTGCTCGCTGCGCTTTGCTCGCCCCTCGGTCGGGCTCTCAACCGGGGGGGCGTCATCCCGTCGGACGCCGGGATCCACTGGGGGCAGGGCGCGATGGGGTCGTGTGGGCCCCGGCGTTCGCCGGGGTGACCGTTCGGCGCGTTCACCTCCCGCGCGTCATCCCGGCGCAGGCCGGGACCCTGGGCCCTGCCGGTGCGCTCCACGGATGTGCCGTCGCCCCCATGGATGAGTGCCGAGGCACGGACGGCGTGAGGTCCGACGAGCGCGTTCTGCTGGACAGGGCTATGCTGTAGACGAGTCCGATCCGGACCCGTGCACAGCTTGGGTGCCGCCATGAAACGCGCGTTTGCTTTCGCTTGTGTGGCTGCCTGCGTGACCGTCGTCGTCACGTCGGCTTCGGCCGCGGCAGCGGCCTCCCTGCGGCCCAACCACCCGCTGGTGGGGCTGTGGCGGTTGCCTTACCCGAACTCGTCGTGCCACGAGATCTACCGCATCCAGGCGGACGGCACCACGCTCGTGACGAGCGCGGACGAGGAGGCCGAATCGGAGTTCACGATGTCGGACCAGCCCAGTGAAAACGGGTTCTACAAGTGGGTGGACCGCATCGTGCGCGACAACGGCGGCAAGGACTGCGGCGGCAAGGTGACCGAGGCCGGTGCCGAGAACACCCGCTACGTGCTGCTGCACCCGGCGGGCAAGGTGTTCGTGATGTGCGAGGACGAGGACGAGGAGCTGAACACCTGCATCGGGCCGTTCATCCGCATCGAGGATTCGGACGGGGACGTTTGAGGGCCTCCCGTCCGCCCGTGCTTCGGCCATGGTGGGTCCCGGCGTGCGCCGGGATGACCAGGTTCAGCGCAGGTCAGCTCAGAGCCAGTGCCACACGCTCCACGCCCACCGGGGGAGGCGGAGCAGGGGGCGCGGGCTGTACGTCTGGCGGAAGGCGTTGCGCTGGTTCGTCATGGGGTCAGTGAGCATGGTGGTTCATCCAGTGCTGTTGTTGCATACAGTATATGGATGCGCCCCCAGGTTGGCAAGCGGGGGCCTCACGTCCCCTTCCAGCGCATCAGCCGACGCTCCAGGTACTCCAGCGAGGCGTTGACCGCGAGGCCGATGGCCGTGATCGACAGGATGCCGAAGTACATCTGCGGGATCTGGAAGTTGTACTGGGCGTAGATGACGAGGTAGCCGAGGCCGGCCTTGGCGCCCACCATCTCGGCGGCGATCAGCACGAGGATCGACGCGGCGCTCGCCAGGCGGATCCCCACGAACACCCCGGGCAGCGCGGCCGGAAGGATCACCCGGGCGAACAGCTGGGCGGGCGTCGCGCCCATCGTGCGGGCCGACTTCACGAGCAGCGGGTCCACCTGCCGCACGCCCGCCACGGTGTTGAGCAGCAGCGGCCACGAGCACGAGTACACCACCAGCGCCACCTTCGAGACCTCGCCGATGCCGAGGAACAAGATGAAGAGCGGCAGCAGTGCGAGCGGGGCCGTGTTGCGCAGCACCTCGATCAGCGGGTTGAGCACGTCGTGCGTGCGCCGGTACCACCCGATCGCCAGGCCCAGCGGCACGGCGTACAGCACCGCGAGGCCCAGGCCCAGCAGCGATCGCTGCAGGCTGGCCACGGTGTGTTCGGCGAGCTGGCCGTCGCGGGCGAGGTCCCAGCCGGCGGCCAGCACCTCGCTCAGGCTCGGCAGGAACGTGGGGTCGGCGAGGCCCGTGCGGGGCAGCACCTCCCACAGCACCGCGAGCACGAGCAGGATGCCGGTGCGGGAGATGCCGCGGCCGAGGAAACGCAGGATCGGGAACGCACGGGGCGAGGCTGGGGAGGGCAGTGCGCCCGCGGGGAGTTCAAGGCTCGGCATGGGACAGCTCCGGAACGGGTCGATGGGAAGCCTGCTGCGCGGCGAGCACCTCGTCGCGCAGCGAGGACCAGACGGCGTGGCGCACCTCGCCGAACGCGGGCAGGGCGCGCACGTCCTCGGTGTCGCCGCGCAGCTCGGGCGGGATCTCGAAGACGTCCTTGATGCGCCCCGGGCGGGAGCTCATCACGGCGACCCGCTGCCCGAGCACCACGGCCTCGTCGATGCCGTGGGTGATGAAGACGATGGTGGTGCCGGTGCGCCGCCAGATGCGCAGCAGTTCGCCTTGCAGGTGCTCGCGCGTCTGGGCGTCGAGCGCGGCGAACGGTTCGTCCATCAGCAGCACGCGCGGCTCGTAGACGAGGCTGCGGGCGATGGCCACCCGTTGTTTCATGCCACCCGACAGCTCGTGGGGAAAGCGGTCGGCGAAGGCCGAGAGGCCCACGAGGTCGAGGTAGGCCGCGGCCTTCTCGCGGCGCGCGGCCGCCGGCACCCCGGCCAGCTCGAGGCCGAACGCGACGTTGTCGAGCGCGGTGCGCCACGGGAACAGCGCGTACTGCTGGAACACCACGCCGCGGTCGCGCGCGGGACCGGTCACGGGCTGGCCGTCGATCAGGATGCGGCCGCGGGTGGGCGACGCGAGGCCCGCGAGCAGGTCGAGCAGCGTGGACTTGCCGCAGCCGCTCGGCCCCACCACCGCGAGGAAGGTGCCGGGGGCGATGTCGAGCGTGATGTCCTGCAGCGCGACGAACGGGGCGCCACCGGCGCGCGCCGCGAACGTCTTGTGCACGTGCTCGATGCGGATGTGCCCGCTCATCGCGCCGCCACCTTGCTGCCCGGCTGCTGGCCCAGGTACGGGTTGAACTGGTTCGTGTAGAGCTCGGCGGCGCGCAGCTGGCCGGCCTTGAGCACGCCGTCCTTCACGAGCCAGTCGATCCACTGCTGCAGTTCGGCGTCGGCGATGACGCCGCCCTGGCCGGCCACGCCGGTCGACTTCCAGTACTTGACCGTGCTCGCGTCCTCGTTGCGCTTGCGTTGCGCGATGATCTTCTCGAACCGGGCCCGCACCTCGGCGGGCGGCGTGGCCCGTGCCCATTCGATGGCCCGCGCGGTGGCCGTCACGAACACCCGCGCCGTCTCCGGGTTCTCCTTCAGGAAGCGCGTGTGCAGCACATAGGTGCCGGCGGTGAAGTTGCCGAACAGGTCGTGGTCGGTGAAGAGCGGGCGGATGCCTCCGCGTTCGAGCGCCTTGTCGCGCAGCACGCCACCGAGCGTGGTGGCGTCCACCTGCCCCTGACGCAGGGCCTGCTCGCCGTTGGACGGCGGCACCACCACGAGCGTCACCTGCTTGATCTCGGCGGCGGTGAGGCCGCCGCGCGAGAGGTACTCGCGCAGCATCAACTCGTGGTGGGCGCCGAGCGTGTTGACCGCCACCTTCTTCCCGATCAGGTCGCGCGCGGTCTTCAGCGGGCTGCCCTCGGACACGTAGTAGCCGTGGAACGTGTTCTCGTCCACGCCGTAGTACCCGATGACCGACTTGATGGGCGCCTTCGCGGCGATCAGCTTCGCGACCGCGCCGTTGAAGGCGCCGCCGAAGTCGATGTCGCCGGTGACCACGGTCTGGATGTCCTGCGGGCCGCTGATGGTGTTGCCCACCCACTTGAGCTTCACGGGGGCGAGGTAGCCGAGGTCCTCGGCGAGTTCGGGGTACGTCACCTGGCCCGCCCAGCCCTGGTAGCGCAGCTCGGTCTTCTCGGGCGCGGGCGGCGCGGCGAGCACGGCGGTGGACAGCAGGGCCGCCGCCACGGCGAGGAGTCGTTTCATCAGAGCCTCCTTCAGCGGGACACGTGCACGCGGCTCACCGACCCGTCCACCGCCACCGGCGCCTCGCCGGCCACGGTGACCCGGCGCACCACGCGGTGCTGGTCGCCGTAGTCGTCGATGGCGTAGTGCTGCGTCGCCTGGTTGTCCCAGATCGCGACGTCGCCCTCGGCCCAGCGCCAGCGCACGGTGTTCTCCAGGCGCGTGATGTGGCGCTGGAAGATCGACAGCAGGTTGGCCGAGTCGAGCGAGCTGTGGCCGATGAAGCGCTTGACGAAGTGGCCCGCGACGAGCGTGCGTTCCCCGGTGCGCGGGTGCACGCGCACGAGCGGGTGTTCGGCCTCGATGATGCGGGACGTGAACACCTCGCGGTAGCGGCGCAGGCCTTCGTCGTCGGCCGCCTTCACGCGCGTGGCGGCGTAGTCGTAGTCGTTGCCGTGCACGGCCCACAGCGTGTCGGCCAGGCCCTTGAGCGGCGCGGG
Organism: Piscinibacter gummiphilus; assembly: GCF_002116905.1. Classification (NCBI taxonomy): domain Bacteria; kingdom Pseudomonadati; phylum Pseudomonadota; class Betaproteobacteria; order Burkholderiales; family Sphaerotilaceae; genus Rhizobacter; species Rhizobacter gummiphilus. The sequence goes on from NZ_CP015118.1 coordinate 2,026,313, forward strand.
CAGGTCGGCGTAGGCCGTGGCGGTGTTGGCCCACACGGTGTCGCCGCCATGGGGCGGGATCACGACCGACCGCAGCACCGACACCTTCGGGTACGCCACGTCGAACGTGACGTCGGTGTGCCACGAGTTGGCGCGGCCGCCGTGCTGCGAGTCGAGTTCGAGCACCTGCGTGCCGTCGCGCGACGGCACCGTGGGATGGGGCACCACGTCGCCGAAGAGCCGTGCGAAGTCCTGCTGCGCGGCGTCGGTCAGGTGGTGCTGCCCGCGGAAGAACAGCACCTTGTGCTGGTCGAGGGCCTGCCGGATCGCGGTGAACACGGCGGCCGGCAGGTCGGCGCCGAGGCGCACCCCGCGCACTTCGGCGCCGATGCGGCCGGCGACGCGGACGGTGTCGAGGGGGGCGAGGCGGGTGGCGGAAACGGGGTCGAGGACGGCGCTCATGCGGCTCTCCGGAGTGGACGAGCCCCCAGCGTAGGTGCGGCGCCTGCGCGATCGAACGAATGAAATCGAGCGTGCTTCCTCGGAATCAGGGGGTTTCGGTCAAGGTGCGGCGGTGCCGTCGAACACCGGGGCCAGGGCCGGGCTGCGCAGCAGGCTGGCCGGCGTCACCGTCTCGCGGTGCCAAGGGATGCTGCCGAGGAACCACACCTTCCAGAACGACAGGTCCGTCTCCGGCCGTGCCTTCAGCAGCGCGCCGAAGGTCTCCACCTCACCCACCTCGACACCGGTGGCCTCGAGCAGCACCTCGCGCACGAACCGGGAGCAGAACTGGCCCGGCGAGTGCAGGTCGAAGCCCGTGTCGTAGCGCACGCCGTTGCGCCGGGCCGCGGCGGCCTTCACGTCGCGCTGCTCGTCGGCCGAAAGCGCGCGAGGACGTGCGATGGCGACGCGGCCCTGTTCGGAGCGGCCCACGAAGCGCGAGAAGCCGGTCGTGCCCGACACGGGCAGCGTGCTTTCGGCGATCACGGGCTCGCGGCCCGACGTGTCGACGACGATGCCCACGTGGTTGGTCCACGAGCCGGTGGCCGTGGCCACCTCGCGGAACGGGCGGGCCGTGACCCGGATGAACACGACGTCGCCCACCTGCAGCCGCGGCGCGAGCTCGGCCACCGGCGTGGCCGTCGCGGCGGTGGCCGGCAGGAACGCCACGGTGCACAGGGCGGCGATCAGGAAGCGGAAGAGTCGGGTCATGGGGGCCTTCGGGCTGTGGAGGGAATGGCGCGCAGCATGCCGCCGGGTTCCGGAATCCGCCCGCTTTTCGATCGACATGCCCTAGACTGCCCGCTCCGGTATCACTTTCCAATACCCGATCCATGTCCGAAACCGTGCTGGTGGTGGCCACCGTCAAGCGCCTGCTGAAGGCCCGCGGCCTCACGTACCGCGACGTGGCGCAGGCGCTGGGCCTGTCCGAGCCCAGCGTGAAGCGGGTGTTCTCGAGCGAACGTTTCACCGTTGCACGGCTCGCGCGCGTGGCCGAGCTGCTGGGCTACACGCTGGCCGAGCTGATGCAGGAGGCGGCCGCTTCCGCCCCCGCCATGCGCACGCTCGACGCGGCGCAGGAGGGGCGCCTCGTGTCCGACGAGAAGCTGCTGCTGGTGGCGGTGTGTTCGCTGAACCACTGGACCGTGGACGACGTGGTCGCGGCGTGCCGCATCACGCGCGCCGAGGTGCTCAAGCGCCTGCTGGTGCTGGAGCGCATGGGCATGATCGTGCTGCTGCCCGGGGACCGGGTGCGCCTGCGCATCGCGCGCGACTTCGACTGGCTGCCCGACGGCCCCATCCGCCGCTTCTTCGCGACCTGGGGCCTGCCCGATTTCCTGCGCGGCCCGTTCGACGGCGAGGGTGAATCGATGGCCTTCGTGCACGGCATGCTGACGCCGGCGGCCCAGGCGGAGATGGTGCGCGAGCTGCGCCGGCTCCGTCAGCGGCTCGCGGCATTGCACGAGGAGAGCGCCGCGGCACCGCTCGCGATGCGCCGGGGCACGGCGGTGCTGCTGGCGCAGCGCGAGTGGGAGCCGGAGGCGTTCGCGCGCCTGCGCCGCCCGGCGTGACCGCGGGTCAGGCCGTCGCGCGGGACACCAGCTCGCCGATGCGGTCGTTCGTGCCGGCGGGCACCTTGCCCGCCACGGCCACCGCCGCCTGCGAGGCGAGCATGCGGGCGAAGCTCTCGCGCACCTGGTCGGCCGTGACGCCGTCGATGCCCGCGGCGAGTTCGGCGCGCGAGCGCACGCGGCCGAACACGTACAGGTCCTGCACGGCGGCCTCGAGGCGGCGCACCGGCCGCTCGTGCGTGCGCATCTGGCGCACGGCGATCTGGTTGCGCGCGCGCTCCAGGTCCACCGGGTCGATGGACGCGGCCTGCGCGGCGAGCAGGCGGGAGATCTCGGTCACGCACTCGTGCAGCTGCGACGGTGACGTGGACGCCTCGATCACGCACTGGCCGCTCAGGTCGAACACGTCGGCTGAACACGCGGCGTAGTACGCGAGGCCGCGGCGCTCGCGGATCTCGTCCATCAGTGGCGAGCTCATGCCGTCGCCGAAGAGGGCCGCCGCCACGAGCGCGGCCTGGTGGTCCTCGCGCAGCGTGGGGATCGGAAAGCCCAGCACGAGGTGGGTCTGGCTGAAGCCCGGCTGGCGCTTCGACGCGACACCGCCCACGTAGGCCGGCGCGTCGACGAGGTTCTCGGGGCCGCGCGGCATCGAGCCGAAGGCGGCCTCGGCCTCGCGGAACATCGCCTCGGGGTCGATGTTCCCGGCGATGCCCACCACCACGTTGTCCGCCGAATACTGGCGCTCGACGTAGCCGAGCAGGTCGTCGCGCGTGAACCGCTCGATGTTGCGCCGCGTGCCGATCACCGGCTGCGCGAGCGGGTGCGTGCCGAAACACATCTTGTCGAAGAGCTTGTAGGCGGTGGACAGTGGGTCGTCCTCGTCCTCGGTGAACTCGTGCAGGATCACCTGGCGCTCGCGCTCCAGCTCGGCCTCGGGGAACGTGCTGTTGCGCACGATGTCGCCCAGCATGTGCACGAAGCGGCCGGCGTCGCGGGCCAGGCCCCGCATGTGGTACGCCGTGTGGTCCTTGTCGGTGTGGGCGTTGACGTCCGCGCCGAGCCGCTCGGCATCGAGGTTGATCTGCTGGCAGGTGCGCTCGTGCGTGCCCTTGAACGCCATGTGCTCGACGACGTGGCTGATGCCGTTGAGCGCCTTGCTCTCGTGCCGGCTGCCGGTGCGCACGAACACGCTGATCTGCACGCTGTCGACGTGGGGCAGCTGCAGCGCGAGCACCCGCACGCCGTTGGACAGGGTGGCGAGGCGGGTGTCGGCGTCGGCGGGGAAGGCGGGGCGGTTCGCAGTCATGCACGCATTGTCGCCCGCATCGCCCCGCGGGGGGATGGACAGGGCCGATCGTCCTTTCGACACTCTGCAGCCCATGTCCCCCGCCGACCCGTCCCGCCGCCGCCTGCTCGTGCAGGCCCTCGCCACCGCCGGCGTGGTGTCGCTGCCGCCCGTCCCGGCCGCCGCCGCGATGCCGGAGGTGGCGAACGTCACCGGGCTCTACACGGTCACGGTCGCCCGCATCGAGGTCCCGCCCACGGTGGAGGCGCTGCGCAACGCGGTGCGGGCCTGGCCCGGGCGCATCGGCATCGGCGGCGGCCGCTACAGCATGGGCGGGCAGGTGGCCATCGAGGGCGGGCTGCACATCGACATGCGGATGCTCGACCGCCTCGTGTGGCTGCGCCGCAAGGACAAGGTGGTGCGCGTGCAGGCCGGCATGCGCTGGCGCGACCTGCAGGACCAGCTCGACCCGCTGGACCTGGCGGTGCACACCATGCAGAGCTACGCCAACTTCACGGTGGGCGGGTCGGTGTCCGTGAATGCGCACGGCCGCTACGTGGGCCACGGCCCCATCGCCAACAGCGTGCGGGCTCTGCGGCTGGTGCTGGCCGACGGCTCCGTGCGCGACGTCGACCGCGAGCGCGACCCCGAATTGTTCCGCGCGGCCATCGGCGGCTACGGTGCGGTGGGCGTGATCGTGGAGGTCGAACTCGACCTCGCCGACAACGTGCGCATCGAACGGGTGGTCACGCAGGCGACGCTGGCCGAATACCCGGCGCACTTCGACGCGGCCGTGCGGGGCGACCCCGCCACCGTGCTGCACAACGCCGACCTGCTGCCGCCCGCCTTCGATCGCGCGGTGGGCGTGTCGTGGCGCCGCACCGACAAGCCGCTCACGCGGACGGCGCGCCTCGTGCCGCGCGACGGCTCCTACGGCCTCGAGCAGAACGTGCTGTGGGCGGTCACCGAACTGCCCGGCGGCGCCAAGGTGCGGCGCGACGTGATCCACCCGCGGCTGCTGCGGCCGCCGGTGGTGCAGTGGCTGAACCACGAGGCGAGCCTCGACGTGGCCGAGCTGGAGCCGCGCACGCGGGCGATGTCGACGTACGTGCTGCAGGAATACTTCGTGCCGCGCCGCCATTTCGCCTCGTTCGCGGCGCAGCTGGGCGAGGTGCTGCGCCGGCACGGCGTGGAGGCGGTCAACGTGTCGGTGCGGCACTCGCCGGCGGACACCGTCTCCCTGCTGCCGTGGGCGAAGGAGGAGGTGTTCTCCTTCGTGCTGTTCCACAAGCAGCGCACGTGGGCCTCGGCCCGCGAGGCCGTGGGCGTGTGGACGCGGGAACTCGTCGACATCGCCATCGCCCACGAGGGGCGCTGGTACCTCCCGTACCAGCTGCACGCCACGCGCGCCCAGTTCGAGCGCGCGTACCCCGAGGTGGCGGCCCTGCGCCGGGTGAAGGCGCAGGTGGACCCGGCCGGGCGTTTCTCCAACGCCCTGTGGGCGAAGTACCTCTGAGCCGCCTCAGCCGGCCAGCAGCCGGCCCCGGGCCGTGAACAGCGCGGTGCGCACCGCCAGCACCGCGACCACGGCGGCGAGGAGGGCGAGCAGGGCGCCGGCGATCCACGTGAGCGGCGTCGACGGATGGGCCCCGGCATACCGCAGTGCCGCGTTCGACAGCGCCGCGATGGGGAAGCCGATGGCCCACCAGCCCGGTGCGAACGGCGCCGGGTCGCGGAACACCTTGACCGAGGCGACCGCGAAGAAGAACAGTGCGGCGTAGAACAGCAGCGACGCGAAGCGGTCGACCTCGCCCGCGAGGTTGACGTACGCGAGGAACCCCAGCGCGAACGGCGCCACGAGGATCATCTGCGACGGGCGCAACGCGGGCGGCAGCGGCGCGTGGAAGACCAGTCGCGCGAAGATCGCGGCGAGCATCAGCACGGCCAGCACCGCGCCGATGCCGGCGGCGGCGAGGTTGACCTCGCCCGCCCAGGGCATGGGCATCGTGGCACCCGTGACCGGGATGTCGAGCGCACCCACGCCCGCGATCAGCCAGGCGGGCAGGGCCAGGTCCGGTGCACGGCCGCCCTGCAGCAGGCGCGACACGGCCGTGAAGACGATCGCGAATGCGGCCACCACGCCGGCCGTCCACACGGCGTGCCCGGCGGCGGCCGACCAGGGCGAGACGACGGGGCCCAGCAGCAGCAGCGAGATCGCGATCGTGCCGAAGAAGTTGCCGGCGACGGGATGGTTGAACTCCGCGGCGACGGCGTCCGGGTGGCGCAACGCCTTCAGGGCGTAGGCCGTGCCGAGCACCACGAAGACGGCGACCGCGAGCACGCCCACGGTGTCACCCACGACGGCCGGCAGGCCGAACGTGCCGGCGCCCAGCCGCCAGGCGAGGGCGAGCCCGGCCAGGCTCATCACCGAGGCGAAGAGGTTGACGGGCAGGTGCCGGATGGAGCCGGTGGTGGCGGGGGCGAGGGTGGCTGCAGGCGGGACGGCGAGCGGGGTCATGGCGGTTCCCTGTCGTGGCTGGAAGAGTCGATGGCGTCATTTTCTGCCATACTGGACTTGGCTGTAATCGTCGCGAAGCGATGTTTTCTGCCGAACTCGGAGACATCCCCGCCATGCAGGTCGCCATCCTCGCCTTCCCTCGCGCCCAGGTCCTCGACGTGGCCGGCCCGGCCGACGTGTTCATCACGGCGGGGTACCTGCTGGGCAATCCCCGGGCCTACCGCGTGTCGATCGTGTCGGTGGACGAGCCCGTGGTGAAGTGCCTCGGGGGCGTGAAGCTGGTCGCCGACCACACCCTGGCCACGCACCGGGGCCGCATCGACACGCTGCTGGTGGCCGGCGGCCCCGACGTCGACGGGCTGAAGGGCGACGACACGGTGCAGGACTGGCTGCGCCGCCAGGCGCGTTCGGTGCGGCGGCTCGGGTCCGTCTGCACCGGCACGTTCTCGCTCGCGGCCGCCGGGCTGCTCGAAGGCCGGCGCGTCACCACGCACTGGCGCTGGGCCGACCGGCTCGCCTCCCAGGTGCCGTCGGCGACGGTGGAGCCGGACCACATCCACATCCGCGACGGTGCGCTCTACACCTCGGCGGGTGTCACGGCCGGCATGGACCTGGCCCTCGCGATGGTGGAGGAGGACCACGGCCAGGAGGTCGCGCTGGCCGTCGCCCGCGAGCTGGTGATGTTCGTCAAGCGGCCGGGCGGCCAGTCGCAGTTCAGCGCGCACGTCGTGGCGCCGGCCGCGGAGCGGTCGGCGATCCGCGAGGTGCAGGACCACGTCTTCGCCACGCTGCGTGGCGACCTGGGCGTGCCGGCGCTGGCGGCCGTCGCGCGCATGAGCGAGCGCAACTTCGCGCGGGTGTTCCGCGAGGAGACCGGCGTGACCCCGGCGTGGTTCGTGGAGACTGCCCGCATCGATGCGGCGCGGCGGCTGGCCGAGACCTCGCCGATGCCGCTCAAGCGCCTGGCCGGCGAGGTGGGCTATGCGAACGTCGAGGCCTTCCGCAAGGCCTTCGTGCGCCGCGTGGGCGTGACCCCGAGCGCGTATCGGGCCCGTTTCGCCGGCGGCCCTTCCGGGGCGTCCTAACGCGCGCGCTGCTCCGGTGCCAGCGCGTAGTGGGTGAACGTGGTGAGCAGTTCGTGGTCGGCCGCGTGGAAGACGGTGACCATCCCGGCGCCCGAGCGCACGATCAGGCGCGGCGCCACGAGCCACGCGAGGTACGGCACATAGATCATCTTCGCGTGCGACACGTCGGCCCACGCGACGCGCTTGGACCAGATCCACGTCTGGCGGATGTCGACGGCGGTCACGGTGGTGCGGCTGCGCCAGACCCAGAACGTGACGATCAGCAGCACGGCCAGGCCCGCGATGATCAGCGCCTGCGCCGCGAACGAAGCCTGCCGGATCACGGGCTGGTCGATCACGCGCCAGCCCGCGAGGAACACCCAGGCGGTGAGCGCGGTGACGAGGCACCGCACCACCACCGGGAAGGCCGGGCCCTCGGCCCGGGGTGCCGCGTCGCCGGTCACGGGGCGGAGGCCGCGGGTTCCTCGGCCGCGGGGGCTGCGTCCTTGAAGATGTCGTCCACGTTGTCGTTGGCGGGGGCCATGTCGGACTCGGCCGGGGCCTCGATCTGGACCTTGTCGAGGTCGACCTTCACCTCCTCGTCGAGGAACATCGTGACGGTCTGCGGCACGAAGATCACGATGACGACGAGCACCAGCTGCAGCATCACCCACGGGATCGCGCCCATGTAGATGTCGGACGAGAGCACCCGCTTCGGCAGCGAGCCGTTCTTGAAGAGCGTGTCCGAGATGCCGCGCAGGTAGAACAGCGCGAAGCCGAACGGCGGGTGCATGAAGCTCGTCTGCATGTTGACGCACAGCAGCACGCCGAACCAGATCAGGTTGATGCCCATCTTGTCGGCGACGGGGCCCAGCATCGGCAGGATGATGAAGGCGATCTCGAAGAAGTCGAGGAAGAACGCCAGGAAGAAGATGAAGATGTTGACGACGATGAGGAAGCCGGTCTGGCCGCCCGGCAGGTTCGTCAGCATGTGCTCGATCCAGATGCCTCCGTCCACACCTTGGAACACGAGCGAGAACACGCGCGAGCCGATCAGGATGAACACCACCATCGCGGTGATGCGCATCGTGCCGGCCATGGCTTCCTTCATCAGCGGCCAGTCGAGGCGGCGGTGCAGCGCGGCGAGGATCAGCGCGCCCACGGCACCCATGGCGCCGGCTTCGGTGGGCGTGGCCACGGCGGTGTCGATGCCCGGCAGGCCGCCCATGCTGCCCAGCACGGCGAAGATCAGGATGGCCGACGGGATGATGCCGCGCAGGCACTTGCGCCACAGGGCCCAGCCGTTCAGCGTGCGCGCTTCCTTCGGCACGCCCGGCACGTGCTCGGGCTTGATGCGGCTCAGCAGGAACGTGTAGAGCGCGAAGATCAGCACCTGCAGGATCGACGGGCCCCAGGCGCCCTTGTACATGTCGCCCACGCTCTTGCCGAGCTGGTCGGCCAGCACCACCAGCACGAGCGACGGCGGCACGATCTGCGTGATGGTGCCCGACGCGGCCAGCACGCCGGTGGCGTAGCGCATGTTGTAGCCGTAGCGCATCATGACCGGCAGCGAGATCATCGCCATCGCGATCACCTGGCCGGCCACGGTGCCGGTGATGGCGCCGAGGATGAAGCCCACGATGATGACCGAGTAGCCGAGGCCGCCGCGCACCGGGCCGAACAGCTGGCCCATGGAGTCGAGCATGTCTTCCGCGAGGCCGCACTTCTCGAGCACGGCGCCCATCAGCGTGAAGAAGGGGATGGCGAGCAGCAGGTCGTTCGACAGGATGCCGAACACGTTCAGCGGCAGCGCCGACATGAACTCGGGCTGGAACCAGCCCATGTTGATCGCGATGAAGGCGCACAGCAGGCCCAGGGCCGACAGCGAGAACGCCACGGGGAACCCGATCAGCATGATCAGGATGAGCCCCCCGAACATCATCGGGGCGAAGTTTTCCATGCTCATTGGAGGGGGCGCTCGTAGTGGATGTCCATGTCGTAGACGTTCATCAGCCAGCCGATGCGCTTGATGATCTCGGAGATGCCTTGCAGGATCACGAGCCCGAAGCCGACGGGCAGCATGAGCACGGCCGGCCAGCGGATCAGGCCGCCGGCGTTGCCCGACATCTCACCCGAATGGAACATGCCGAGGAAGTAGGGCCACGAGAGCCAGAGCATCACGCCCATCGTGGGCATCAGGAAGAAGACGAGCCCGAAGAGGTCGATGAGCACCTTGCCGCGGCCGCCGAAGCGCCCGTAGAAGACGTCGACCCGCACGTGTTCGTTGACCTTCAGCACGTGCGCGGCGCCGAGCATCACGCACGCCGCGAACAGGTACCACTGGATCTCGAGCCAGGCGTTGGAGCTGTTGCTGAAGATGAAGCGGATGACGGCGTTGCCTGAACTGATGAAACAGGACGCGATGACCGCGACGGCGGCGATCCAGCCGAACTTGTGGGTCAGCCAGTCGATGCCGCGGGTGAGGGCGAGCAAGGCTTTCATGCGAAATACCTGCGGTGGGAAGAAAAGGTGGGCGCGAGTGTAGGTGGCGCCCGTGCGGCGCGCGACCGTAGTTATGCGGAGTGCGGGCGCTCCCTCGCGGAGTGCTGCACGAACAACCGTCATCCGGCGAAGGCCGGGACCCTGGGGCCCTGCCGAAGGTCCCGGCCTCCGCCGGGATGGCAACCCTATTGCGCCTTCAGCGCCGACGCCGCCTGGAACAGCTTGCCGACACGCGCGCCGCTGCGGCAGAACGCGAGGATGGGGCGGGGCAGTGTGTCGAGGAGCTCGGCGAACTTCGCGATCTCCTCCGGCGACTGGTAGCCGCCCGCCACCGGCAGGAAGGCGTACTGCAGGCCGGCGGCCTGCGCGGCCTCGGCGATGGACGCGCTGGTGGGCTGGTCGGGGCCGTGCTCGAAGTCGGGCCGGTTGTTGATGACACTCTTGAAGCCGTTGGCAGCGGCCCAGGCCATGGCGGCCGGGTCGAGCTGGCCTGCGGCGCACACGGTCTCGCTCAGGCGCTGGACGTTGGGGGTGGTCATGGGCGGTCTCCTGATGCGCGGGGTGTCGTGGGATCAGCGGGGGGCGAGCGCGGCCTTCACGGCGGCGGACACCTGGCCCATGTCGGCCTTGCCGGCGAGCTGCGCCTTCACGGCGCCCATCACCTTGCCCATGTCGCCGGGGCCCGAAGCGCCCAGGTCGGCGACGATCTTGCCCACGGCCGCGGCCACTTCCTCGGCGCTCATGCGCTGGGGCAGGTAGGCCTCGAGCACGGCGAGTTCGGCGGTTTCCTTGTCGACCAGGTCCTGGCGGCCGCCGGTGGTGAACTGGGCGATGGAGTCCTTGCGCTGCTTGACGAGCTTGTCGACGATGGCGATCACGGCCACGTCGTCGAGTTCGACACGTTCGTCGACTTCCTTCTGCTTCAGCGCCGCGAGCAGGCCGCGGATGGTCAGCAGGCGCGCCGAATCCTTGGCGCGCATGGCGGTCTTCATGTCGTCGTTGATCTTGTCTTTCAGCGTGCTCATGGCGGGCTCCATCAGGGAATCACGGGGGTCAGAAACAACAAAGCCCGCACGGAGCGGGCTTGGTGCTGCCTGAGCGGAGGGCTCAGTACAGGCGCTTCGGCAGCTGCATGCTGCGGATGCGCTTGAAGTGGCGCTTCACCGCGGCCGCTTTCTTGCGCTTGCGCTCGGCGGTGGGCTTTTCGTAGAACTCGCGGGCGCGGAGGTCAGTCAGCAGGCCCAGCTTTTCAATCGTGCGCTTGAAGCGGCGCAGGGCCACGTCGAAGGGCTCGTTCTCTTTAACGCGAATCGAAGTCATAGATCCAGATGTTTGTGCGCTCGGTGTTCGCCCGGTTTCTCGAGGTGGAGGTTCCGGAATCCAGCCTCAGGGCCTGGACGAATCGACACGCGGGTTTGCCAGCAAAGACGGCGATTATAGACACCGTCTTTGGCCGGCGCAAGGGGGGAGGTCAGTGACCGCTCCCCTTCGGGTTACTTCTCGCCGCCGAGGCGGGGCATGTCGGTGCCCGTGCCCGGGGACAGCAGGCCCACCTTGGCGAAGATTTCCAGCTTTTCGCGGGTGTCGGTGATGTCGAGGTTGCGCATGGTCAGCTGGCCGATGCGGTCGGCCGGCGAGAACGTGGACTCGCCCTTTTCCATCGTCAGGCGCTCGGGCTTGTACGTGAGGTTCGACGAGACGGTGTTCAGGATCGAGTAGTCGTTGCCGCGGCGCAGTTCGATGGTCACCTCGCCGGTGATGGCACGGGCCACCCAGCGCTGGGCGGTCTCGCGCAGCATGATGGCCTGCGGGTCGAACCAGCGGCCCTGGTACAGCAGGCGGCCGAGGCGGCGGCCGTTGTCGCGGTACTGTTCGATGGTGTCCTCGTTGTGGATGCCGGTCACGAGGCGCTCGTAGGCGATGAACAGCAGCGCGAGGCCCGGGGCCTCGTAGATGCCGCGGCTCTTGGCCTCGATGATGCGGTTCTCGATCTGGTCGCTCATGCCGAGGCCGTGGCGGCCGCCGATGCGGTTGGCTTCCAGCAGCAGTTCGACCGGGTTCGCGAAGGTCTGGCCGTTCAGGGCGACCGGCTGGCCTTCCTCGAAGCGCACGGTGACCGTCTCGCGCTTGACCTCGACGTCGTCGCGCCAGAAGGCCACGCCCATGATGGGCTGCACGATCTGGATGCCGCTGTTCAGGTGCTCCAGGTCCTTCGCCTCGTGGGTGGCGCCCAGCAGGTTCGAGTCGGTGGAGTAGGCCTTCTCGGCCGACATCTTGTAGCCGAAGCCGGCCTTGGTCATGAACGCCGACATCTCGGCGCGGCCGCCCAGTTCGTCGATGAACAGCTGGTCGAGCCACGGCTTGTAGATCTTCAGGCCCGGGTTGGCGAGCAGGCCGTAGCGGTAGAACCGCTCGATGTCGTTGCCCTTGAAGGTGCTGCCGTCGCCCCAGATGTTGACGTCGTCTTCCTTCATGGCGGCGACGAGCATGGTGCCGGTGACGGCGCGGCCGATGGGCGTGGTGTTGAAGTACGTGACGCCGGCGGTGGAGATGTGGAAGGCGCCGGCCTGCAGCGCGGCGATGCCTTCGGCGACCAGCTGGGCGCGGCAGTCGATCAGGCGGGCCTTCTCGGCGCCGTACTGCAGCGCTTTGCGGGGAATCTCGTCGTAGTCGGGTTCGTCGGGCTGGCCGAGGTTGGCCGTGTAGGCGTAGGGGACGGCGCCCTTGTTGCGCATCCAGTGGAGCGCCGCGCTGGTGTCGAGACCGCCGGAGAACGCGATGCCGACCTTCTGGCCGGTGGGCAGTTGCTGAAGAATGGTTGCCATGGTGTGAATTGCCGCTGGGGCCCGAAACCGTGAAACGACGGCGCTGGTGCGCCAACCCGACATTGTCGGGCAATTTTGGGGTGTTAAGCCGAATTCCCGCCGATCGCCCGGCCGCAGGCCGCGGCACTGGCCCAGGCCCACTGGAAGTTGTACCCGCCGAGCCAGCCGGTCACGTCCACCACCTCGCCGATGAAGTACAGCCCCGGCACGGCGCGGCTTTCCATCGTCTGCGACGACAGGCCTTTCGTGTCGACACCCCCGGCCATCACCTCGGCCTTGCGGTAGCCCTCGGTGCCGTTCGGCACGAGCGACCAGGCCTGCAGGCTCGCGGCGAGGTCCTGCAGGTCCTTGTCACGGGTGTCGGCGATGGGGCGTTCGGCGAGCGGCCGGCCGGCGAGCCAGGCCTCGGCGAGGCGCGCGGGCAGGTGCTGGGGCAGTTCGTTGGCGACCTTGCGGCGCGACGTGCCCTTGGCGGCCTTCAGCACGTCCGCGAGGTCGACACCCGGTGCGAGGTCGATCGTGATGGGCGTGCCGCCGCGCCAGAAGCTCGAGATCTGCAGCACGGCCGGGCCGCTCAGGCCGCGGTGCGTGAAGAGCAGGTCCTCCAGGAACTCGCCGTCGCCGCTGGTGATGTTCACGGGCAGCGAGAGGCCGGCCAGCGGCACGAAGGGTGCCCAGTCGGCCGCGTCGAACGTGAGCGGCACGAGGGCGGGGCGGGTGTCGGTGGTGCGCAGGCCGAACTCGCGGGCGAGGCGCAGGCCGAAGTCGGTGGCGCCGATCTTCGGGACGGGCAGGCCGCCGGTGGCGACGACGACCCGCCTCGAACGCACCGGGCCGCGGTCGGTGTCGACCTCGAAGCCGTCGCCGCTCTGGCGCACGCCCGCGACGGCACACGGCTGCCAGCGGGTCACGTTGCCCTGTTCGCACTCGCGCAACAGCATCGCGATGATGTCCTCGGCGGACTCGTCGCAGAAGAGCTGTCCCTTGTGCTTCTCGTGCCATGCGATGCGGTGGCGCTGCACGAGTGCGATGAAGTCCTGCGGCGTGTAGCGCGCGAGCGCCGAGCGGCAGAAATGCGGGTTGTCGGACAGGAAGTTGGCCGGCCCCGCGTCGCGGTTCGTGAAGTTGCAGCGGCCGCCACCCGAGATGCGGATCTTCTCGCCCACCTTCGGCGAATGGTCGATGAGCAGCACGCGCGCACCGAGCTGGCCGGCGATGCCGGCGCAGAAGAGGCCGGCGGCGCCGGCGCCGATGACGACGGCGTCGTAGGGCGACATGGATCTCGCGTCCCTTGGTTGAACAAAGGGGGCGATTATCGGGGCAGGTGGGGCGTCAGGCGGCGAGGCCCGCGTGCCGGCGCATCGCGGCGAGTGCCTGCTGCAGACACGCCACCTGCTGCACGATGGGCGCGGGCGCCGGCTTCTCGCCGCTCAGCACCGACTGGATGTAGAGCGCGGTGGTGGGGGCGTCGCACGTGCGCGGCAGCACCGGCAGCTCGCGCAGCACGCCGTCCTGCAGGCCCAGCGACAGATCGGCGCGCGGCTCGCCGCCGATGAACACGTCGAGCTTCGGCAGGCGGCGCGGGTCCGCCACGGGTTCACCTTCGGTGCCGCGCATCAGCACCGCGTTGGCGCCGATGTGCTGCAGGAAGGCCGTGTGCATCTGCAGGTACTCGGGGTGCGTGAAGTTGACGATGCGCACCGCGGAGGCGGCCGGGAACGGGTCGAGCAGCTTCGCGATGGTGTGGCCCGAGTTGCGCAGGCCGATGGTCCAGCGTGCGTCGAGCAGGCGCGCGAGCGGCGGGCACAGGCGGTCCGTGCGCATGTAGACCGGCTCGCGGCGCGCCCAGGCCTGGGCCGCGTCGTCGGCGGTCATCGACTCCGGCAGCCCGAGGTCGTGGAAGATGGAGGCGGTGGTGACGCGCGTGGGGTCTTCGGGCATGCCGTGCACCAGCACCGGCACCCCTTCCTGCGCGAGCAGCAGGGCCAGCAGCGGCGTGAGGTTGGGCAGCTTGCGTGCGCCGTTGTACGACGGCAGCACCACGGCGGGGCCGGGTGCGTGCAGCGCGATGCAGCGTTCGGTGGCGGCCCTCAGGAACCCCGACAGCTCGGCGGTGGATTCACCCTTGATGCGCATCGCCACCGCGAACGCGCCGATCTCGAGGTCGGTCACCCGGCCATCGAGCACCTGGCTCATGAGGTCGTGGGCTTGGTCTTCCTGGAGCGGCCGCGCGCCATCCTTGCCGCGGCCGATCTCCTTGATGTATGCGCTGATGCTCATTGTTCTGTCCCTGCGGGCGTGGATCAGCAAGAGCCGGGCCAGAGGGCCGCGGCTGTGGAGCCGATCATTCTAGGCAGGGACGAGACGTCAAGCGACCTTCAGTTGCATCATGACGATGCGCTTCACCTCGGGGATGCACGACCCGCAGTTGGTGCCGCACTTCAGCGTGGCCTGCAGGTGCGCGAACTGCTGGTCGGCCGGGCCGGGGCACGACTGCAGGCCGGCCAGGATGTCGGGCTCCGTGACGTTGAAGCAGGTGCAGACCTGGCGGCCCCGGGCCTTCACGGCCACCGGTGCCTTCGCGCCGGGCAGCAGCAGCAGGCGGCCGTAGGCCTGGGCCGGCAGCTGGTCCTGCAGCAGCGGCTTGACCCACACCTCGGCGCTGATGTCGCCGCCGAGCACGAACCCTTCCAGCTGCGTCTGGTCGTTGACCTCGGCGAGGCGCATGGTGCGGCGCTGGCCGCGGCGCTTGTCGACGTAGTGCAGCACGTCGCGCCCGCCCAGCCCGAGGATGGATTCGATCTGCTGCATCAGCTCGTCGGGCGGCGCCTCGTACGCGGCGGCGCGGAACAGCACGCCGCTGCGTTCGCGGCCGAACGGCACGCAACTGGAGAACGCGAAGGCGCCCATCAGCGGCTTCAACTTCTCCCGCGCCGCGGTGGCCTGCTCCTCGGGCAGCCAGGCCATGCCCAGCACGCGCCACGGCAGTTCGGCCTTCAGCACCTTCACGGCCGCGTGCTTCAGCTCGGGCTGCTTCGACGTGGGGCAGTAGGCCGGCGTGGTCACGGCATTGACGCCCTGGACCTTCACGCCGTTGGACGTGCTGCCGGAGAGGAACTCCTCGCCCCAGTGCATCGCGATGAAGGCCTGCGACAGCGCGACCGACTCGCTGGCCGCCACCGGCACGATCAGCGTGCCGCGCCGCGAGGTGACGTGCACCAGGTCGCCGGCGGCCAGCTGCAGCCGGGACAGGTCGGCGGGGTTCATCTCGATGGACGGTTCGGGCACGTGGCCGAACAGGCGGCCGATGGTGCCGGTGCGGCTCATGCCGTGCCACTGGTCGCGCAGGCGGCCCGTGTTCAGCGAGAACGGGAAGCGGTTGTCGCGCGGCTCGGCCACCGGCTCGTACGGGGCGTCGTGGAACTTCGCCCGGCCGTCGGCCGTGGGGAAGACGCCGTCCTCGTACAGGCGCGCACGGCCGGTGGTGGCGCCTTCCGGGAAGGGCCACTGCTCGGGAGTGGCGTCGATGCGGGCGTACGTGAGTCCCGTGATGTCGAGGTCGCGGCCGCGGGTGCTTTCGCGGTGTTCGTTCCAGACCTGCTCGGGCGTGTCGTACGGGAACAGCGTGGGCTGGCCCGGGCGCAGGCGCGACTCGAGCCGGCGCGCGAAGTCGCACACCGTGGCCCAGTCGTGGCGCGCCGCGCCGGGCGACGAGACGGCCGGACGCACGCGCGAGATGCGGCGTTCGCTGTTGGTCACCGTGCCGTCCTTCTCGCCCCAGGTGGTGGCGGGCAGCAGCAGGTCGGCGTAGTCGCAGGTGATGGTGGTGCCGAAGGCCTCCTGCACGATCACGAACTCCGCGCGCTGGAGCGCGCGGCGCACGAGGTTCTGGTCGGGCATCGACTGCGCGGGGTTCGTGCAGCTGATCCACAGCACCTTGACCTCGCCGTCGGCCACGGCCTGGAACAGGTCGACCGCGGTCTTGCCCGGCGTGGCGGGCACGCTGTCGACTCCCCACAGCCGGGCCACCTCGGCGCGGTGCTCGGGGTTGGCGAGGTCGCGGTGGGCGCTCAGCAGGTTGGCCATGCCACCCACCTCGCGGCCGCCCATCGCGTTGGGCTGGCCCGTGAGCGAGAACGGGCCGGCGCCCGGCTTGCCGATCTGGCCGGTGGCCAGGTGCAGGTTGATCAGCGCGGCGTTCTTCGCGGTGCCGCGGCTGCTCTGGTTCAGGCCCTGGCAGTACAGCGAGAGCGTGCGGCTGCCGGGGGCGCCGAACCAGCGGGCCGCCTGGATCAGGTCGGCCTCGGCGATGCCGCACAGGCGCGCGGCCTCGGCGGGCGGGTACGCGCGCACGCGTTCGCGCAGCGCGTCGAAGCCGTTCGTGTGGGCGGCGACGTAGGCCTCGTCGACGAGGCCTTCGGCCAGCATCACGTGCAGCATGCCGTGGTACAGCGCCACGTCGGTGCCGGGCAGGATGGGCAGGTGCAGGTCGGCGGCGCCGGCCGTGTCGGTGCGGCGCGGGTCGGCGACGATGATCTTCATCGCCGGGTTCGCGGCGCGTGCGTCCTCGATGCGGCGGTACAGGATCGGGTGCGCCCACGCGGTGTTCGACCCGGTGATGAACAGCGTGGTGGTGTCCTTCAGGTCGTCGTAACAGGCGGGCGGTGCGTCGGCGCCCAGCGTGGCCTTGTAGCCGGCCACGGCGCTGCTCATGCACAGGCGCGAGTTGGTGTCGACGTTGTTCGTGCCGATCAGGCCCTTCGCGAGCTTGTTGAAGACGTAGTAGTCCTCGGTCAGCAGCTGGCCCGAGATGTAGAAGCCCACGGCGTCGGGGCCGTGGTCGCGCACCACGCGGGCGAAGTGTCCCGCGGCGAGTTCGAGCGCGGTGTCCCAGGACACGGGCCGCGGCGCGGCGCCGCGGCTCGGCCGGTGCGACGGATGCAGCAGGCGCGACTGCAGCGAGATGGCCGCCGTGGCGGTGTGGTGCAGCGTGCTGCCCTTCGTGCACAGGCGGCCGAAGTTGGCGGGGTGGTCCGGATCACCGCGCACGCCCGTGATGCGGGCGCCCTGCGATTCGATGATCACGCCACAACCGACGCCGCAGTAAGGGCAGGTGGAGCGGGTTTCAGCCATGGGGTCGGAAAAAGTGTCTCGTGAACGGGGCGGCCCATGGACCGCCGTGGGGCGGTCAGTGTGCGTCGGCCTTGTCGGCGGGCTCCGACGGGTCGGCGTCGTCGGCGCGGGCCTCGCCGAAGATCAGCCGGTCGCGGATGCCGTCGATCTTCTGGGCCTCCTTCAGCAGCTTGAAGTACCAGCTGCCGTCGACGGTGTCGCCGTAGATGCAGGCGCCGACCAGCTGGTCGTCCTTGATGATGAGCTTCTTGTAGACGCCGTCGTAGGGATCGGTCATCACGATCTCCTCGCAGCCTTCGCCGCCCATGAAGTCGCCGGCCGAGAACAGGTCGATGCCGGTGACCTTGAGCTTGGTGGACGTCTGCGAACCGAGGTAGCGGCCGATGCCGGACTCGGCGAGGTGCGTGGCGCACACCTTGCCCTGCTCGAACAGCGGGGCGACCAGGCCGTAGGCGATCCCGCGGTGGGCCGCGCATTCGCCCACCGAATAGATGCGCGGGTCGGTGATGGTCTGCATCGTGTCGGTGACGACGATGCCGCGGTTGCAGTGCAGGCCGATCTTCTCGGCGAGGGCGGTGTTGGGGCGCACGCCGGCCGCCATCACGACGAGTTCGGCCGGGATCTCGGTGCCGTCCTTGAACTGCACGGCCTTCACGCGGCCGTTCTCGTCGCCGAGCAGCGCCTGGGTGTGCGCGGACATCATGAACTTCAGGCCCTTGGCCTCGAGCGTCTTGCGCAGCAGGCCGCCGGCGGTGTCGTCGAGCTGGCGCTCGAGCAGCCACGGACCCACGTGCACCACCGTGACCTGCATGCCGCGCAGCAGCAGGCCGTTGGCGGCCTCCAGGCCGAGCAGGCCGCCGCCGATCACGACGGCGTGCTGGTACTTCGTGGCCGCCTCGATCATCGTGTTGGTGTCGGCGATGTCGCGGTAGGCGATGACGCCGTCGAGGTCCTTGCCCGGCACGGGCAGGATGAAGGGGTTCGAGCCGGTGGTGATGAGCAGGCGGTCGTATGTTTCCTCGGTGCCGTCCTCCGCGCGCACGATGCGGCGGCGGCGGTCCACGTCGACGACCTTCTTGCCGAGGTGCAGCGTGATGTTGTGCTCGGCGTACCAGCTGAGCGGGTTGAGCACGATCTCGTCGAGCGTCTGTTCGCCGGCCAGCACCGGTGACAGCAGAATGCGGTTGTAGTTCGGATGCGGCTCGGCACCGAAGACGGTGATGTCATAGAGGTCGGGCGCGATCTTCAACAGCTCTTCCAGCGTGCGCACGCCGGCCATGCCGTTGCCAACCATCACCAGCTTCATCTTCTTCATTCCGGATGTCCTTGGGGCATTCCTCAGTTGAGACGATGCAAAGCAAACGCAATGCCAGTTCTCGGGGCGCGGCCCGGATGCAATGTGGTGCCCGGCGCACTGTTCATGGGCAGACATCTTGCTTGCCTGTCCACCAACTTCCACTGCGCACGCTATCGGTGCCCCTCGGTCCTCCATGAGCTTCGACATCGACATCGGTTACCACAGCGATCCCGGGCCACGGGACCAGAACGAGGACTTCTGCGCGGCCGTGCCACCCGCGCCCCACGAAGAGTCGTTCGGGTGCATCGCGGCCATCGCGGACGGTGTTTCCGCGGGCGGGCAGGGGCGCATGGCGGCGCAGACGAGCGTGATGTCGCTGGTGCAGGACTTTTTCGGTGCGCCGCCCACGTGGGACACCACCGTGGTGCTCGACCGCATCATCGGCGCGCAGAACGCATGGCTCGCCGCGCACAACCGCCGGCACGTGGGTGCCGCGATGAGCACCCTGACGGCGCTGGCCCTGCGCGGCCACACGTGGACCGTGGCCCACGTGGGCGACACGCGCGCCTACCTGGTGCGTGCCGACGAGTGCCGCCAGCTCACCCAGGACCACTGCATCGACCACCCCGACCTGCGCAGCCAGCTCACCCGCGCGATGGGGCAGGACGACGCGGTGCGGGTCGACTACCTCCAGGGCGAGCTGCAGCTGGGCGACACCTTCCTGCTGCTGTCCGACGGCGCGTGGGGCAAGCTGGCGACCGCACGCCTGCGTGCGCTGGCCCAGCAGGCGGACTCGGCGCAGGCCGCGAGCGAGGCCATCGTCGCCGCGGCGCTCACCGCCGGCGCGGGCGACAACGTGACCGCCCTGGTGCTGCGCGTGCGCGGCCTCGCGCGGTCGCGGCTCGAGGACGCGCTCGTGCGCAGCCGCCAGCTGCCGGTGCCGCCGCGCCTGAAGGTCGGCGACCACCTCGACGGCATGACCGTCACCACCCTCGTCGCCGACACCGACGTGCACCTGCTGTACCAGGTGCGCTGCAAGGCGACGGGCGGGCTCAAGGCCCTGAAGACGCTGCACCCGTCGCGCGCGAACGACCCGCAGGAGCGCGCGATGCTGGCCCACGAGGCGTGGCTTGGCGCGCGCGTGGCCGAACGCACCGGCGAGGGGTTCGTGCGCCTGCACGAGGTGGTGGACGCCACGGCCTTCTACCTGCTGTTCGACTGGCACGCGGGGCACACCCTCGACCAGCTCGCCGAACGCCGCAAGGACGAGGGCCTGCCGGTGGCCGACGTGGTGGGCTGGACGCGCAGCGCGGCGCGCTCCATCGGCCGCCTGCACCGCCTCGGGGTCATCCACCGCGACATCAAGCCGTCGAACCTGCACCTGGGCGACGACGGCGAGCTGCGGCTGCTGGACCTCGGCGTGGCCATCTCCGGCAACGAGCCCGAGGAACAGCGCAGCCTGCACGCGGGCACGCCCAGCTACATGAACCCCGAGCTGTGGGACGACGAGCCCGTCGACGCGCAGAGCGACCTGTTCGCGCTGGGCGTGTCGCTGTACCAGCTGCTGACCGGCCACCTGCCGTACGGCGACATCGAGCCGTACCAGAAGCTGCGCTACCGGCGCGACCCGAAGCCGCCGTCGCGCGTGCGCCCGGACGTGCCCATCTGGCTCGACCACGTGGTGCTCAAGGCCGTGGCCGTGGACAAGCGGCTGCGTTTCGAGACCGCCGAGGAGTTCGCGCTCGCGCTCGAACGCGGGGCGTCGCGGCCGCTGCAGGCCCCGTCGGCCACGCCCATCGCGGTGCGCGACCCCGTGGTGCTGTGGCAGGTCGCGTTCGGCGTGATGCTGCTGTTCAACCTGATGCTCGTCTTCTGGCTGGTGTTCCTGCCGAAGTGAGCATCAGGCCGGGGCGGATCAGGTGGTGCGGGCCCGGCCGCCTTTTTCGGCCCACGTGCGCGTCCAGCGCAACTGCATGCGGCGCATCATCAGCAGCACGAGCAGCGCGAGGCCCGCGAACAGCACGAAGCCCCACAGGTAGGTGCCGGTGAGTTGCTTCGACAGGCCCATCGCGTTCGGCACGAGGCCGCCGCCCAGCGCGCCGATCTCGCCGATCATCGAGCCGGCCACCGCGGTGGCCAGCGGCCAGCGCAGCGGCACGAGCTGGAAGAGGGCGCCGTTGCCCGCGCCGAGCGCGGCGAAGCACAGCATGAACAGCAGCGTCGAGATGGTGAGCGAGCCACCCGCGAACCCGCAGGCCACGAGCGTCACGACCACCGTCACCAGCACCGCGGTGAGCGTGTTGATGCCACCCAGGCGGTCGGAGATCCAGCCGCCGAACACGCGCACGGTGGCGCCCATGAACGCGGCGAGCATCGTGAGCTGGCCCGCCTGCACCTTGCTGACGCCGAACTGGTCGAAGTAGTAGGTGGGCAGGAAGGTCGTGAGGCCGATGAAGCCGCCGAAGGTGATGCCGTAGATCACGCTGAAGGCCCAGCCGTCCTTCTCGAACAGGCAGGCGATGTGTTCGCGGAAGCTGGCGTGCGCGTCGACGTCGGGCGGTTCCTTGGCGAAGACGATCATCACCACCATGGGGATCGCGATGGCGGCGGCGGCGATGCCGTACACGGCCTGCCAGCCGAAGGCCTGCGCGAGCGGCGGGGCCACGAGCACCGACACCGCGGTGCCGATGTTGCCCGCGCCCACGAGCCCCATCGCC
The DNA here is from genome assembly GCF_002116905.1 of Piscinibacter gummiphilus. Lineage (NCBI taxonomy): Bacteria > Pseudomonadati > Pseudomonadota > Betaproteobacteria > Burkholderiales > Sphaerotilaceae > Rhizobacter > Rhizobacter gummiphilus. The sequence continues at coordinate 2,047,705 of NZ_CP015118.1, forward strand.
AGGCCCTTGTGCCGCGGCGGGAACGAGCCCGAGCCGAGCGACAGCGCGACGCCGAAGCTCGCGCCGGCGATGCCCAGCAGCACACCCATCGCGAGCAGGTCGTTGAACGAGTTCACGAAGAAGAAGCCGAACAGCATCGCGACGGCGATCAGGCCCATCTCGACGAGGGTGGCGTTCTTGCGGCCGATGTACTGGGCGAGCACGCCGAGCGGGAACCGCATCAGGGCGCCCGCGATGATCGGGATCGACAGCATGAGGCCCTTCTGCGCGGGGCTCAGCTGGTAGGTTTCGCTGATGAAGGGCGCCATGGCACCGTTCAGGACCCAGATGCAGCAGGAGAAGCTGAAATACAGGAACGAGGCGAACAGGGTGGGGCTGTGCCCCGTCTTCAGGAAAGCTTTGAAACCGGTCACGGTGATCCTCAGGTGCTGTGCTCGCCCCAACTTCGGGCGCCGATGTTGTTTGCACGAACCTGATGCGAAACCCATGCCAGCCTTCGGGGCATCCGAGGCCTCGAATTGGGGGGCGAGCGGACTCGATGGTCCGAAACGGGGCATCCGCCAAACGGCCGATGGCGCAGGTGAGACTTTTTCACTCCCAAGGTCTGGGGAGGGATGCCGCCGGGTCCTCTGCCCGCCGCTATGATCCTCCAAGCTAGGGGTTTCATACCACCGCGCCAGTGCATAAATTGCCAGGGTGACATTCATCCGACAAAAGGGCGGGCAGGGGGTGTCGACCCCCAACCACAGGCCTTCGGGCATGCACGAAAGAACGAATGACGGATTCCAATCAGCTGGCCCTGGCTGCGCGTGCCGATCACGCGAACGGGCTGGCCCTTGCCCTCGGACTGGCTCCTGAAGCCTGGGGCGTGGCGTTGTCCGCGCTGATCGAGCGCACCGACACGCTGTATGCGATCAAGGAAGCCGCCACCGGGCGCTACGTCAGCGCCAACACCCGCATGGAAGCCCTCGCCGGCCGGCCGCTCGCCGGTCTCACCGACGACGACTGGGCGCCGGCGGAAACCCTGGGCGCGCTGCGCGCCGCCGACCAGTCGGCGATGGTGCAGACGGTGCCCCAGGTCAGCGAACACCGCATCGACAACGGCGAATGGCGCCGCGAGTTCAGCGTCACGCGCTTCCCGCTCGCGGCCCGCGACGGCGGCCCCGCGCGCCACCTCGCCGTCTTCTGGAACGACCTCACGGCCCAGCGCCAGCAGGAAGCCCAGCTGCAGCTCGCGCTCTCGCAGCTCGAGACCCAGCAGCAGGCCGCCGAGGCCCAGCGCCGCGAAGCGCAGGACCAGGGCCTGCGCGACCGCGCCACGGGCCTGTACCAGCGCGGCCACTTCGACGACCAGCTGCGCCGCGAGGTGGACCTCTCCTCGCGCGAACACCGCGAGTTCGCGATGGTGTCGGTGGCCCTCGACCCGCTCGGCGAGCAGGTGCTGGCGCTCGGTGCCGAGGCGCGTGTGCGCGTGCTCGAGGCGCTCGGCCGCCTCCTGCGCAGCAACACGCGCGCGATGGACGCGTCCTGCCGCCTGTCGGAAGACCGCTTCGCGGTGCTGCTGTCCGGCGTGGGCCTCGCCACCGCCCATTCGCGCATGGAAGGCCTGCGCCGCCAGTGCGCCACGCAGATCGTGATGCTCAACGGACACGACCTGGGCTTCACGGTGTCGATGGGGGTCGCGAGCTTCCCGCACACGGCCCATGGGCAGGACGAACTGCTCGCCGCGTCCGACGCGGCCCTGGCCGAAGCGCAGCGGCGTGGTGGCAACCACGTCACGCTCGCGAGCATCCGGTTCGAACCGAAGGGCTGATCAGGTCGGCGGATGGGCGAGGCGGTGTTTCACTGCCGCCCATTCCTCGGGCGTCACCGGTGTGATCGACAGGCGGCTGCCGGGCTTGAGCAGCACCATGCTCGCCAGCTCGGGCGCCTCGCGCATCTCCTTCAGCGGCAGCAGCCGCGTCTTGCGCTTGAAGCGGACGTCCACCAGCGACCAGCGCGGCTTGTCCCGCGGCGACTTGGGGTCGTGGTACGGGCTCGCGGGATCGAACTGGCTGGCATCGGGGTAGGGCGCGCTCGCCACTTCGGCGAGGCCCGCGACGCCGGGCACCGGGCACGACGAGTGGTAGAAGAGCACGCCGTCGCCGACACGCATCTCCTTGAGCATGAAGTTGCGCGCCTGGTAGTTGCGCACGCCGAACCAGGGCACCGTCTGGCCGGGGGCGGCCTCGAGGTCGTCGATCGAGCACTCGTCGGGCTCGCTCTTCATCAGCCAGTACTGTGTGCTCATCGCGTGCGCGGAGGAGACCGGGTGCGTGGGAATAAGGTGTCCGTCGCGGACCGTGAGCCGCATTCCTGAACCCAGGCAGTTCAGGTGGGCGAGGTCAGCCTGGCCTCGGGTTCATCTGACGCGAGACGATCGCACCAGCCAGGCGATGTTCCAAGCCCTTGCTCTTGCGAGCATCGGTTCAAGGAAATATAAAACTCACGCGAAGGCGACGGACGAATCCATTCTACGCGGTGAGATCCGTCCGCGGATGACGAACGGTCATTGCGCGGGATGGTCCTACAGGAGTTGCCCGTCCGCGCCCAGGGCCTGGTCGACGCGGCGGATCAGCGCGTCGATGTGCGCGTCGTCGGAGCCGGGAACTGCCGGGGCGGACGCGCTGCCCGCGGCGGGCGCGACCGGCCGCTCGGCCAGCGCGTACGCGAGGTTCAGCGCCGCGAGCACCGCGATGCGCTCGCGCGCCTTCACGCGGCCCGCGTCGCGGATGGCGCTCATTTCGCGGTCGACGCTGGCCACCGCTTCCAGCAGCGACGTCTCGCCGCCCTCGGGGCAGCCGAGGATGTAGCTCTGCCCCATGATCGTCACTTCGATCTGTTTCATTCGTCTTCCTGGGCCGGCGTGGCGGACGGCGAATCCGCGGGTTGGTCGGTCGGCAGGCGCTGCAGCAGCGAATCGATGCGGCCGCGCGCCGCGTTCAGGCGCGAGCGCAGGTTGTCGCGCTCGAGCGTGACGGCGTTGAGTTGCTGGGCGAGCAGGTCGTGCGTGCGCTTGAGCTCTTCGTGTCGCAGCAGCAGGCGCTCCACCCGATCGGCGAGTTCTTGGGTCTTCGACATGGCAAGCGTGGGCTCTCGGTGACGACGGACTGAACCCATTGTAGGGCTCGTGCCGCGGACACTTACAATGGCGCCCGTTGGTGCTCGTGCCGGTTGTCACGCCGGTGCAGTTAAACGGGAAGCAGAGGAAGCCGGTCCATCGGGCCGTCGTCCAGCCTGCGCTGCCCCCGCAACGGTCAGCGGACGGCGCGTCATCGCGCCAACTCGTGTGCAACGCCACTGGGGGTCATGTCCTGGGAAGGCCGCACGGGTCGTTCCGCCAGCCCGGATACCGGCCAACGAGGTGGGACACGTCCGCGTGTCCCTTTGTCAGGTGCTTGCGGGGAAGCAGGCGCCTGGATCTTCTCCGTTGTCCCTTTCATGAAAAAGAAAATCTGGCGCGACGCGCGCCTGTGCCCGTCCGTCCTCGCACTGGCCTGCAGCGCCGTGTCCGCGCAGGGCACGCCCGCCACGCTGAACCCGGTCGTCGTCACCGCCACGCGTTCGGCCGTGCCGCTGCGCGACGTGCTCGCCGACGTCACCGTGATCGAGCGGGACGTGATCGAACGCCACGCCGGCAACGCCCTGGGCGACCTGCTGGGCAGCATGCCCGGCTTCCAGATGGGCCGCAGCGGCGGCCCCGCCGGCACCACCTCGCTGTTCGTGCGCGGCGGCGACCAGCGCTTCACCGCCGTGCTGGTCGACGGCGTGCGCGTCGACACGCAGACCACGGGCGGCGCTTCGTGGGAAGCCATCCCCCTCGGCCAGATCGAGCGCATCGAGATCCTCCGCGGCCCGGCCAGCGCCGTGTACGGCTCCGACGCGATGAGCGGCGTGGTGCAGATCTTCACGCGCAAGGGCGAGCCCGGCACGCGTTTCGACGTCGGCATGGGCGGTGGCAGCTTCGGCACGTTCAAGTCCGACGCCGGCGTGTCGGGCCAGTGGGGCACGTTCGACTACGCGCTGTCGGGCCTGTCCGAGCGCAGCACCGGCTTCAACGCGAAGACCAACGGCAACCCCGACCGCGACGGCTATGAAAGCCGGGGTGGCACGGGCCGCCTGGGCTGGAACGTGGTCGAAGGCCACCGGGTCGAGGTGTCGGCGATGCGCAGCCACGTCGAAAGCCAGTACGACGGCAACCTGAACGTCGACGACCGCAGCACGCGCGACCTGGACACCGTGCGGGCCCTGTGGTCCGCGCAATGGACGAAGGCGTGGACCAGCACCGTCAGCGCCGGGCAGTCGAAGGACCGCTACGAGACGCAGCCGCTGTTCCCGTACCTCACGGAGACGCAGGTGCGCACCGCCACCTGGCAGAACGACGTTCGCCTGGGCGACCACACGATCAACGCGACGCTCGAGCGCCGCGAGGACGAACTGCAGAACAACGGCCTCGACGGTTCGTCGACGCGTGAGCGCGACCAGGACGCCGTCGCGCTCGGCTACGGCTGGCGCAGCGGCATCTGGGCCGTGCAGGCGAACGCCCGCCACGACCGCAACGACGACTTCGGTTCGGTGAACACCGGCACGCTGGCGGTGGGTGTGGACGTGGCCCGGGGTTGGCGCGTGCAGTCGTCGGTGGGCAACGGATTCCGTGCTCCCACGCTGTACCAGCAATACGCGGCCGAGTTCGGCAACGCCACCCTGAAGCCGGAGCGTTCGCTCAGCAACATCGACCTCGCGCTGCGCCACCAGGCGGGCCGCTTCGATTCGAGCCTCACCCTCTACCGCAACCGCATCACGGACCTGATCGTGTTCGCGGCGCCCGACCCGGCGCTGTGCTCGTACTCGTTCGGCTGCTACGACAACGTCGACGGCACGTCGGTGCTCAAGGGCGCGACGTTCACCACCGCGTGGAACGGCGACGACGTGCGCGTCTCGGGCTCGGCGGACTTCCTGTCGGCCCGCAACCCGTCCGGCCGCGACCTCGCGCGGCGCTCGCGCCGCCATGGCTCGCTGAAGATCGAGAAGGACCTCGGCGACACGACGGTGGGCGGCGAACTGCTGTCGTATTCGAAGCGCTACGACCGCGACACCAGCCCGCTGGTGCTCGGTGGGTACACGATCCTGAACGTCGACCTGACCCACAAGTTGAACGCAGAATGGCGCCTGGTGGCCCGTGTCGACAACTTCTTCGACAAGGCCTACCAGACCGCCGCCACGTACAACACCGGCCCCATGACGGTGTTCTTCGGGGCGCGCTGGTCGCCGAAATTCTGACCATGCACCACAACGACCACCACCTCGTGCTCGGCGGGCAGCGCAGCGGCAAGTCGCGGCGCGCCGAGTCGCTCGCGGCTGCGTGGCTCGCCACGCCCGGACGCGAGGCGGCGCTGGTCGCCACGGCGTTCGCGGGCGACGCGGAGATGGCGGACCGCATCGCCCGGCATCGGTTCGACCGGGCCGAGCGGGTGCCCGGCCTCGCCACGGTCGAGGAACCGCGGGCCCTGGCCTCGGCCGTGCGCGCGCTGGCCGCGCCGCACCGGCTCGTCGTCGTCGACTGCCTGACGCTGTGGCTCACGAACCTGTTGATGCCGCTTGCCGGGCAGGCCGTCGACGGCGACCGGCTCGACGCGGCCATCGACGACCTGTCGGACGTGCTGCGCGCCGCGGCCGGGCCCGTGGTGCTGGTCTCGAACGAGATCGGCCTCGGGCTCTCGCCACTGACGCACGAGGCGCGTCGGTTCGTCGACGAGCTGGGGCGGCTGCACCAGCGGGTCGCGGACCAGTGCGCGAACGTGACGCTGATGGTCGCGGGGCTCGAGGTGCCGGTGAAACGACGGGCGTCCGCCGCATGATCCGCCGCCTGCTGATCTCCTTCGCCCTGTCCGCGGTGGCCCTGGCCGCCGCGGCTTCACCGGTCACCGTGCCCGACCACCGCGGCCGCACGCTTTCGCTGCCGGCCCCGCCGCAGCGCATCGTCACGCTGATGCCGTCGCTCACCGAGGGCGTCTGCGCGCTCGGCGGCTGCGCGCGGCTGGTGGGCACCGACCGCTTCTCGAACGCGCCGGCCTCCGTCACCGCGCTGCCCAAGCTCGGCGGCCTGGAGGACGCGCAGGTCGAGCGCCTCGTCGCGCTCAAGCCCGACCTCGTGATCGTCGCGCCGTCGGCCCGCATCACCGACCGGCTCGAGCAGTTGGGCCTGAAGGTGCTGGTGGTCGAGTCGAACACCCATGCCGACGTGAAGCGCGGCCTGGAGACCCTCGCCACGGTGCTGGGCGAACCGGGGCGCGCGGCCGTCGCGTGGGCCGCGATCGAACGCGACCTGCAGGCCGCCGCGGCGCGGGTGCCGGCCGGCATGCGCGGCCAGCGCGTGTTCTTCGAGGTCGACGGTTCGTCGTACGCGGCGGGCCGGTCGTCCTTCATCGGCGAGACGCTCGCGCGGCTGGGCCTCGGCAACATCGTGGGCCCGGAGCTGGGGCCCTTCCCGAAGCTGAACCCCGAGTACGTCGTGCGTGCGCAGCCGGACCTCATCATGGCCGTCGATCGCAGCGTGACGACGATGGCGACCCGGCCGGGCTGGTCCTCGCTGAAGGCGCTGCGCGAGCGGCACGTGTGCGGGTTCGCACCGGACCGCTACGAGCTGCTGATCCGGCCCGGCCCCCGCATGGGCGAGGCCGCGCTGGTGCTGGCCGACTGCGTGGTCGGGCTGGGCCCGGCCCGGTGATGGCCGACGCCGACACCACCCGGCGCGCCGCGCTGGCCTTCGGCCTCGCGGTGCTGTCAGTCGTGCTGCTGGGCGCGGGCCTCGCGGCCGGCAGCGAGGGCTGGTCGCCCGCCGAGGCGTGGCGCCTCGCCACGTCGCCCGACGGGCCGCTGCTCATCGGGCAGATCCGTGCGCCGCGCACGCTCGGGGCGTGGCTCGTCGGCGCGTTGTTCGGGCTGGCCGGTGCCATCGCGCAGGGGCTGTTCCGCAACCCGCTGGCCGATCCGTACCTGCTCGGCTCGGCGTCGGGCGCGTCGCTCGGTGTGGTGCTGGTGCTGGGCGGCAGCGCGCTGACCGGCCATGCCATCGGTCACGCGACGGCGGACGCGGTGTCCCGCCTCGGCCTGATCGGGGCCGCGTTCCTGGGCGCGCTGGGCGGCGTGTCCCTCACGCTGACGCTCGCGCGCGGTACCGCGCACACGGTGCGGCTGCTGCTGGCCGGCGTGATCGTCGGCGTGGTGCTGGGTGCCGCGAGCGACCTCGTCACCACGTTCGCACCCGACGCGCTGCGCGGCAAGCAGGCCTTCCTGCTCGGCTCCACGGGCTTCCTCGGGTGGGACAGCTGCTGGGCGCTCGCGGCGGGCCTCGTGGTGTCGGCACCGGTGGCCTGGCGCTTCGCGCGGGCGCTGGACGCGCTCACGCTCGGCGAGGACAGCGCCACCAGCCTCGGCCTGTCGCTCACCCGCGTGCGCATCGTGCTGGTGGTGGCGCTGGCGCTCGCGACGGGACTCGCGGTGTCCCAGGCCGGCCTCGTGGCGTTCGTCGGGCTCGTGGCGCCGCACCTCGTGCGCCGTTTCACCGCGTCCACCCACGGCTACCTGCTGCTCGCGAGCGCCGGCACCGGCGGCGCGCTGCTGCTCGGGGCCGACGTGCTCGCGCGCACGCTGATCGCGCCGCAGGAACTGCCGGTGGGCGTGCTCACCGCGGTGATCGGCGGCACCTACCTGCTGTGGCTGCTGCACCGGAGGAAGCTGACGTGAACGACCGCCTGGAAACCCGCGACCTCGTGGTCGAACGCGGCGGGCGGGCCGTGCTGCACGGCGTGTCCACCACCTTCGCGCCGGGCTGGACCGCCATCGTGGGGCCGAACGGGGCGGGCAAGTCGACGCTGCTGCGGTCGCTCGCGGGGCTGCACGGTGCGAAACGCGGGCAGATCCGCCTCGACGGCCGCTCGCTCGACGGCTGGCGGCCCGCCGAACGCGCCCGGCGCATCGCGTGGCTCGACCAGCAGGGCGAGGCCGGAGGGGAACTCACGGCGCGCGACATCGTGGCCCTCGGCCGCCTGCCGCACCTGGGGCTGTTCGGCGCGCCGTCGGCCGCCGATGCGGACGCGGTGGGCCGCGCGATGGCGCTCACGGAATGCGAAGCCTGGGCCGATCGCCGGCTGCACGAACTCTCGGGCGGCGAACGCCAGCGGGTGCTGCTCGCGCGGGCGCTCGCGGTGGAGGCGCCGGTGCTGCTGCTCGACGAACCCACGACCCACCTCGACCCGCCGCACCAGGTGGCCCTGGTGCGCCTGCTGCAGAAGCTGGGCGCGGAAGGGCGCACGGTGGTCAGCGTGCTGCACGACCTGCCACTCGCGCTGCTGGCCGACCGCATCGTCGTGATGGCCGAGGGGCGCGTGCGGGCCGCGGGGCCGCGCGACGACCCGGCGCTGCACGCGGTGCTCGGCGAGGTCTTCCTCGGCGCCGTGCGCATCGAGCGCGTCGGTTCGGCCTGGATCGCGGTGCCCCAGCCATGACGGCGCGGTGCCGTGCGCTGATGGTCAGCGCGCCCGCGTCGGGCCAGGGCAAGACGAGTGTCACCGCCGCCATCGCGCGCCACCACGTGCGGCGTGGCGAACGTGTGCGGGTGTTCAAGACGGGCCCCGACTTCCTCGACCCGATGGTGCTCGCGCGGGCGAGCGGCGCGCCGGTGTTCCAGCTCGACCTCTTCATGGCGGGCGAGGACGCCTGCCGGCGGATGCTCGCCGAGGCGGCCGCGGAGGCCGACCTGATCCTCGTCGAAGGTGTGATGGGCCTGTACGACAGCGACCCGAGCAGCGCCGACCTCGCCCGCACCTTCGGCCTGCCGGTGCTGGCCGTGATCGACGCGTCGGCGATGGCGCAGACCTTCGGCGCGCTGGCGCATGGCCTGGCGACGTTCCAGCCGGGTGTCGCCGTGGCGGGTGTGGTGGCCAACCGCGTCGGCAGCCCGGGGCACGCGCGGATGGTGGGCGAGTCCCTGCCGACCTCGCTGCCGCTGGTGGCCGCGCTCGGTCGCGATGCGGCGCTGTCCCTGCCGGAGCGCCACCTGGGGCTCGTGCAGGCGGGCGAACTGCCGGACCTCGATGCGCGGCTCGACCGCTGGGCCGATGCGTGGGCCGCGGCGGTCGCGCCCGACTTCGAGGCGCCGTCCGTCGATTTCGAATCGGCTCCGGACGAGCCCGTGGCGCGCCTGCTCGACGGCGTGGTGATCGCGGTCGCGCGCGACACGGCCTTCTCCTTCATCTACCCCGCGAACGTGCAGTGCCTCGAACGGCTCGGTGCACGCCTCGTGTGGTTCTCCCCGCTGGCCGACGACACGCTGCCGCCGTGCGATGCCGTGTGGCTGCCGGGCGGATATCCGGAACTGCATGCGTCCACGCTGGGCCCCGACCGGCCGATCGCCGCGGCGCTCCGTGCGCACGACGCGGCGGGCAAGCCGCTGCTCGCCGAATGCGGCGGGCTGCTGTACCTGCTCGACGGCCTGAGCACGGTCGACGGCACGCGCCACCCGATGGCCGGCGTGCTGCCGGGGGAGGGCACGATGTCGCGCCGCCTCGCCGCGCTGGGCCTGCAGTCGGTCGCGCTGCCCGAAGGGACCGTGCGCGGCCACACCTTCCACTACTCGGTGCTGTCCACGCCGCTGGAACCGCTCGCGCGGGCCACGTCGCCCAACGGGCGCGGCACGGCCGAAGCCGTCTACCGCCGCGGCCGGCTCACGGCCAGCTACGTGCACACCTGGTTCCCGTCGAATCCCGTCGCCGTTGCGTCGTGGTTCCGTCCCTGGCGCTAAAGTGCCCACCCGGAGATCCCTTTCATCATGGAAATCGAGAAGCCCCCCACCGAAGCCCGCTACGAACGCCCCGACGGCGACCGCCGCGGCCTCGTGCTCGTGCACACCGGCGACGGCAAGGGCAAGAGCACGGCCGCCTTCGGCCTCGCGCTGCGCGCGCACGGCCGCGGCAAGGCCGTGAAGATCTACCAGTTCATGAAGGTGCCGTCGGCCCGCTTCGGCGAACACCGCGTGTTCGAGCAGCTGGGCGTGCCCATCGAGGGGCTGGGCGACGGCTTCAGCTGGAAGAGCAGGGACCTCGAACACTCCGCGCAGCTGGCCCGTGACGGCTGGGCGCGCGCCGAGGCCACGATCCGCGCCGGCGAACACTTCCTCGTCGTGCTCGACGAGATCACGTACCCGCTGCGGTACGGCTGGGTGCCGCTGGAACCGGTCCTCACGGCGTTGCGCGAACGGCCCTCGCACGTCAACGTCGTGCTGACCGGGCGCAACGCGCCGCAGGAACTCCTGGACCTCGCCGACACGGTGACCGAGATGACCCTCGTCAAGCACCACTTCAACGCCGGCGTGCCGGCCCAGCGGGGCATCGAGGACTGATGCTGCCCGGCCTCGCGCTCGTGCTCGCGTGGGCGCTCGACGCCGCGTTCGGCGAGCCGCGGAACGCGTGGCATCCGGTGGCGTGGCTGGGGCGGGTGCTGGGGCCGATCGGCCGCTGGCTGAAGACACAGCCGCCGCGTTCCGCCTTCGCGGGCGGGGCGCTCGTGTGGCTCGCGATGGCCGCGGTGCTGGGCATGGTCGCGTGGCAGATCGAGGCGGTGCTGGCGACACTGCCATGGTGGCTCGGCGTGCCACTGCTGGCTGTCGTGCTCAAGCCGATGTTCGCGTGGCGCATGCTGCGCGACGAGGTGGCGGCGGTGGACGGGGCGCTCGCCGAAGGCCTGCCGCAGGCCCGTGCGCGCCTGTCCCGCCTCGTGAGCCGCGACGTCTCCGCGTTCGGTCCGGCCGACGTGCGCGAGACGGCCATCGAGACCCTCGCCGAGAACCTCAACGACTCGCTCGTCGCGCCGCTCTTCTGGTTCGCCGTGGCCGGCCTGCCCGGCGCCGTGGTCTACCGCCTGGCCAACACGATGGACGCGATGTGGGGCTACCGTGGCGCGTGGGAATGGGCCGGCAAGTTCGCCGCGCGGGCCGACGACGTGCTGTCGTGGATTCCCGCCCGGTTGACGGCGCTGCTGCTGGCCCCCGGCTGGCGCGCCGGCCTGTGGCAAGAGGCCCGGCGCACGCCGTCGCCCAACGGCGGCTGGCCCATGGGCGCGATGGCGCTGCACCTCGGCGTGCGGCTGTCGAAGCCCGGGGTGTACGCGCTGAACGCCGGCGCCGCGTCGCCCGGGGCTGGCGACCTGTCGCGCGCGCTGCGGGTCGCGGGCCGTGCCGCGTGGGCGGCCGTGGGCGTCTCGTTGCTGGCCGTGGCCTGGAGGACCGCATGACGATGGACCACGGCGGACCGGATGCCCTCGGCGCGCCGCGCTGGGACTTCTCCACGAACGCCAACGCGTGCGGCCCCGCGCCCCACGTGCTGGCCGCGCTGCGGGAGGCCGACCCGTCGCGTTACCCCGACCCGGCGTCCACCGCGTTGCGCGCCGCGCTGGCCGACTTCCACGACGTGCGCCCCGAGCGCGTCGTGGTGGCCGCCAGTGCCAGCGAGTTCATCGGCCGGCTGACCGCCGCGGTGCGGCTGCAGTCGGCCCACGCGAGCGTGTTCGCGCCGGTGCCGGGGTATGCCGACTACGCCCGTGCCGCGGACACCTGGGGCCTGCGCCGCGCGTCGCTCGCGGGCGATGCGTCGCTCGTGTGGTTCACCGAACCGGCGAGCCCCACGGGCCGCTCGGCGCGCTGCCCGGCGGTGCGCGAGGGCGCCGTGCTCGTGGTCGACGAAGCCTATGCCGCGCTGCGCCTGGAGGGCGAGGCTCCGGTGCTGCCCGCGGCGGCCTGGCGGCTCGTGTCGCCCAACAAGGCACTGGGCCTGACCGGCGTGCGCGGTGCGTACGCCATCGCCCCCGAGGGCGCGGAGACGCTGCTGCGCTCGCTCGACCGCCTGTGTCCGTCGTGGCCGCTGGGTGTCCACGGCGAGGCGATGCTGCGCGAGTGGATCACGCCCGCCACGGTGCGCTGGGTCGAGGAGAGCCGCTCGACGCTGCTCGCGTGGAAGGCATCGCAGCTGGCGCTGGGCGAGGAACTCGGCTGGGTGCAGGACGCGAGTGTCACGCCGTTCTACGTGGCGCGCTGGCCGGGCCGGGACGTGCAGGAGGTGCTGGACCGGCTGCGCGCGCGGGGCATCAAGCTGCGCGACACCACCTCCCTCGGCTTGCCCGGCGCCGTGCGTGTGGGGGTTCGCCCGCCCGATGCCCAGGCCGCGCTGCGCGACGTGTGGTTCGAGGTGACGGCATGACGGCCCGCGCGGTGATGGTGCTCGGCACCACGAGTGGCGCGGGCAAGAGCTGGCTCGCGACGGCGCTGTGCCGCTGGTATGCGCGCCAGGGCCTGAAGGTCGCACCGTTCAAGGCGCAGAACATGAGCAACAACGCGCGGGTCGTGCCGGGGCTGGACGGCCGCGCCGGCGAGATCGGCAGCGCGCAGTACTTCCAGGCGCTGGCCGCGGGCCGTTCGCCCGACGTGCGCATGAACCCCGTGCTGCTCAAGCCCGAGCGGGACACGGCGAGCCAGGTGGTGGTGATGGGCCAGGTGCGCCCGGACCTCGCCGCCGTGCCGTGGCGCGAGCGCAGCGAGGCGCTGTGGCCGTTCGCCCGAGAGGGGCTGCACGCGCTGATGGCCGGGCACGACGTGGTGGTGATCGAGGGCGCCGGCTCACCCGCCGAGATCAACCTGCACGCGAGCGACTACGTGAACATGCGCACCGCCCGCGAGGTGGAGGCGGCCTGCCTGCTCGTCACCGACATCGACCGCGGTGGCGCGTTCGCACACCTGTACGGCACGCACCAGCTGCTGCCGGTGGACGAGCGCGCGCTGATCCGCGGCTTCGTGCTCAACCGCTTCCGGGGCGATGCCGCGTTGCTGGCGCCGGGCCCGGAACAGCTGCGCGATCTCACCGGCGTGCCCACGGTCGCGGTGCTGCCGATGTGGCGCGGCCACGGCCTGCCGGAGGAGGACGGGGTGTTCGACGACTCGCCGTCGGGTGGCACCGGGCGGCGCATCGCGATCGTCGCGTACCCGCGCCTCAGCAACCTCGACGAGTTCCAGCCGCTGAGGGGCTTGCCCGGCGTGCGGCTCACGTGGGCGCGGTCGCCCGCGGACCTGGCCGGGGCGGACTGGATCGTGCTGCCCGGCTCGAAGCACACGAGTTCCGACCTCGCGTGGCTCCGCGCGCAGGGCCTCGCCCCGGCCATCATGGCCCACGCCCATGCGGGCCGGCCCGTGCTGGGCGTCTGCGGCGGATTGCAGATGCTGGGCGACGCGCTGGTCGATCCCGACGGGGTCGATGGCAACGCAGCGGGCCTGGGCCTGCTGCCGCTCACCACCACCTTCGCCCGCGACAAGCTGCTGCGCCACACCGCGGGCCGCTTCGGTGCGCTCGACGCGCCGTGGCAGGCGCTGTCGGACGTGGCCGTGGACGGCTACGAGATCCGCCACGGCCGCACCGTGCCCACGCCGGGTGGCGCGGGCGTGCGTGCCGTGCTGGGCAACGCCGACGGCGAACCCATCGCGTGGCAGGCCGGCCACGTGTTCGGCACGTACACCCACGGCCTCTTCGAATCGCCGGCCGTGATGCACGCACTGTTCGGCGCGGCCGCGCGCCCGCTGCCCGAGGTCTTCGACGGCCTCGCCGATTTCATCGACACCCATTTCGATCGTGGCGTGCTGTCGCGCCTGCTCGACCCTTCGCACTGACATGGCCTTCCCCGTCCCCCCGATCCCGACCACCCACGACGCGGCGCTGCTGCAACGCCTGCGCCACCGCATCGACCGCAAGACGAAGCCGCTCGGCGCGCTCGGCCGGCTCGAATCGCTCGCGCTGCAGGTCGGCCTCGTGCTGGACACCGACCGGCCGGTGCTGGCGGCGCCGCAGCTGGTGGTGTTCGCGGGCGACCATGGCATCGCGGCGCGCGGCGTGTCCGCGTACCCCACGGACGTCACGTGGCAGATGGTCGAGAATTTCCTGGCCGGCGGTGCGGCGGTCAGCGTGCTGGCCCGACAGCACGGGCTCGCGCTCACCGTGGTGGACGCGGGCGTGAACCACATGTTCGCGCCGCGCGCCGGCCTGCTGGACCGCAAGGTGGCGCCGGGCACCGCCGACATGCTCGACGGTCCGGCGATGACCGCGGCCCAGCTCGACCAGGCACTGCAGTCGGGCGCGGACGTGGTGCGCGGCCTGCCGGGCAACGCGGTGCTGCTGGGCGAGATGGGCATCGGCAACACGTCGAGCGCTTCGCTGCTGCTGGCGCTGCTGTCCGGCGAACCCCTCGACGAGTGCATCGGCCGGGGCACGGGTCTCGACGATGCCGGGCTCGCGCGCAAGCGGGCGCTGCTGGGCAAGGTGATGGACCGCCACCGTGCCACGGCCGCGTCGCCGCGCGAGCTGATGGCCGCGGTGGGCGGCTTCGAGATCGCGATGATCGCGGGTGCGGCGCTGCAGGCGGCGTCCGAGCGGCGGCTCGTCGTGGTCGACGGCTTCATCGCCGGCGCGGCGGTGCTGTGGGCCTCGCGGCTCGCGCCGGCGCTGCTGTCCTCGTGCGTGTGGGCGCACAGTTCGGCCGAGGCGGGCCACCGCCTGATGACCCGTCACCTCGACGTGGTGCCGCTGCTGGACCTGGGCCTGAGGCTCGGCGAAGGGTCGGGCGCGGCGCTCGCGTGGCCGCTGGTCGAGAGCAGCGTGCGCCTCCTCGCCGAGATGGCGAGCTTCGAGTCGGCCGGTGTTTCGGACAAGAGCGCCGACAAGGGCGCCGGCGCATGAAGCGCCTGCTGCACGAGGTGCGGCTCTTTTTCGTGGCCCTGCAGTTCTTCACGCGGGTGCCGGTGCCGCGCTGGGTCGGCTTCGAGCCGGCGTGGCTGCACGACAGCGCGCGGCACTTCCCGCTGGTGGGCCTGTGTGTCGGCGCGGTGGGGGCCGTGGTGCTCGCGGCCGCCTCCGTCGCGACGTCGCCTGCCGTCGCCGTGGTGCTGTCGATGATCGCCACGGTGTGGCTGACGGGGGCGTTCCACGAGGACGGTCTCGCCGACACCTGCGATGCGCTGGGCGGCCATGTGAGCCGTGAGCGGGCCCTCGAGATCATGAAGGACTCGCGCATCGGCAGCTACGGCGCGGTGGGGCTGGTACTGGTGCTGGGCCTCAAGGCCGCGGTGCTCGTGTCGCTGCCGGTGGCGCTCGCACTGCCGGCGCTGCTGTTCGGGCACACGGTGTCGCGGGCGATGGCGGTGCTCGTGATCCGCGCGCTGCCGTATGCGGGCGACCTCGCGGCGGCGAAAGCCAAGCCGCTGGCGCAAGGGGTCTCGCGCGGCGGGTTGCTGGTGGCGCTCGGCTGGGTGCTGGTGGTGGCCGTGGGCATCGTTGCGAGCCGCGTGGCGTGGTGGCCGGCTGTCGTGCTGTCGCTGCTGTTCGCGCTCGCGGGCACGCGGGCCTGCGCCCGAGGCTGGTCGCGGCGCCTGGGCGGCTTCACCGGCGACACGCTGGGCGCCACGCAGCAGGTCACCGAGGTGCTGGTGCTGCTGGGCTGGCTCGTGTGGATGCGCTTCGCGTGAGCGAGACGGTGGTCTGGCGCCACCCGAAGCCGAAGGGGGTGGCGGGCCGTTGCATCGGGCAGACCGACGTCCCCGTCGATCCGCGGAAGGCCAAGCGCCTCGCGCACCGCGTGCGTGCGCTGGCGCGGCGCGAGGGGAGGGCGCGCGAGGTGTGGACGTCGCCGCTGCGCCGCGGGGCCGACGTGGGCCGGTGGCTGGTTCGGTGGGGTTGGACCCACCATGTGGACATCCGCCTCGCCGAACTCGACTTCGGGACCTGGGACGGCCGCACGTGGGGCACGGTGGACGCGGCCGCGGTCGATGCGTGGTGCGCCGACTTCGCCGAACACGCACCCGGCGGGGGCGAATCGGTGTCGGGGCTGATGGCCCGGTGCGCGGCGTTCCTCCACGACCATCCCGATGCCCTCGTGGTGGGGCACGGCGGCTGGATCAACGCGGCGTCACGCGTGGTGCGCGGCCTGCCGCCGCCGGCGTCCGCCGCCGAGTGGCCCGCGGCCTGCGGCTACGGCGTGGCCTGGCGCGCGAGCAGTTCGCGCGGAGCCGAGTCGCAGTAGCGCAGCACGAGGCACTGCTCGCACAGCGGGCGGCGCGCCTGGCACACGTAGCGCCCGTGCAGGATCAGCCAGTGGTGGGCGTCCACCATGTACTCGGCCGGCACGCGCCGCAGCAGCTTCAGCTCGACCTCGAGCGGCGTCTTGCCGGTGGCGAGGCCCGTGCGGTTGCCCACGCGGAAGATGTGCGTGTCGACGGCCATCGTCGCTTCGCCGAACGCGACGTTGAGCACCACGTTGGCCGTCTTGCGGCCCACGCCCGGCAGCGCCTCCAGCGCTTCGCGCGTGCGCGGCACGCGGCCCGCATGCTGCGTCACGAGGATGCGGCAGGTCTCCATCAGGTTCTTCGCCTTGGTGCGGAAGAGTCCGATGGTCTTGATGTGGTCGGTCACGGCCTCGAGGCCGAGGTCCAGCATCTTCTGCGGCGTGTTCGCGATCGCGAAGAGGCGCCGCGTGGCCTTGTTGACGCCGACGTCGGTGGCCTGCGCGGACAGCAGCACGGCGGCCAGCAGCTCGAAGACATTGGTGTACTCCAGCTCCGTGTTGGGTTGCGGGTTGGCCGCCTTCAGCGTGGCGAAGAAGGGGGCGATGTCGGCGACTTTCATGGGGCGGGATTGTGGCATCCCGCGTGCGCATCACTGCGCGCGTTTCGCCCGCGCCCGCGCCAGCGCCGCCTCGATGATCGCCCGCTTGGTGTCCAGCACCGCCGGATCGGTGATCTTCGAATGCGACGCCAGGTCCGCCAGCTTGGCCTCGGCCTTCTGCTCGAGCCGCGCGTCGTTCTCGGTCTTCTCGCGCACGAACCGCATCGTGTGGAACGCGAAGCGCTCGCGGGCCTCGTCGGCCTGCGGCGTGGTCCACGCGTCCCAGCCGGTGCGGCCCGGGGTGACGGGTTCGAGCGAGATGCAGTCGACCGGGCACACCGGCACGCACAGTTCGCAGCCGGTGCACAGGTCGTCGATCACCGTGTGCATGCGCTTGGGCGCACCGACGATGCTGTCGACGGGGCAGGCCTTGATGCACAGCGTGCAGCCGATGCACCAGGCCTCGTCGATGACGGCGAGCAGGCGCGGGCCCTCCGCGCCGTTCGCCGGGTTCAGCGGTTTGGCGGGGCGGCCGGTCAGGCGCGCGAGGCGGGCGACGCCCTCGGCACCGCCGGGCGGGCACTGGTTGATGTCGGCGGAACCGTCCGCGATGGCCGCGGCATAGCTGCGGCAATCGGGGTAGCCGCAGCGCGTGCACTGCGTCTGGGGCAGGGCACGGTCGAGGGTGTCGGTCAGTTCCGCCAGCGAGGTCACGGGGTCAGCGGGTGCGCTTGGGCGCCGCCACCTTCGCGGTGGTGCGGGCCGGCGCGTTCTTGGCCGAAGCCGCGGTGCGGGACCGGCGCTTCGCCGCCGCGGGCTGGTCGTCCTGGAACTTCGCGATGAAGTCGCGCACGACCGGGTAGCAGTCCTCGCGCCAGCGGCGGCCCGAGAAGATGCCGTAGTGGCCGGCGCCCATCACGTCGTAGTGGAACTGGCGGGTGGACGGGATGCCCGAGCACAGGTCGTGCGCGGCACGCGTCTGGCCGGCGCCCGAGATGTCGTCGAGTTCGCCTTCGATGGTCAGCAGCGCGGTGGTCTTGATGTCCTGCGGACGCACGAGCTGGCCGTTGACCTCCCACGTGCCGTTCACGAGCGAGTAGTCCTGGAACACCGTGTGGATGGTGTCGAGGTAGTACTCGGCCGGCATGTCGAGCACGGCGTTGTATTCGTCGTAGAACGAGCGGTGGAACTCGGCGCTTTCGTCCTCGCCGCGCATCAGGTCCATGAAGTAGTCGTAGTGGCTCTTCAGGTGGCGGTCCGGGTTCATCGCGATGAAGCCGGTGTGCTGCAGGAAGCCGGGGTACACGCGGCGGCCGCCGCCCGGGTAGTTCATCGGAACGCGGTAGATCACGTTGTTCTCGAACCACTCGTAGCTCTTGTTCATCGCCAGGTTGTTCACCGCGGTGGGCGACTTGCGGGCGTCGATGGGGCCACCCATCATCGTCATCGTGCGGGGCGTGAACTCGCCGTTGGAGGCCAGCAGCGAGATGGCCGCGAGCACGGGCACCGTGGGCTGGCACACCGACATCACGTTGACCTCGGGGCCAACGTGGCGGATGAAGTCCTGGACGTACGCGACGTAGTCGTCGAGGTGGAACGGGCCTTCCTCGGGCGGCACCATGCGGGCATCGGTCCAGTCGGTGATGAACACCTTGTGGTCGACCAGCAGCTGGCGCACGGTTTCACGCAGCAGCGTGGAATGGTGGCCCGACAGCGGCGCCACCACCAGCACCGTGGGCTGGTCCTTCATGCGGGTCAGCAGGTCGGAGTCGTCGGTGAAGCGCTTGAAGCGCAGCAGGCGGCAGAAGGGCTTCTCGAGCGCGACCTGTTCCTGCACGGCGACGTCGATGCCGCCCACCTTCACGGTGGTGATGCCGAACTCGGGCTTCTCGTATTCCTTCGCCAGCCGGTGCATCAGGTCGAGGCCGGCCGAGACGCGCGTGGCGAGCGGGGTGTGGGCGAACGGCGAGAGCGGGTGGCTGTACAGCTTGGACGACGCGGACGCGAATTCGGAGAACGGGCTCAGCATGGCCCGTTGAGATTCATAGAGCTGATACAGCATGGCGGATCCTTTGTGGCTTCTGGCCCAGGGGCACATCGCTGGCTTTGTGCGATGCACCATTCTAGGCACATGCCCTGAATCGTGCTGCAACCCGTGTTTTGGCGCTACCGGGAATAGCGGCGGTTTCGTCCGACAAATGCCCAAAATGCACGGGGGGCATGTCACGCCCGTGACACGCCCCCCGGCGAATCAGGTCGGATCAGCTGACCTTGGCGATCGCGGCGACCACCGCGTCGATGTTCTTGCTGTTCAGCGCGGCGACGCAGATGCGGCCCGAATCGACGCCGTAGACGCCGAATTCACCGCGAAGGCGCTGCATCTGCTCCACCGACAGGCCGGTGTAGCTGAACATGCCCTTCTGCAGGGTGATGAAGCTCATGTCCTGCTTCACGCCGGCGGCCTTGAGCTTGTCCTGCAGGGCGGTGCGCATCTGCTTGATGCGAACACGCATGCCGGCGAGCTCTTCTTCCCACATCGCGCGCAGGGCGGGGGTGGTCAGCACCGTGGCGACGATCTGGGCGCCGTGGGTGGGCGGGTTGGAGTAGTTCGTGCGGATCACGATCTTCAGCTGGCTCAGCACGCGGGTGGCGTCGTCCTTCGACGCGCACGCCACGCTCAGGCCGCCCACGCGCTCGCCGTAGAGCGAGAAGCTCTTCGAGAACGAGGTGGACACGAAGAAGTCGAGGCCGGCGGCGACGAACTTCTCGATCACGGCGCCGTCTTCCTTGATGCCTTCGCCGAAGCCCTGGTAGGCCATGTCGAGGAAGGCCACGAGGTTGCGCGACTTCACGGCGGCGACCACCTGGTCCCACTGGGCCGGGGTGATGTCGTAGCCGGTCGGGTTGTGGCAGCAGGCGTGCAGCACGACCACGGTGCCGGCGGGGGCGCCGTTCAGGGCGGCGATCATGCCGTCGAAGTTCACGCCGCGCTTGGCCGCGTCGTAGTACGGGTACGTGTCGACCTTGAAGCCGGCGTTCTGGAACAGCGCGCGGTGGTTTTCCCAGCTCGGGTCGCTGATGAGGACGGTGGCGTTCGGGTTCAGGCGCTTCAGGAAGTCGGCGCCGATCTTCAGGCCGCCGGTGCCGCCCACGGCCTGCACCGTGGCCACGCGGCCTTCGGAGACGATGGCGCTGTCGGTGCCGAACACGAGGCCCTGCACGGCCTTGTCATAGGCGGCGATGCCGTCGATGGGCAGGTAGCCGCGCGGCTTGGCCGCGTCGACCAGTTGCTTTTCGGCTTCCTGGACGCACTTGAGGAGGGGCAGCTTGCCGTTGTCGTCGAAGTACACGCCCACGCCCAGGTTCACCTTGGCGGGGTTGGGGTCGGCGTTGAACTGCTCGTTGAGGCCCAGGATGGGGTCGCGCGGGGCCATTTCGACGGCAGTGAACAGCGAAGTCATTGAGACAGTCCTTGTCAGTAGGGCAAACTTTGGTTTTGGGCTACCCTGCGCGATTGGCCTGCGAGCCTGCATCGCGGGATAACCCGAGGATTTTATCTGCCATGGCCGGAATTTCCGAAACTTCATCCGAGATCGCCGAGGTGGCTTCGCCGGGGGCGGGTGAATTCGTCACGTTCCCCGATTCGCCGTTCCAGCTGTTCCAGCCCTATCCGCCGGCGGGCGACCAGCCCACGGCCATCGAGCAGCTCGTGGAGGGGGTCGAGGACGGCCTGTCGTTCCAGACCCTGCTGGGGGTGACCGGCTCGGGCAAGACGTACACGATGGCCAACGTGATCGCGCGGCTCGGCCGCCCGGCCATCGTGTTCGCGCCGAACAAGACGCTCGCGGCCCAGCTCTACAGCGAGTTCCGCGAGTTCTTCCCGCGCAACGCCGTCGAGTACTTCGTCAGCTACTACGACTACTACCAGCCCGAGGCCTACGTGCCCCAGCGCGACCTGTTCATCGAGAAGGACAGCGCGATCAACGAGCACATCGAGCAGATGCGCCTGTCGGCCACGAAGAGCCTGCTGGAGCGGCGCGACGTGGTGATCGTGGCCACCGTGTCGGCCATCTACGGCATCGGCAACCCGGCCGACTACCACCGCATGGTGATGACGCTGCGCACGGGCGACAAGATGGACCAGCGCGACGTGATCGCGCAGCTGATCCGCATGCAGTACCAGCGCAACGAGGCCGACTTCTCGCGCGGCACGTTCCGCGTGCGCGGCGACACCATCGACGTGTTCCCGGCCGAACACTCGGAGCTGGCGGTCCGCATCGAGCTGTTCGACGACGAGATCGAGACGCTGCAGCTGTTCGACCCGCTCACCGGCCGCATCCGCCAGAAGATCGTGCGCTTCACGGTGTACCCGTCGAGCCACTACGTCACCCCGCGCGACCGGGTGCTGGCCGCGGTGGAGACCATCAAGCTCGAGCTGCGCGAGCGGCTGGCCGAGCTGACCTCGGCGGGCAAGCTCGTCGAGGCCCAGCGCATCGAGCAGCGCACGCGCTTCGACCTCGAGATGCTGCAGGAGATCGGCCACTGCAAGGGCATCGAGAACTACACGCGGCACCTGTCGGGCTCGGCACCCGGGGAGCCGCCGTCCACGCTGGTGGATTACCTCCCGCGCGACTCCGTCATGTTCCTCGACGAGAGCCACGTGATGATGGGCCAGCTGGGTGGCATGTACAACGGCGACCGCGCCCGCAAGACCACCCTCGTCGAATACGGCTTCCGCCTGCCGTCGGCCCTCGACAACCGGCCGCTGCAGCTGCAGGAGTTCGAGAAGAAGATGCGCCAGGTGGTGTTCGTCTCGGCCACGCCGGCCGACTACGAGAAGGAACATGCCGGGGCGGTGGTGGAGCAGGTGGTCCGCCCCACCGGTCTCGTCGACCCGATGGTGGACGTGCGCCCGGCCACGCACCAGGTGGACGACGTGCTGCAGGAGATCCGCCTCCGCGTCGAGAAGAACGAGCGGGTGCTGATCACCACGCTCACGAAGCGCATGGCCGAGCAGCTCACCGACTACCTCACCGACAACGGCGTGAAGGTGCGGTACCTGCACAGCGACATCGACACGGTCGAGCGGGTCGAGATCCTGCGCGACCTGCGCCTGGGCACCTTTGACGTGCTGGTGGGCATCAACCTGCTGCGCGAGGGCCTGGACATCCCCGAGGTGTCGCTCGTGGCCATCCTCGATGCCGACAAGGAAGGTTTCCTGCGCTCCGAGCGTTCGCTGATCCAGACCATCGGCCGGGCGGCGCGCAACCTGAACGGCCGCGCCATCCTGTACGCCGACCGGATCACCGACTCCATGTCGCGCGCGCTCGGCGAGACCGAACGCCGCCGCAACAAGCAGATCGAGCACAACGCCAAGATGGGCATCACGCCCCGCTCGGTGGCCAAGCAGGTGCGCGACCTGATCGACGGCGTCTACTCCGAGAAGTCCGCGAAGGACGACCTGAAGGCGGCCCGCGAGGCGGCCGAGGTCGAGGTCATGTCCGAGAAGGACCTCGGCAAGCGCATCAAGCAGCTCGAGAAGCAGATGCTCGAGCACGCCCGCAACCTCGAGTTCGAAAAGGCCGCCCGGGTGCGCGACCAACTGGCCCACCTGCGCGAGCAGGTCTTCGGCGCCGCCGGGGCCGACCATCCCGACGGGGTGGTGGTCCCGTCGCCTCCACCGCCGCCCAAACCCGTGGCGGCACCGAAGCGGGGGCGCAAATGAGCAAGCCGTACCGTGTGCTGATGGTCTGCATGGGCAACATTTGCCGGTCGCCCACCGCCGAGGGGGTGCTGCGCCACAAGCTGAAGGCGGCCGGCCTGGACGGCCTGGTCGAGGTGGATTCGGCCGGCACCCACGCCGACTGGCACAAGGGCCACCCGCCCGACCCCCGGTCGGTCGCCCATGCCCGCAAGCGGGGCTACGACCTGACGGCGCTGCGCGCCCGCATGGTCACCTCGGCCGATTTCGAGCGCCACGACCTGATCCTGGTCATGGACGACGACAACTGGGCGGTGGTGCAGGAGCGCTGTTTGCCTGAGCACCGCGCCAAGCTCGGCCGACTGGGTGACCACGGCCGGGAGAAGGCGGCGGAGATCCCCGATCCGTACTACGGTCCCCCCGGTGGATTCGACCGCGTGCTGGACCTCGTGGAAGCGGCGTGCGACGGCCTCGTCGAACGCCTTACCACCGAAGTCCGCAAGCGGTGAGGGGAACTTCCCGAGAAGAAGCCGACCGAAAAAGTAGGCTTCATGTATACTTGAGTAACGCCGTCGGAATATTCCCGAGGGTTTACCCGCTGACCCAGGTCAGCAGGGTGCTCGACAAGCGTGAAGTCACCCATCGATCGCTTTCGTTGATTGTCTTGCCCCCGGGCATCAGGAGGATTCCATGCGACTGACCACCAAAGGCCGTTTTGCCGTTACCGCCATGATCGACCTCGCGCTGCGCGAGAACACGGGCCCCGTGGCGCTGGCCGCCATCAGCGCGCGCCAGCAGATTTCGCTGTCCTACCTGGAACAGCTGTTCGGCAAGCTGCGCCGCCATGAACTCGTCGAAAGCACCCGGGGTCCGGGCGGCGGGTACGCGCTGGGCCGCAAGTCGGAGGAGATCACCGTCGCCGACATCATCGTCGCGGTGGACGAACCCATCGACGCCACCGGCTGCAGCGGCAAGGAAAACTGCATGGGCGAGGACACCGGCAAGTGCATGACGCACGACCTGTGGGCCAGCCTCAATTCCAAGATGATCGAGTACCTCGACTCCATCTCGCTGCGCAAGCTGGTCGACGAGCAACTGGCCAAGGGCGTGTCCATTGAGGAGCACCCGGTCAAGCGCGCCATCTCGACGCAGCCCGTCGTCAAGCCCATCAAGATCACGGCCCCCAACTCCGTCTTCGCCCTGGGCACCGCTTTCTCGAAGTAAGTAAGTCGTTTTTCTCCTGCTACTGCCATGGACATGACCCCGCATTTCCCGATCTACATGGACTACGGTGCCACGAGCCCCGTGGACCAGCGCGTCGTCGACGCGATGATTCCCTGGTTGCGCGAGCACTTCGGCAACCCGGCATCGCGCAGCCACGCGTGGGGTTGGGAGGCGGAGGCCATCGTCGAGAAGTCGCGCGAACAGGTCGCGACCCTCATCGGTGCAGACCCCCGCGAGATCGTGTGGACGTCGGGGGCCACCGAATCCATCAACCTGGCGATCAAGGGCGCCGCGCAGTTCTACAAGTCGCGCGGCAAGCACCTGATCACGCTGAAGACCGAACACAAGGCCACGCTCGACACCATGCGTGAACTCGAGCGCCAGGGCTTCGAGGTCACGTACCTCGACGTCCAGGAAGACGGCCTGGTCGACTTCGAGGTGTTCAAGGCCGCGCTGCGTCCCGACACCATCCTCGCGTCGGTGCTGTACGTGAACAACGAGATCGGCGTGATCCAGGACATCGAGGCCCTCGGCACGCTGTGCCGCGAGCGCGGCGTCATCTTCCACGTCGACGGCGCGCAGGCCACCGGCAAGCTGGCCTTCGACCTGGCGAAGCTGCCGGTCGACCTGATGAGCCTCGCGTCGCACAAGACGTACGGCCCGAAGGGCATCGGCGCGCTGTTCGTGCGCCGCAAGCCGCGCGTGCGCCTCGAGGCGCAGATGCACGGCGGTGGCCACGAGCGCGGCATGCGTTCGGGCACGCTCGCCACGCACCAGATCGTCGGCATGGGCGAGGCCTATCGCATCGCCGGCGAAGAGATGGGCACCGAGATCGAACGCATCCGGATGCTCCAGCAGCGCCTGATCGCGGGGCTGTCCCCCATCGAACAGACGTTCCTCAACGGCCACGCCACGCAGCGCGTGCCGCACAACGTGAACATGTCCTTCAACTTCGTGGAAGGCGAATCGCTCATCATGGGCATCAAGGGCATCGCCGTGTCGTCGGGCTCCGCCTGCACGTCGGCCAGCCTCGAGCCCAGCTACGTCCTGCGCGCCCTCGGCCGCAGCGACGAACTCGCGCACTCCAGCCTGCGCATGACCATCGGCCGCTTCACCACCGTCGAGGAAATCGACTACGTGGTGACCACGCTGAAGGACCGTGTCGCCAAGCTGCGCGAGCTTTCGCCTTTGTGGGAGATGTTCAAGGACGGTGTGGACATCAGCTCGATCCAGTGGGCCGCCCACTGACATCGGAGCGAGGCACCCGCCGCCTGAACGATTAGGAGAACTGAGATGGCATACAGCGAAAAAGTGGTCGAACACTATGAGAACCCCCGCAACGTGGGTTCGTTCGAAAAGGGCGACGAAACCGTCGGCACCGGCATGGTCGGCGCGCCGGCCTGCGGCGACGTGATGAAGCTCCAGATCAAGGTGAACCCCGTCACGGGCCTGATCGAGGACGCGAAGTTCAAGACGTACGGCTGCGGCTCGGCCATCGCGTCGAGCTCGCTCGTGACCGAATGGGTCAAGGGCAAGTCGCTCGACGAGGCGCTGTCCATCAAGAACACGCACATCGCCGAGGAACTGGCGCTGCCGCCGGTGAAGATCCACTGCTCGATCCTCGCGGAAGACGCGATCAAGGCCGCGGTCGACGACTACCGCGCCAAGACCGGTTCGGGCGAAGCTGCGAAGGCGCACTGAGCCATGGCGGTGACCTTGAGCCCGGCGGCTGCGCGCCACGTGACGAAGTACATCACCAAGCGCGGCAAGGGCGTGGGCGTGCGGCTGGGCGTCAAGACCACCGGCTGCTCGGGCCTGGCCTACAAGCTCGAGTACGCGGACGAGGTGGCGCCGGAGGACGTGGTGTTCGAGGGCAATGGCGTGAAGGTCCTCATCGACCCGAAGAGCCTGCCGTACCTCGACGGCACCGAACTCGACTTCGTGCGCGAAGGCCTCAACGAGGGCTTCAAGTTCCACAACCCGCGCGAGAAGGATCGTTGCGGCTGCGGCGAATCGTTCCGAATCTGACCCCTCCGGTTCAGCCGACCAGGGCGCGGCCGTGAGCCGCGCCTTTTCACGTCCGCGCCACTCTTTTCCAGGAACCGCCTGCCATGAAACTCGACAGCGACGACTTCGAGTTGTTCGCCATCCCCCGCCGCTTCGAACAGGACCGGGCGGCCCTCGACGCGCGCTGGCGCACGCTGCAGGCCGAGGTGCATCCGGACCGCTTCGTGTCCGAGGGCGCCGCGGCGCAGCGCGTGGCGATGCAGTGGGCGGTGCGGGTCAACGAGGCCTACCAGCGCCTGAAGGACCCGCTCAAGCGTGCGGCCTATCTCTGCGAGTTGAACGGTGCCCCCATCGAGGCCGAGAACAACACCGCGATGCCGGCGAAGTTCCTGATCCAGCAGATGGAGTGGCGCGAGGCGCTCGACGAGGCCGCCACCGTCGAGGCGGTCGAGGCCCTGAACGACGACGTGGCGGGGCACCGCCAGCGCGCGCTGACCGAATTGAAGGGCCTGATCGACGGGCAGGGCGATTTCGCGAAGGCCGCCGGCGAGGTGAGAGCCCTCATGTTCGTGGAGCGCTTCGCGGCCGACATCGACCGCCGCCTCGAGCAACTGGGACAATAACGGGATGGCACTGCTTCAGATTTCCGAACCCGGGGGCGCCCCGGACCCCCACCAGCGGCGCATCGCCGTCGGCATCGACCTGGGGACGACCCACTCCCTCGTGGCCGCCGTGCGCAACGGCGTGGCCGAATGCCTGCCCGACGACGCGGGCCGCGTGATCCTGCCCTCGGCCGTGCGGTACATCGACGGCGGCCGCCGCCAGATCGGCCACGACGCGCTGAAGGAAGCCGCCGCGGACCCGCGCAACACCATCGTCTCCGTCAAGCGGTTCATGGGCCGCGGGCTCGCCGACGTGGCCGACCGCGCCAAGCTGCCGTACGACTTCGTCGAGGCGCCGGGCATGGTGCAGCTGAACACGGCCCACGGCGTGAAGTCGCCGGTGGAGGTGTCGGCCGAGATCCTCGCCACGCTGCGCTACCGCGCGGAAGACACCTTCGCCGACGACCTGTTCGGTGCCGTGATCACGGTGCCCGCGTACTTCGACGACGCCCAGCGCCAGGCCACGAAGGACGCGGCCCAGCTGGCCGGCCTCAACGTGCTGCGCCTGATCAACGAACCCACGGCAGCGGCCATCGCCTACGGACTCGAGAACGGCTCCGAGGGCCTCTACGCCGTGTACGACCTCGGTGGCGGCACGTTCGACATCTCGCTGCTGCGCCTGTCCAAGGGCGTGTTCGAGGTGATCGCGGCCGGGGGGGACTCCGCGCTCGGCGGCGACGATTTCGACGCGGCGCTCGCCGACTGGGCCCTGGCCCAGGCCGGCCTCGAAGCCGCCACGCCGCAGGACAAGCGTGCCGTGCTGGTCGCCGCCCGCGCCGCGAAGGAGAAGCTTTCGGCCACCGACCACACCACGCTCGCGTGCCCGCTGAGCACGGGTGAACTGTCGGTGCGGGTCACGCGCGCCCAGTTCGACTCGCTGACCGAACCGCTGCTGTCGCGCACCGTCGCCGCCATGCGCAAGGTGCTGCGCGACGCCAAGGCCACGAAGGACGAGGTGTTCGGCGTGGTGATGGTGGGCGGGTCCACGCGCATGCCGCAGGTGCAGCACGTGGTGGGCGAGTTCTTCGGCAAGACGCCGCTCACGAACCTGAACCCCGACGAGGTGGTGGCGCTGGGCGCCGCGCTGCACGCGAACACGCTGGCCGGCAACGCCGGGGCCGACGAGATGCTGCTGCTCGACGTGATCCCGCTGTCGCTGGGCCTCGAGACCATGGGCGGGCTGGTCGAGCGCATCATCCCGCGCAACAGCACCATCCCCACCGCACGCGCGCAGGACTTCACCACGTTCAAGGACGGCCAGACCGCGCTCGCGATCCACGTGGTGCAGGGTGAACGCGAACTCGTCAGCGACTGCCGCTCGCTCGCCCGCTTCGAGCTGCGCGGCATGCCCCCGATGGCTGCTGGTGCCGCGCGCATCCGAGTGACCTTCCAGGTCGATGCCGACGGGCTGCTGAGCGTGGCCGCGAAGGAGGAGACCTCCGGCGTCGAGGCCGCCATCACGGTGAAACCGAGCTACGGCCTCGCGGACGAGGACATCGCCCGCATGCTGCAGGAGAGCTTCACCACCGCCGAGGTCGACATGAAGGCCCGTGCCCTGCGCGAGTCGCAGGTGGAGGCCGAGCGCATGCTGCTCGCCACGCGCGCCGCGCTGGAGGCCGACGGCGACCTGCTCGACGCCACCCAGCGTGCCGCCATCGACACGCTGCTGCAGGACCTCGAGACGCTGCGCGCGGGCGAGGACAACGCCGCCATCGACCGCGGTGTCGAAGCCCTGGCCCAGGGCACCGAGGCCTTCGCGGCCGAACGAATGAACCGCAGCCTGCGCACCGCGCTCACCGGCAAGCGCGTCGAAGAAGTCTGACCATGCCCATCATCCGGATCCTTCCCCATCCCGAGTACTGCCCGAACGGCACCGAAATCAAGGCCGACACCGGCACCTCCCTGTGCGAGGCCATGCTCGAGAACGGCATCGCCATCGAGCACGCCTGCGACATGGTGGCGGCCTGCACCACGTGCCACGTGATCGTGCGCGAGGGCTTCCGTTCGCTCGGCGAGATCGAGGAGAACGAGGAGGACATGCTCGACCGCGCGTGGGGCCTCGAGCCGAACTCGCGCCTGTCGTGCCAGGCCATCGTGTCGAACCAGGACGTCGTGGTCGAGATCCCGAAGTACTCGATCAACCACGCCAAGGAAAACCACTGAGCGGGTGAAAAAAATCCCCCAGGCGCGTGAGCACCTGGGGGTTGCACAAAAGGGCCGCGAGCCCCTACTGAGGAGACAGTCGACGAAACGTCATCTGCCGCCGGGAGTTCAGCAAGGTGTGTGCCAGCTTCAGGCGGCCTGCGCGAGGTCCACGCACACCATCCCGGGGTACGTGTTCCAGCGGAACGTGATGACGTAGGGGTGCTGGCGGGCGCGCTGGCCCGCGACGTGGGCGCCGCGCACCGTCGTGGGGACCGAGATGTCGAGGTCCTTGCCCAGGTTGCGGCGGGCGTTGCCGGCCAGCGTGTTGGCGATCTCGCCCACCGCGTCGAGCAGGTTGGCCTCGGTGAGCTTCGTCTCGTGCTGGATCAGCAGCAGTTCGCGCACGGCGCGCATGGGAAGCGACACGGTCACCTGGCCGTTCATCGGTCCCGAGAACTTCACGATGCCGTTGAACTCGTGGCCCTGCACCTCGCCCACGCCGAGGAAGGCGGAAGTGATTTCGGGCGCGACGCGGCTCGTGACCTCGAAGTAGCGGCGCACCGAGTCGATGAACAGCCGCAGGTCGGACTCCTTGAGCGAGACCATGGTGCTTCAGCCCTTGTGTTGGATCAGGCCCAGCAGGGCCAGTTGCAGGTCGCCGTCCGTGAACGGCTTCGGCAGGAAACCGTGGGCGCCGAGCCGCAGCGCGCGGATGGCGGTGGACTTGTCGTCGAGGGCGCTGATGACGAGGATGCGCGCCCGCGGGTGCGCGGCCAGCAGCGCCGGGATGCAGGCCAGGCCGTCCATCTCGGGCATCGTCAGGTCCATCGTGACGATGTCGGGCGAGGCCTGGCTCGCGGCGCGCAGCGCTTCCACGCCGTCGCGGGCCATGCCCACGATCGTCACGTCGCCGAGGGCACCACCCTGCACGATGCGGGCGATGCGCGAGCGCACCATGTTGGAGTCGTCGACCACGAGGAGCTTCATCGAGATCCTCCTGCTCAGGCCGACAGGCGCACGCGGAACGTGGTGCCCTGGCCGGGTTTCGTGGACACCAGCAGCCGCGCGCCCAGGCGCCGCACCTCGGCCGACACGATGTCGAGCCCGACGCCGCGGCCCGCGTGTTCGCCGGCAGTGTCCGACGTGGAGAAGCCCGGCCGGAAGATCTGCGCGAGCACCTGGGCCGAACTCATCTCGCCGAGCTGCGTGTCGCTGAACCAGCCCAGCGCCCGCAGGCGGGCGCGCACGCGTTCGGTGTCGAGGCCCGCGCCGTCGTCCTTCACGACGAGTTCCACCTGGTTCGAGGCGTTGCGGTGCAGCGTGACGTCGACGGCCGCGGTGGCGGGCTTGCCGAGCGCGGCGCGGGTGTCGCCGTCCTCGACGCCGTGCACCACTGCATTGCGCACCAGCTGCACGGCCACCTTCTGCAGCGCCTCGTGCGTGGCCGTGGGCAACGCGGTGAGCGGGGCGAGGGCGGTGGTGAGGCGCGTGGGTTTGCCGAGGTCGCTGGCGATGCGCGAGACGAGGCCGGTCAGCGGCACCGAGAAGTCGGCAGGAGGGCGGGGTGCACCCCCGCGGTCGCGCAGCACCGACCGCTTGAGCGCCTGCAGGCGGGTCAGCAGTTCCTCGAGCGGCAGGGGCAGGGCGAGCAGCGAGTCGCCGCCGAACGTGCCGGCCTCGCGCAGCATCTGGATCTGCGATTCGAACTGGTGGGCCGTGGCGGTCAGCAGGTCGAGCTGCAGCATCGAGGCTTCACCCTTGACCGCGTGGATGTGCCGGTACACGGCGTCGACGATGCGGCGCAGCTGCTTCGGATCGGACCCGGCCTCCACCTGGCGCAGCAGGTCGTTGACCTCGAGCAGTGCCGATTCGGAGCGGTCCACGAAGCCGCGCAGCGCGCCCGGGTCGGTCTCGAAGGCGCGCACGAGCAGGTCGAACTCGCGCTGGGCGCGCTGCTGCTCGCCCTGGAGCTTCTGCTCCAGCTCGATGCGCGAGGTGACGTCCTGCACCGTGACGAGCAGGTGGCGGATCTCGCCGTCGGCGAGCACGCGGTTGAAGCGCATCGACAGGTGGCGCTGGTGCGTGTGGCCGAGCCCGTCGGTGGTGGTGATGGCGACCTCGGTCAACGGGTTGATGCTCTGGACCAGGTCCTCCTTGATGTGGGGCAGGAACAGCAGGTCCATGTAGCCGCGGGCGTCGTCGAGCGTGCGGGCCGAGACCATCGGGCGCAGCACGTCGAGGATGTTGTCGCCGGGGTGCACGGACTGCGCGAGGATGGTCGACACCGAGGCGGACAGCTGGGTGCCAAGGGTCAGCTGCGGGGTCAGCAGGAAGAGGCCCTCGCGCACCACCGACAGGATCTCGCGGGTTTCGCCGGCGGCCTGCTCCGTGGCCTCGTCGGATTGGCGCAGGCGGCGGATGAACTTGAAGAGGATGAAGACGAAGTTCAGCAGCGCGAGCACGATGCCGGCCGTCTGCACCATCCGCAGCTGCGAGGCGCGCTGGCTGGCCGCGGCCCCGAGGTCGGTGGTCAGCTCGTTCATCAGGCCGAGCAGCGCGAGGTTGTTCGCGCGGGCGTAGGCCGCGGCGGCACGCACCTGCTCGGGCGTGGGCGGAGACGTCCCCTCGCGCAGCGGCTCCAGCAGCACGCGCCACGGCTCCCACAGCGCGACGCTGCGCGCGAGGATCTCCGCGCTCTTCGGCCCCGAGGCGGGGACCAGCTGCACCGGCTTGCCGTCGCCGCCGGTCACCTGGCCGCCGTTGCGGAACGCGGTGAGGGTCTCGTCGAACAGGCGCGAGGCCAGGCGCAGCTCGTCGGTCAGCGGGGCCGGCACGGCGCCATTGGCCACGGCGAGCTCGCTGGCGAACAGGTTCTTCGACAGCCGCTGCGTCAGCATGCGCTGGCGTCCGGACAGGTTGATCGAGACGGCGTCCTCCGAGATCTGGAAGGACACGTAGAAGTTCAACACCAGCACGGCCAGGTCGAACAGCAGGAAGAACGCGACCGCGATCAGGATCTCGCGGTACTTGCCGAGTGAAAAGCCGAGGGCGGGACGGGCGAGCGAAGACGCGGCGGCGGGCTTCGCGGCCCGCCCCGCGTCCAGCGCCAGGCCGGAGCTGGCGGACGTGGTCACAGAGGATCTCCCCAACGAATGGATGTGTTCTGGTGCAGGCGCCCCCCGGAGGGGGCGCGGGGCCGCTCAGGCGGCCTTCTCGACGTGGCCGTGGCGCGTGTAGAGGAAGTCGAGCACTTCCTTGCGGTAGTGCACGTACTTCGTGTCCTCGGCGAGTTCCACGCGGTTGCGCGGGCGCTCGAGGTCGATCGACAGGATCTCGCCGATGGTGGCGGCCGGGCCGTTCGTCATCATCACGATGCGGTCGGACAGCAGCACGGCCTCGTCGACGTCGTGCGTCACCATCACCACGGTGCTCTGCGTGCGGGCCACGATCTTCAGCAGCTCGTCCTGCAGGTGCGCGCGGGTGAGGGCGTCGAGCGCGCCGAACGGTTCGTCCATCAGCAGCACCTTCGGCTCCATCGCGAGCGCCCGGGCGATGCCCACGCGCTGCTTCATGCCGCCCGAGATCTCGTGCGGACGCTTGGTCGCGGCGTGGCCCATGTTGACGAGGTCCAGCGCGGCGAGCGAACGCGCCTTGAGCTGAGCCTTCGACTCGGTGGCGCCGAACACGCGCTCGACCGCGAGGTGCACGTTCTCCTCGCAGGTGAGCCACGGCAGCAGCGAGTGGTTCTGGAACACCACCGCACGCTCGGGCCCCGGGGCGGCGATCTCGCGGTTGTCGCAGATCAGTGCACCGCTCGAGGGCAGCGTGAGCCCGGCGATCAGGTTCAGCAGCGTGGACTTGCCGCAGCCCGAGTGGCCGATCAGCGTGACGAACTCGCCCTTGGCCACGTTGAGGTTGATCTCGCGCAGGGCGTGGAAACGGCCCTTCTTCGTGTTGAACACCATCTCGGCGTTCTGGACCTGGATGAAGTTGCTGTTCATGGTGCGGGTCTCCTCGGGTTCAGACTTCGTCGTAGGTGAAACGCTTGGCGATCGAGACCAGGGCCCATTCGAGCAGCAGGCCCACGATGCCGATCACGAAGATCGCGATCAGGATGTGCGTGACGTTGAGGTTGTTCCACTCGTCCCACACCCAGAAGCCGATGCCCACGCCGCCGGTCAGCATCTCGGCCGCGACGATCACGAGCCAGGCGGTGCCGACGCTCAGGCGCACGCCGGTCAGCATGTACGGCAGCACGGCGGGGAAGAGGATCTTCGTGATGACCTTCCACTCGGACAGGTTCAGCACGCGGGCCACGTTGAGGTAGTCGGCCGGCACGCGCTGCACGCCCACGGCGGTGTTGATGATCATCGGCCAGATCGAGCAGATGAAGATGGTCCAGATGGCCGCCGGGTTCGCGGCCTTGAACACCAGCAGGCCGATGGGCAGCCACGCGAGCGGCGACACCGGGCGCAGCAGGCTGATCAGCGGCGAGACCATGCGGCTCAGGAACTCGAAGCGGCCGATCATGAAGCCGAGCGGGATGCCGATCACCGCCGCGAGGCCGAAGCCCACCGCCACGCGCTGCAGCGAGAACAGGATGTTCCAGCCGAGGCCCTGGTCGTTCGGGCCGTTGCTGTAGAACGGGTCCGAGAACAGCACCAGCGCCTCCTTGAGGGTGGCGGCCGGGGTCGGGAACGTCGTGCTCTTCATCGTGAGCAGGGCCCAGATGCCGACCAGCGCGGCGACGCCGGTGAGCGGTGGAAGCACCTTCAGGAACAGACCCCGCCAATCGATCGGGTCACGCGCAGGGCGGGCCGGCTTCGGGGTGGCGGTGGACGAGGCGGCGGTGGCCACCTTCGGCTTGTCCGCCTCGGCGCGAGCCTCATTGGCGGCATCGAGGGGGGAGTGGAAGACTGCGCTGACCATGATGATCTCCTTGGGTGGCGGCGTGGGTTCCGGAACTCAGGCCTTGATGGCGAAGCCGTCGGCGTACTTCTTCGGGTCCTTGCCGTCCCAGACGACACCATCGATCAGCTTGCTGGTGCGCAGCGGGTCCTTGGGGACACTGATCTTCATGGCACCCGCGACGTCCTTGTAGAGGTCGATGCGGTTGATCTGCTTGGCGACGCCCAGGTAGTCGGGGTGATCCTTCAGCAGGCCCCAGCGCTTGTGCTGGGTCAGGAACCACATCCCGTCCGACAGGTAGGGGTAGTTCACGGCACCGCCGTTGAAGAACTTCATGTGGTTCGCGTCGTCCCAGGTCTTGCCGAGGCCGTTCTGGTAGCGGCCGAGGATGCGCTGGTTGATGGCGTCGACGCTCGTGTTGATGTACGCCTTCTGGGCGACGGTCTCGGCCATCTTCAGCTTGTTCTGCAGGCTGGCGTCGATCCACTGGCTGGCCTCGAGCACGGCCATCATCACGGCGCGCGCCGTGTTGGGGTTGTTCTTCACGAAGTCGGACGTCGTGCCGAGCACCTTTTCGGGGTGGTCCTTCCAGAGGTCCTGGGTGGTGATCGCGGTGATGCCGATGCCGTCCATGATCGCGCGGTGGTTCCAGGGCTCGCCCACGCAGAAGCCGTCCATGTTCCCGACGCGCATGTTCGCCACCATCTGGGGCGGCGGCACGGTGATGAGCTTGGCGCCGGTCACGGGATTGATGCCGAAGGCCGCGAGCCAGTAGTGCATCCACATCGCGTGCGTGCCGGTGGGGAACGTGCCGGCGAAGGTGTACTCGCGCTTCTCGCGGGCCATCAGCTTCGCGAGCGAACCCCCGTCGACGGCGCCCTTGTCGGCGAGGGTCTTCGACAGCGTGATGGCCTGGCCGTTGTTGTTCAGGTTCATCAGCACGGCCATGTCCTTCTTGGGGCCGCCGATGCCGAGGTGCACGCCGTACACGAGGCCGTAGAGCACGTGGGCCATGTCGAGTTCGCCGTTGACGAGCTTGTCGCGCACGCCGGCCCACGAGGCTTCCTTCGTCGGGATGATCTTCACCCCGTACTTCTTGTCGAAGCCGAGCACCGAGGCCATCACGACGGAGGCGCAGTCGGTCAGCGGGATGAAGCCGATCTTGACTTCCTCCTTTTCGGGCTTGTCCGAGCCGGCGGCATACACGGCGGATTGCAGTCCCGGCAGCATGCCGGTGGCGCTGGAGGCGGCGGCGGCCTTGATCAGGGTTCGGCGGCTCATGAGGTTCTTTCGATCGGTGTGGTCGGTCATGGCGGAAAGGTCTCGGTGGTCTGCAACGCAGGGGACAAAAACAAAAAGGCGTCCGCACGTCTCGTCGGGGGTGAGCCCGGGAGGGTGGGGACGCCGTCGTCCGAACCGTTCAGCACCGCCGTTGGTGCTGTCTGGTGTCAATGTCGAGGATCGCCGTTGATCCTCTGCCGGTTCATTTGCAAACGCTGTGCCAGCTGTTTTCGACGTGTGCCGCACCCGAACGGTGCTGCAGTGCACCCAATCAGGCGAGCAGGTCGCTGACGTCGATCAGTCGCTGGGCCACGTCGGCCAGGCGCAGGCCCTTGTCCATCGCGGTCTTGCGCAGGCGGGCGTACGCGGCGTCCTCGGTCAGGCCGTGCGCCTTGATCAGCAAGCCCTTCGCGCGGTCGATCACCTTGCGTTCCGACAGCTCGGTGCGCGCGTCCGCCAGCTCGCGGCGCAGGCCTTCCTCATGCTCGAAGCGGGCGAGGGCGACCTCGAGCACCGGCTTGACGCGGTCGGGCGCCATGCCGGCCACCACGTACGCGGTGACGCCGGCGGCGATGGCCGCACCGACATGGGAGGTGTCCTCGTCTTCCGTGAACAGCACGATGGGGCGGCGGGCGTCGCGTGTCGCGAGCACCACGTGCTCCAGCGTGTCGCGCGCCTGGCTTTCGGCGTCCACGATGATCATGTCGGGGGCGATCTGGGCGAGGCGGTCCGGGAGGAACACGTCGGCCGGCAGCACCGCGACGATGTTGTAGCCGTTCTCGAGCAGCCCGATGCGCAGCGACCGCGAGCGCTCGGCCTCGGTCACCGCCCGCGTGTCCGTGCCGTCGGCCAGCAGCGAGTCGGGGGCGACGATGACGATGCGCAGCGCGGCGGTGGAGGGGCGCGTCGGGTTCATGCCGCGAGGGCGAGCAACATCCGCGCCAGAGGAGGGCGCCCGGGCGTGAAAAAGCCCGCACGCGGCGGGCTTCTGCGGGAGCGGGTGCGGTTCAGCGGCTGCCGTGCGACAGGTTGAACTTGCGGCGGATCCAGTTGCCGAGCGGGCGCACTGAATCGAGGAGGGTGTCGGACACGAACAGCTCGCGTTCGGTCAGCACGCCACGGGAATCGAGGGAGTCGAGGAACTGGCGCACGTCCTGGCGGCGCACGCCGCTGCTCGTCACCAGCTGGGACAGCGAGACGTAGCGATGAGACATGTCACTCACCATCCGCCGGTAGGCGGAGCCCTGGTACGGGGCCGGGAGTTCGGGCCACGAGGTGAGTCGGTATTCTTTCATTCTGTTCCCCAACGAGAGGATCCCTGGTTCTGCTG
This sequence comes from Piscinibacter gummiphilus, assembly GCF_002116905.1. Classification (NCBI taxonomy): domain Bacteria; kingdom Pseudomonadati; phylum Pseudomonadota; class Betaproteobacteria; order Burkholderiales; family Sphaerotilaceae; genus Rhizobacter; species Rhizobacter gummiphilus. Next base: position 2,083,693 of record NZ_CP015118.1, read on the forward strand.
AGTCGCCGCGTCGAGGCGGAGACTCCTGGACCCCCTAAGCGTAGGGCCTTGTCCGACATCGGACGATCGGGTGTCGCCCGCATTCTCGGGAAAACACTGACTCGTCTGTGTGACAAAGTGAAAGCGTTTTCAGACGAAAGTCGCGACGGCCGCCCTTGTTACAATCGGCCCATGAAGGTCTTGGGTGTCGAATCGTCGTGCGACGAAACCGGGGTGGCCGTGGTCGAGGCCACGCCGACAGGGGTTCCGAAACTGCGGGCCCACGCCCTGCACAGCCAGATCGACATGCACCAGGCCTATGGCGGCGTGGTGCCCGAGCTGGCCTCGCGCGACCACATCCGCCGGGTCGTGCCGCTCACCCGCCAGGTGCTGGCCGAGGCGGGCGTCGACCTCGCCGAGATCGACGTGGTCGCCTTCACCCGCGGTCCGGGCCTCGCCGGGGCGCTGCTGGTGGGGGCGGGCGTCGCCTGCTCGCTGGCGGCCGCGCTCGGCAAGCCCGTGTTCGGTGTGCACCACCTGGAAGGGCACCTGCTGTCCCCGTTCCTCGCGAGCGACCCGCCGGAATTCCCGTTCGTGGCGCTGCTCGTGTCGGGCGGCCACACCCAGCTGATGCGGGTGGACGACGTGGGCCAGTACGAGCTGCTGGGCGAGTCCATCGACGATGCCGCCGGCGAGGCCTTCGACAAGTCGGCCAAGCTGCTGGGCCTCGGCTACCCGGGCGGGCCGGTGCTGGCGCGCCTGGCCGCCTTCGGCGACGCGTCCGCCTATTCGCTGCCGCGCCCGCTGCTGCACAGCGGCAACCTCGACTTCTCGTTCGCCGGCCTCAAGACCGCCGTGCGCACCCAGGTGCTCAAGCTCGGCACCAATGTCTGCGAGCAGGACAAGGCGAACATCGCCGCGGCCACGCAGGAGGCCATCGTGGACGTGCTCGTTCGCAAGTCCATCGCCGCGCTCAAGCAGACCGGGCTCAGGCGCCTCGTGGTGGCGGGTGGGGTGGGGGCGAACACGATGCTGCGCGAGCAGCTGAACGCCCAATGTGCCAAGCGCCAGGTCCGGGTGCACTACCCGGAGCTGGCGCTGTGCACCGACAACGGCGCGATGATCGCGCTCGCCGCGGCGATGCGGCTTCAGCGGGGCGCCGTCCCCGGCTTCGACCAGGGGTTCGACGTGCGGCCCCGCTGGCCGCTCACCGAGGTTCAACCCATCGAGGTTCAGCCGATCGCGACCTGAGTGGCGCCGGTGGGCACCTTCTTCGACAGCGACAGGGTCAGCACCCCGTTGTCGAACCGGGCCGACGCGCTGGCCGGGTCCACCTCGGACGGCAGCACCACGGTGCGGGCGTAGCGGGCCTCGGCGCGCTCGCGGTACAGCACGCGCGGGGTGTCGGTGGGGGTTTCGGTCGCGGCAGCCGCTTCGGCCGTGGCGGTCTCGAGCACCACGCGGCGGCCCTGCACGGACACCTTCAGCAACTCGCGGGTGGTGCCCGGCACCTCGAAGGCGAGCGAAAAGGCGGTGTCGGTCTCGGACACGTCCAGCGCCGGGGTGCGGGAGGTGGGGGCCGACGGCGCGGTGACGCGCTCGGAGAACAGCTGGTCCAGCAGCCGGCTCGAAGCGGCGGCACGGCGGGACACGGAAACGGGGGCGGGGAACACGAACATGGGGAACTCCAGGAATCTTCGTTTCGGGGTAGCCGCTGCACCGTGCAGCACGCCATGGCTCCGAATTTGGAGCGTCCGGAGGGCTTTCAAGGGACTTGAAATCCGGCGTTCCGACCCCGTTCCGAAACTTTTTTCCGGAAGTCCGTGAGAAGGCCTTCCGGGAGGGGCTGCAGGTTTCCGCTACAATCGACGGGCTTTGCGCTCTTCCGGGCGCTGGCAATCCGCACGGCGCGGGGAGGTTTCCCCCGCTACCGCAAGTCAACCCACCCGAAACCGCAGGCCGTTTTCATTGGCCGCGACGGGTATTTCTGGAAACACACAGATGTCCACCACCGAACAAAAGGCCGAGATCGTCAAGGCCAACGCCCGCAGCGCCAACGACACCGGGTCCCCCGAAGTCCAGGTCGCCCTGCTGACCGCCCGCATCAACGAGCTGACCCCCCACTTCAAGACCCACCTGAAGGACCACCATGGTCGCCGCGGTCTGCTGAAGATGGTCAACACCCGCAAGAGCCTGCTGGCCTACCTGAAGGACCGTGACGCCGACCGCTACACGGCCCTGATCCAGAAGCTGGGTCTGCGCAAGTAATCGCACGGGAACTCGTGAAGCCTTCGTCGCGAGCCGTTTCCGTCGCTGTCGCTTCATGAGTTCCGAAAAGAGCCTGTCTGGGATCGCCAGCACAGGCTCTTTGTTTTGGAGTTCCGCCATCCACCGATGACGATGTGTCATTCCATCGCCGCTCACCCGCAGAGCGGCCATGGAATGGCATCGCGCCAGGATGACGTGGTTGCTCCAGGGGCCAGGCGCCACCCCACCGGCGCCGGTACACAAAGGAGAAAAGCATGAGCATGTTCAACAAGGTCACGAAGACGTTCCAATGGGGTCAGCACAAGGTCGTGCTCGAGACCGGTGAGATCGCCCGCCAGTCCGGCGGTGCCGTGATCGTCGACATCGAGGACACCGTGATCCTCGCCACCGTCGTGGGCGCCAAGAACCCGAAGCCGGGCCAGGACTTCTTCCCGCTGACCGTCGACTACATCGAGAAGACCTACGCCGCCGGCAAGATCCCCGGCAGCTTCTTCAAGCGTGAAGGCCGCCCGAGCGAACTCGAGACGCTGACCTCGCGCCTGATCGACCGCCCGCTGCGCCCGCTGTTCCCCGAAGGCTTCTACAACGAAGTCCAGGTCGTCGTGCACGTGCTGTCGCTGAACCCCGAAGTGTCGGCCGACATCGCCGCGCTGATCGGCTCGAGCGCCGCGCTCGCCATCTCCGGCATCCCGTTCAACGGCCCCATCGGCGCCGCGCGCGTGGGCTACATCAACGGCGAGTACGTGCTGAACCCGGGCAAGACCCAGCTGCTCGACTCGAAGATGGACCTCGTCGTCGCCGGCACCGAAGCCGCCGTGCTGATGGTGGAATCGGAAGCCCAGCAGCTGAGCGAAGAGATCATGCTCGGCGGCGTGGTGTTCGGCCACCAGCAGGGCAACATCGCCATCGCCGCGATCAACGAACTCGTGCGCGACGCCGGCAAGCCGGCCTGGGACTGGCAAGCGCCCGCCAAGGACGAAGCCTTCATCGGCAAGGTCACCGCGCTGGCCGAGGAGAAGATCCGCGCCGCGTACCAGATCCGTTCGAAGCAGGCCCGCACGCAAGCCTCGCGTGAAGCCAACGCCTCCGTGTTCGCCGCCCTCGACGCCGAAGGCGTGGCGTACGACAAGGTGAAGGTCGACAACGTGCTGTTCGACATCGAAGCGCGCATCGTGCGCGGCCAGATCCTGGCCGGCGAGCCGCGCATCGACGGCCGCGACACCCGCACCGTGCGCCAGATCGAGATCCGCAACAGCGTGCTGCCGCGCGTGCACGGCTCGTCGCTGTTCACCCGTGGCGAAACGCAGGCCCTGGTCGCCGCCACGCTCGGCACCGACCGCGACTCGCAGAAGATCGACGCGCTCGCCGGCGAGTTCAGCGAGCACTTCATGCTCCACTACAACATGCCTCCGTTCGCCACCGGCGAAACCGGTCGTGTGGGCACCCCGAAGCGCCGCGAGATCGGCCACGGCCGCCTGGCCAAGCGCGCGCTGGTCGCCGTGCTGCCGGACCGCACCGAGTTCCCGTACTCGATGCGTGTCGTGTCGGAGATTACCGAGTCGAACGGCTCCTCGTCGATGGCCTCGGTGTGCGGCGGCTGCCTCGCGCTGATGGACGCCGGCGTGCCGCTGAAGGCGCACGTGGCCGGCATCGCCATGGGCCTGATCAAGGACGGCAACCGCTTCGCCGTGCTGACCGACATCCTGGGTGACGAGGATCACCTCGGCGACATGGACTTCAAGGTCGCGGGCACCACCGCCGGCGTGACCGCGCTGCAGATGGACATCAAGATCCAGGGCATCACGAAGGAAATCATGCAGGTCGCCCTGGCCCAGGCCAAGGAAGCGCGCCTGCACATCCTCGGCGAGATGACCGCCGCGATGGGCGAGGCGAAGACGGAAGTCTCGCAGTTCGCTCCGCGCCTCTACACGATGAAGATCAACCCGGAGAAGATCCGTGACGTGATCGGCAAGGGCGGCGCCACCATCCGTGCGCTGACCGAAGAGACCGGCACCACGATCGACATCGGCGAAGACGGCACCATCACGATCGCCTCGGCCGATGCCGACAAGGCCGCGTACGCCAAGAAGCGCATCGAGGAAATCACCGCCGAAGTGGAAGTGGGCAAGGTCTACGAAGGCCCGATCACGAAGCTGCTCGAGTTCGGTGCGCTCGTGAACCTGCTCCCGGGCAAGGACGGCCTGCTGCACATCAGCCAGATCGCCCACCAGCGCGTCGAGAAGGTCACCGACTTCCTGAAGGAAGGCCAGGTGGTCAAGGTCAAGGTGCTCGAGACCGACGAGAAGGGCCGCGTCAAGCTGTCGATGAAGGCCCTGATCGACCGCGAGCAGCAGCCCGCTGGCGAGTAAGCCTCTCAGCCAAGAAGTCCGAGCGCGATGAAAGCCATCGAGATCTCTTCCTACGGGGCGCCCGAGGTGCTCCGCGAGGCCGTTCGCCCGGACCCCGTGCCGGGGCCGGGTGAACTGCTGATCCGTGTGGCCGCGTCGGGGGTGAATCGTCCCGACGTGCTGCAGCGCAAGGGCTTCTACCCGGTGCCGCCGGGTGCCTCCGACCTGCCGGGCCTCGAAGTGGCCGGCGTGATCGTCGAAGGCGATGCCGCGGCGCTGGCGGCGGCCGGCCTGAAGGTCGGCGACCGCGTGTGCGCGCTGGTCGCTGGTGGCGGCTACGCCGAACTGTGTGTCGCGCCGGTGGGCCAGTGCCTGCCGGTGCCGAAGGGCTTCAGCGACGTCGAGGCGGCCAGCCTGCCGGAGACGTTCTTCACGGTGTGGTCGAACGTGTTCGACCGCGCCCGCCTGCAACCCGGCGAGGTCTTCCTCGTGCAGGGCGGCACGAGCGGCATCGGCGTCACCGCCATCCAGCTCGCGAAGGCCTGGGGCGCCACCGTGATCGCCACGGCCGGCAGCGACGACAAGTGCAAGGCGTGCCTCGACCTCGGCGCCGACCACGCGATCAACTACCGCACCCACGACTTCGTCGCGGAAGCGAAGCGCGTCACCGACGGGCGCGGCGTCGACGTCGTGCTCGACATGGTGGCCGGCGACTACGTCGCCCGCGAGATCCAGTGCCTGGCCGAGGACGGCCGCATCGTGATCATCGCGGTGCAGGGTGGGGTGGAAGCGAAGATCGATGCCGGCCTCGTGCTGCGTCGCCGCCTCGTCGTCACCGGCTCCACGCTGCGCCCGCGTCCCGTCGCCTTCAAGGCGGCCATCGCGAAGGCGCTCCATGACACCGTGTGGCCCTGGCTCGAAGCCGGCTGCATCAAGCCCGTCATCCACCAGACCTTCGCCGCGGCCGACGCTGCCGGTGCCCACGCGCTGATGGAGTCGAACCAGCACATCGGCAAGCTGGTGATGACGTGGTGACCCCGAATCCAACGACTCGACAAGGACAAGCAACGATGCGCCGCAAGCTGGTGGTGGGCAACTGGAAGATGAACGGCAGCCGTGCGGCCAACGCCGAACTGCTCGCCGGACTGAACGCCGCGGGCCCGTGGACCGCCGACGTCGCCGTGTGCGCCCCGTTCCCGTACCTCGGCGACGTGGCGCTGTCGCTGCAGGGTGGTCGCATCGGCTGGGGCGCGCAGGACTGCTCGGCCCACGAATCGGGTGCCTTCACCGGCGAGGTGTCGGCCGCGATGCTCGCCGAGTTCGGCTGCCGCTTCGTCATCGTGGGCCACTCGGAGCGCCGCGCGCTGCACGGCGAGTCCGACCAGCTCGTGGCCGACAAGGCCAAGGCCGCGCTGGCGCACAAGCTCACGCCCATCGTGTGCGTGGGCGAAACGCTCGCCGAACGCGAGGCTGGTGAAACCGACCACGTGGTCAAGCGCCAGCTGTCGGCCGTGATCCATACGCTCGGCCACTGCGTCCCGCAGATCGTCGTCGCGTACGAACCCGTGTGGGCCATCGGCACCGGCAAGACCGCCACGCCCGAGCAGGCGCAGGCGGTGCACGCGCTGCTGCGCGCGCAACTGCACGCGGCCACCACGAAGTCGGACGAGATGCTGATCCTCTACGGCGGCAGCATGAAGCCCGACAACGCGGCCCAGCTGCTCGGCCAAGCCGACATCGATGGCGGTCTCATCGGTGGCGCATCCCTCAAGGCGGCGGACTTCGCCGCGATCTGCAAGGCGGCGGGCTGATCGCCCCCGCAGTGCACCCCAGAATCTTTCGGAGCGAGAAAAAATGCAAATGCTGTTGAACGTGGTGCTGGCCGTCCAGATGCTGTCGGCCCTGGTGATGATCGGCCTCGTGCTCATCCAGCACGGCAAGGGTGCCGACATGGGCGCGTCCTTCGGCAGCGGCTCGGCGGGCAGCCTGTTCGGTGCCACCGGCAGTGCCAACTTCCTGTCGCGCTCGACCGCCGTGTCGGCCGCCGTGTTCTTCCTGTGCACGCTGGCCCTGGTGTACTTCGCCGGTGCCAACCGCGGCGCGGCCACCACCAGCGACAGCGTGCTCGACCGCGCGGCCGTGCCGGCCGTGGTCGCCAGCGGTCCCGTGCAGCTGCCGGGCGCCGTGCTCGCTCCGGCCTCGGCTGCCGCCATTCCCGCCGTGGAAGCCAGCGCTCCCGCGGCTGCTGCATCGCAGGCCTCCACCACGAAGTGACGGAGGAGGGAAGACGTTCGTCGAATGTCCTCCTAATTTGGTGTGCTGCAATGCAGCGATTCCATGCCCAAACTGAGGGATTCAGGTTAGAATAAGTGGCTGTTCGGTGAGCAAACCTCAAGCGATCCGGACATACTCTAAAAGAGCACCGCCGACGTGGTGAAATTGGTAGACACGCTATCTTGAGGGGGTAGTGGCGAAAGCTGTGCGAGTTCGAGTCTCGCCGTCGGCACCAGATCTTTCGACGCAACGCACGACTGTGCGTTGCGTCGTTGTCCTTGAGAAGCCTGAAGACCATGAATCTGGCACCCTACCTCCCCGTCATCTTGTTCATCCTGGTGGGTGTGGGGGTCGGCGTAGCGCCCATGGTGCTCGGTTCTCTCCTCGGTCCGCGTCGTCCTGACACGGCCAAAAACTCCCCGTACGAATGCGGCTTCGAGGCTTTCGAAGACGCCCGGATGAAATTCGATGTGCGCTACTACCTCGTCGCCATCCTGTTCATCCTGTTCGACCTGGAAATTGCCTTCCTCTTCCCGTGGGCAGTTTCGCTGAAGGAAATCGGTCCGACCGGCTTCTGGGCCATGATGCTGTTCCTTGGCATCCTCGTCGTGGGCTTTGTCTACGAATGGAAAAAAGGCGCGCTGGACTGGGAATGATCGCGAGGTAGTTGTATGGGCATCGAAGGCGTTCTCAAAGAAGGTTTTGTCACCACCAGCCTGGACACGGTGATCAATTGGTCGAAGACGGGCTCCCTGTGGCCCATGACCTTCGGCCTGGCGTGCTGCGCCGTCGAGATGATGCACGCCGGTGCGGCGCGCTACGACATCGACCGCTTCGGCATGCTGTTCCGGCCCAGCCCGCGCCAGAGCGACCTGATGATCGTCGCCGGCACGCTGTGCAACAAGATGGCGCCGGCGCTCCGCAAGGTCTACGACCAGATGGCCGAGCCCCGCTGGGTGCTCTCCATGGGGTCCTGCGCCAACGGCGGCGGCTACTACCACTACAGCTATTCCGTCGTGCGCGGCTGCGATCGCATCGTGCCGGTGGACGTCTACGTGCCGGGCTGTCCGCCCACGGCCGAGGCGCTGCTCTACGGCATCCTGCAGCTGCAGGCGAAGATCCGCCGCGAAAACACCATCGCGCGTTGAAGGCGAGCTGCAATGAGCCAAATCGAAACCTTGAAGGCCCGCATCGAGGCCGACCTTGCTCCGTCGATCAAGAGCCTGGTGCTCGATCGCGGTGAACTCACGCTGACCGTCAAGGCAGCCGACTACCTGGCCGTCGCCCAGAAGCTGCGCGACCTGCCGGAGTTCAAGTTCGAACAGCTGATCGACCTCTGCGGGCTCGACTACTCGAGCTACAAGGACCAGCCCTGGGAAGGGCCGCGCTTCTGCGTCGCCTCGCACCTGCTGTCGGTCACGCACAACTGGCGCCTGCGCCTGAAGGTCTTCGCCCCCGAGGACGATCTGCCCGTGGTGGCCTCGGTCAACGGCGTCTGGAGTTCGGCCAACTGGTTCGAGCGCGAGGCGTTCGACCTGTACGGCATCCTCTTCGAGGGCCACGAGGACCTGCGCCGCATCCTGACCGACTACGGTTTCATCGGCCACCCGTTCCGCAAGGACTTCCCCGTGTCGGGGACCGTCGAGATGCGCTACGACGCCGAGCAGAAGCGCGTGATCTACCAACCGGTCACGATCGAGCCGCGCGAAATCATTCCCCGCATCATCCGTGAAGACAACTACGGTGGTCTGCATTAATGGCTGAGATCAAGAACTACACGCTGAACTTCGGTCCCCAGCACCCCGCCGCGCACGGGGTGCTGCGCCTCGTGCTCGAGCTCGACGGCGAAGTCATCCAGCGTGCCGACCCCCACATCGGCCTCCTGCACCGCGCGACTGAAAAGCTCGCCGAGACGCGCACGTTCATCCAGAACCTGCCCTACATGGACCGCCTCGACTACGTGTCGATGATGTCCAACGAGCACGCGTACTGCCTGGCCATCGAACGGCTCATGGGCATCGAGGTGCCCGAGCGCGCACAGTACATCCGCGTGATGTTCAGCGAGATCACCCGCCTGCTCAACCACCTGATGTGGCTGGGTGCGCACGGTCTCGACTGCGGCGCGATGAACATGCTGATCTACTGCTTCCGCGAGCGGGAAGATCTCTTCGACATGTACGAGGCGGTGTCGGGTGCGCGCATGCACGCGGCCTACTTCCGTCCGGGCGGTGTGTACCGCGACCTGCCGGACAGCATGCCGCAGTACAAGGCGTCGAAGATCCACAACGCCAAGGCCATCTCGGCGATGAACAAGAACCGCGGTGGTTCGCTGCTCGACTTCATCGAGGACTTCTGCCGCCGTTTCCCCGCGAACGTCGACGACTACGAGACGCTGCTCACCGACAACCGCATCTGGAAGCAGCGCACGGTCGGCATCGGCGTGGTCACGCCCGAGCGCGCGCTGAACCTCGGCTTCTCCGGCCCCATGCTGCGCGGCAGCGGCATCGCCTGGGACCTGCGCAAGAAGCAGCCGTACGACGTGTACGCGAAGATGGACTTCGACGTGCCCGTGGGCACCAACGGCGACACGTACGACCGCTACCTGGTCCGCGTCGCCGAGATGCGCGAAGCCAACAAGATCATCCAGCAGTGCGTCGCCTGGCTGCGCGCGAACCCGGGTCCGGTCATCACCGACAACCACAAGGTCGCTCCGCCGCCGCGCGTGGACATGAAGTCCAGCATGGAAGAGCTGATCCACCACTTCAAGCTGTTCACCGAAGGCTTCCGCGTGCCGGAAGGCGAGGCCTATGCCGCGGTCGAGCACCCGAAGGGCGAGTTCGGCATCTACATCGTCAGCGACGGCGCCAACAAACCCTACCGCCTCAAGATCCGTCCGCCCGGCTTCGCGCACCTCGCGGCCATGGACGAGATGTCGCGCGGCCACATGATCGCCGACGCCGTCGCGGTCATCGGCACCATGGACATCGTGTTCGGCGAGATTGACAGGTAATCCCATGAGCTCCACCGACGCCACCCCCTCGGCCGCGACCCTCGCGCGGTTCGCCCGCGAAGTCGCGAAGTACCCGGCCGACCAGCGCCAGTCGGCCGTGATGGCCTGCCTCGCCATCGTCCAGCAGGAACAAGGTTTCGTGTCCGCCGAAGCCGAACGGCAGATCGCCGACGTGCTCGGCATGCCGCCCATCGCGGTGCACGAGGTCACCACGTTCTACAACATGTACAACCAGGTGCCCCGCGGCACGTTCAAGCTGAACGTCTGCGCGAACCTGCCGTGCCAGCTGCGCGACGGCCAGAAGGCCCTGAACCACCTGTGCGAGAAGCTCGGCGTGGAAGCCGGCGGCACCACCGCCGACGGCCTGTTCACCGTGCAGAAGAGCGAATGCCTCGGCGCCTGTGCCGACGCACCGGTGATGCTCGTCAACGACCGGCAGATGTGCAGCTTCATGACGACCGAACGCCTCGACGAACTCGTCGACACGCTGCGTTCGGCGGTCAAGTGACCGAGGGCCCCGGCATGCAACCCCAGCTCGACCTCTCCAAGTTCCAGGCCAAGGGCGTGGAAACCTGCTTCCACGGCCGGCACATCGGTCCTCAGATCTACGCCGGCCTCGACGGCAAGAACTGGTCCATCAAGGACTACGAGGCCCGCGGTGGCTACCAGGCCCTGCGCAAGATCCTCACCGGCGGCGACGGCGGCGAGCCCATGACGCCCGACCAGGTCATCGCCGAAGTGAAGGCCTCGGGCCTGCGCGGCCGTGGTGGCGCGGGCTTCCCCACCGGTCTGAAGTGGAGCTTCATGCCCCGCCAGTTCCCGGGCCAGAAGTACCTCGTCTGCAACTCGGACGAAGGTGAACCGGGCACGTGCAAGGACCGCGACATCCTGATGTTCAACCCGCACATCGTCATCGAAGGCATGGCCATCGCCGCCTTCGCGATGGGCATCAGCGTCGGGTACAACTACATCCACGGCGAGATCTTCGAGGTGTACGAACGCTTCGAGGCCGCGCTGGAAGAGGCCCGCGCCGCGGGCTACCTCGGCGACAAGATCCTCGGCTCGGCCCACAGCTTCCAGCTGCACGCCGCCCACGGCTTCGGCGCGTACATCTGCGGCGAGGAAACCGCGCTGCTCGAATCGCTCGAAGGCAAGAAGGGCCAGCCGCGCTTCAAGCCGCCGTTCCCGGCCAGCTACGGCCTGTACGGCAAGCCCACCACGATCAACAACACCGAGACGTTCGCCGCGGTGCCGTGGATCATCCGGAACGGCGGCCAGCCGTACCTCGAGATCGGCAAGCCCAACAACGGCGGCACGAAGATCTTCTCGGTGGTGGGTGACGTCGAGAACCCCGGCAACTTCGAGATCCCCCTCGGCACGCCGTTCTCGAAGCTGCTCGAGCTCGCCGGTGGCGTGCGCAAGGGCCGCACCCTCAAGGCCGTGATTCCCGGCGGTTCGTCCGCCCCGGTGCTGCCCGCGAACATCATGATGGACTGCACGATGGACTATGACTCCATCGCCAAGGCCGGCTCCATGCTGGGCTCGGGCGCCGTCATCGTGATGGACGACTCGCGCTGCATGGTCAACAGCCTGCTGCGCCTGTCGTACTTCTACATGCACGAGAGCTGCGGCCAGTGCACGCCGTGCCGCGAAGGCACGGGCTGGATGCACCGCATGATCGAGCGCATCGCCCACGGGCAGGGCCGCCCGGAAGACATCGACCTGCTGAACTCGGTCGCCGACAACATCCAGGGCCGCACCATCTGCGCCCTGGGCGACGCCGCCGCCATGCCGGTGCGCGCCATGATCAAACATTTCCGCGACGAATTCGTGCACCTGATCGAGCACAAGACGTCCACGGTTCCCGCCTACGTCTGAGCGGCAAGCCAAGGCGACACACGACATGATCGAAATCGAACTCGACGGCAAGAAGGTGGAGGTCCAGGAGGGCAGCATGGTGATGCATGCCGCCGACAAGGCCGGCACCTACATCCCGCATTTCTGCTACCACAAGAAGCTGTCCATCGCGGCCAACTGCCGCATGTGCCTCGTCGACGTCGAGAAGGCGCCGAAGCCGATGCCGGCCTGCGCCACGCCCGTCACGCAGGGCATGATCGTCCGCACGAAGAGCGACAAGGCCCTGAAGGCCCAGCAGGGCGTGATGGAGTTCCTGCTCATCAACCACCCGCTCGACTGCCCCATCTGCGACCAGGGCGGCGAATGCCAGCTGCAGGACCTGGCCGTGGGCTACGGCTCCTCGGCCTCGCGCTACCAGGAAGAGAAGCGCGTGGTGTTCCACAAGGACGTGGGCCCGCTGATCTCGATGGAAGAGATGAGCCGCTGCATCCACTGCACGCGCTGCGTCCGGTTCGGCCAGGAAGTGGCCGGCCAGATGGAGCTCGGCATGATCCACCGCGGTGAACACTCCGAGATCACCACGGTCGCCGGCGACACGGTCGACTCCGAGCTGTCGGGCAACATGATCGACATCTGCCCGGTGGGCGCGCTCACCAGCAAGCCGTTCCGCTACAGCGCCCGCACCTGGGAACTCTCGCGCCGCAAGAGCGTGAGCCCGCACGACAGCACCGGCGCGAACCTCATCGTGCAGGTCAAGAACAACCGCGTGATGCGCGTGGTGCCGCTCGAGAACGAAGACGTCAACGAATGCTGGATCGCTGACCGCGACCGCTTCTCGTACGAATCGCTCAACAGCGACGACCGCCTCACGCAGCCGATGGTCAAGCAGAACGGCGAGTGGCAGACCACCGACTGGACCACGGCCCTCGAATACGTCGGCCGCAGCCTGACCGAGATCAAGCGCGAGCACGGTGCCGCCAGCATCGGCGCCATCGGCTCGGCCCACAGCACGGTCGAGGAACTGCACCTGCTGGCCAAGCTCGTGCGCGGCCTCGGCAGCCAGAACATCGACCACCGCGTGCGCCACGCCGACTTCACCGCGCCGGAAGGCGTGCGCTGGCTCGGCACGTCCATCGCGTCGCTGTCGTCGCTGCAGCGCGTGCTGGTCGTGGGCTCGTTCCTGCGCAAGGACCACCCGCTGTTCGCCTCCCGCCTGCGCCAGGCCACCCGCAAGGGCGCCAAGGTGCACAGCCTGCACGCCGTGCAGGACGACTGGCTGATGCCGCTCGCGAGCAGCATCACCGTGGCGCCGAGCGCCTGGGTCCAGACGCTGGCCGAGATCGCCGCCGCCGTGGCCGCCGAGAAGGGCGCCACCGCCCCGGTGAGCGCGAACGTGACCGACGCCGCCAAGGCCGTCGCCGCCTCGCTGCTGTCGGGCGAACGCAAGGCCGTGCTGCTCGGCAACGCCGCCGCGCAACACCCGCAGGCCAGCGGCCTGCTGTCGCTCGCCAACTGGATCGGCGAACAGACCGGCGCCTCGGTGGGCTACCTCACCGAAGCCGCGAACACCGTCGGCGCGCAGCTCGTCAACGCGCTGCCGGGCGAGGGTGGCCTGAACGCCCAGCAGATCCTCACGGGTTCGCTGAAGGCCGTCGTGCTGCTGAACACCGAACCGGCCTTCGACGCCGCGAACCCGGCCGCCGCCGTGCGCGCGCTGCAGGGCGCCTCGCTCGTCGTCGCGCTCACGCCGTTCAAGAACGCCGCGCTCGACGTGGCCGACGTGCTGCTGCCCATCGCCCCGTTCTCGGAAACCTCGGGCACCTTCGTCAACGCCGAAGGCCGCGCGCAGAGCTTCCACGGCGTGGTGAAGCCCCTGGGTGACACCCGCCCGGCGTGGAAGGTGCTGCGCGTGCTCGGCAACGTGCTGGGCCTCGATGGCTTCTCGCAGGAGACGTCGGAAGAGGTGCGCGCCGAAGCCCTGGGCGACGTCGCCACCATCCCGGCCCGCCTGAGCAACAAGACGTCGGTGTCGGCCAAGCCGGCCGCCACGGCCACTGCACTCGAGCGTGTCTCCGACGTGATGATCTACGCCGCCGACTCCCTGGTGCGCCGCGCCACGTCGCTGCAGCTCACGAAGGACGCGCGCCCACCGGTCGCCGGCCTGTCGGCCTCGCTGTGGGCCGAGCTGGGCCTCAACGGCACCGCCGCCGTGCGCCTGAAGCAGGGCGACGCCATCGCCGTGCTGTCCGCCCAGCTGGACCCGACCCTGGCCGCCAATGCCGTGCGCGTGCCGGCAGGGCACCCGGCCACTGCGGGCCTGGGCAGCCTGTTCGGCCCGATCACCGTCGAGAAAGCCTGAGGACGCCGCCACCATGCTCGACTCGATCACCTCCTTCGGCAGCGCCACCCTCGGTGGCTTCTGGCCGGTCGTCTGGACGCTCGTGAAGATCATCGCGGTGGTCGCGCCGCTGATGATCTGCGTGGCCTACCTCACGCTGTGGGAACGCAAGGCCATCGGCTGGACGCAGATCCGTCCGGGTCCGAACCGCGTGGGTCCCATGGGCCTGCTCACCCCCATCGCCGACGCCGTCAAGCTGATCTTCAAGGAGATCATCATGCCGACGGCCGCGAGCAAGGGCCTGTTCCTGCTCGGTCCCATCATGACCATCATGCCGGCGCTGGCCGCCTGGGCGGTGGTGCCGTTCGGTCCGGAAGTGGTGCTCGCCGACGTCAACGCCGGCCTGCTGCTGCTGCTGGCCATCACCTCCATCGAGGTGTACGGCGTGATCATCGCCGGCTGGGCCTCGAACTCGAAGTACGCGTTCCTCGGCGCGCTGCGCGCCTCGGCGCAGATGGTCAGCTACGAGATCGCCATGGGCTTCTGCATGGTCGTCGTGCTGATGGTCTCGGGCACGCTGAACATGAGCCAGATCGTCCTGCAGCAGGGCCACGGCACGTTCGCCTCCATGGGCCTCACGTTCCTGTCGTGGAACTGGCTGCCGCTGCTGCCCATCTTCGTGGTGTTCTTCATCTCGGGCCTCGCCGAAACCAACCGCCACCCGTTCGACGTGGTGGAAGGTGAGTCGGAAATCGTGGCCGGCCACATGATCGAGTATTCGGGCATGGCGTTCGCGATGTTCTTCCTCGCCGAATACGCGAACATGATCCTGGTGTCGATCATCACCGCCACGCTGTTCCTCGGCGGCTGGCTGTCCCCGTTCGACTTCGCGCCGTTCAACCTGATCCCGGGCTGGATCTGGCTCGGCATCAAGACCTTCGTCGTCGTCACGATGTTCCTGTGGGTGCGTTCCACGTTCCCGCGCTTCCGTTATGACCAGATCATGCGTCTGGGCTGGAAGATTTTCATTCCGGTCACGCTGGTGTGGCTGCTGGTGGTGGGTCTCTGGATCCAGTCGCCGTACAACATCTGGAAGTGAGCCCGTCATGGCTGCTGTCGCATCAATCAAGGATTTCTTCTCGAGCTTCCTGCTCATCGAGCTGTTCAAGGGCTTGAAGATCACGGGCCGGCACTTCTTCGCCCGCAACATCACGGTGCAGTTCCCGGAAGAGAAGACGCCGCTCAGCCCGCGCTTCCGCGGCCTGCACGCGCTGCGCCGCTACGAGAACGGCGAAGAGCGCTGCATCGCCTGCAAGCTCTGCGAGGCCGTGTGCCCCGCGCTCGCCATCACCATCGAATCGGAAGTGCGTGACGACGGCTCGCGCCGCACCACGCGCTACGACATCGACCTGACCAAGTGCATCTTCTGCGGCTTCTGCGAAGAGAGCTGCCCGGTCGACTCGATCGTCGAGACCCACGTCTTCGAATACCACGGCGAAAAGCGCGGTGACCTGTACTTCACGAAGGACATGCTCCTCGCCGTGGGCGACCGCTACGAGGCCGAAATCGCCGCCAACAAGGAGGCTGACGCCCGCTACCGCTGACCTCACGGTCGGCGGCAACGGCGGTGTCCGCACCGCCCGGCGCCATCGAACCCCATGGACATGACCACTGCGCTCTTCTACGTCTTCTCCGCCGTGATGCTCGGCGCCGCGTTCCGTGTGATCACGGCACGCAGCCCGGTGCACTCGGCGCTGTTCCTCGTGCTCGCCTTCGCGTCCGCCGCCTGCGTGTGGATGCTGCTGCGCGCCGAGTTCCTCGCGATCGTGCTCGTGCTCGTCTACGTCGGCGCCGTGATGGTGCTGTTCCTGTTCGTCGTGATGATGCTGGACATCAACGTCGACGGCCTGCGCGCCGGCTTCTGGAAACACTTCCCGCTCGCGGGCCTCGTGGGCGTGGTCATCGCCCTCGAGATGGCCGCGGTGCTGCTGGGCGGCTTCCGCCTGAGCGAGGCGCCCGCCACGCCGCCGGCCGACCTGGCCATGGGCAACACCAAGCTCCTCGGCATCGAGATCTACACCCAGTACCTCTACCCGATGCAGCTGGCCGCCGTGCTGCTGCTGATCGCCATCATCGCCGCCATCGCCCTGACGCTGCGCCCGCGCCGCGACACCAAGTCGATGAACCCGGCCGACCAGGTGCGCGTGAAGGCCGCTGACCGCCTGCGCATCGTCAAGATGGACGCGGTGGTGCCGGCCGCTCCCGCCGCCGACGTGCCGCCCGCGGGAGAAACCAAATGACGTCCCTCGCCCTCGGCCCCATCACCCTCGGACACTTCCTGTCCGTCGGCGCCATCCTGTTCGCCCTGTCGGTGATCGGCATCTTCCTGAACCGGAAGAACCTGATCGTGCTGCTGATGGCCATCGAGCTGATGCTCCTGGCCGTGAACCTGAACTTCGTGGCGTTCTCCCACTACCTGCCCATCGCCGCCGACCGCATGGCCGGCCAGGTGTTCGTGTTCTTCATCCTGACGGTTGCCGCCGCGGAATCCGCGATCGGCCTCGCCATCCTGGTGGTGCTGTTCCGCAACCGGGCCACGATCAATGTCGACGAACTCGATGAGTTGAAGGGCTGATCCAGATGTCTGCACAACTCAACCAGAACCTGTTGCTCGCGGTGCCGCTCGCGCCGCTCGTCGGCGCCATCGTCGCCGGCTTCTTCGGCAAGACCGTGGGCCGCCGCGGCTCGCACGTGGTCACCATCCTCGGCGTGGCCATCGCCTTCATCCTCTCGGCCCTCACGCTGAAGGATGTGGTGATGGACGGTGCGCGTTTCAATGCCACCGTGTACGAATGGATGGTGCTCGGCGGCCTGAAGATGGAAGTCGGCTTCCTGGTCGACGGCCTCACCGCGATGATGATGTGCGTGGTGACCTTCGTGTCCCTGATGGTGCACATCTACACCATCGGCTACATGGAAGAAGACCCGGGCTACCAGCGCTTCTTCTCGTACATCTCGCTGTTCACGTTCTCGATGCTCATGCTGGTCATGAGCAACAACCTGCTGCAGCTGTTCTTCGGCTGGGAAGCGGTGGGTCTCGTGTCGTACCTGCTGATCGGCTTCTGGTACACCAAGCCCACGGCCATCTTCGCCAACATGAAGGCGTTCCTCGTGAACCGCGTGGGCGACTTCGGCTTCATCCTCGGCATCGGCCTGATCGTGGCCTACGGCGGCACGCTGAGCTACAACGAGGTCTTCGCGAAGGCGGGTGACCTGGCCAAGCTCGGCTTCCCCGGCACCGACTGGATGCTGATCACCGTGATCTGCATCTGCCTGTTCATCGGCGCGATGGGCAAGAGCGCGCAGTTCCCGCTGCACGTGTGGCTGCCCGACTCGATGGAAGGCCCGACCCCGATCTCCGCGCTGATCCACGCCGCCACGATGGTGACGGCCGGCATCTTCATGGTGGCCCGCATGTCGCCGCTGTTCGAGCTGTCCGACACGGCCCTCAGCTTCGTGATGACCATCGGCGCCATCACCGCGCTGTTCATGGGCTTCCTCGGCATCATCCAGAACGACATCAAGCGCGTGGTCGCCTACTCGACGCTGTCGCAGCTCGGGTACATGACCGTGGCGCTGGGCGCCTCGGCGTACTCCGTTGCCGTGTTCCACCTGATGACGCACGCGTTCTTCAAGGCGCTGCTGTTCCTCGCGGCCGGCTCGGTCATCATCGGCATGCACCACGACCAGGACATCCGCAACATGGGCGGCCTGCGCAAGTACATGCCCATCACGTGGATCACGTCGCTGCTCGGTTCGCTCGCGCTGATCGGCACGCCGCTGTTCTCGGGCTTCTACTCGAAGGACAGCATCATCGAGGCCGTGCACCTGAGCCACCTGCCGGCGGCCGGTTTCGCGAACTTCGCGGTGATGGCGGGCGTGTTCGTCACGGCCTTCTACTCGTTCCGGATGTACTTCCTGGTCTTCCACGGCAAGGAACACTTCCACCACAAGCCGTTCCCGGGTGAACACGACCACCACGACGACCATGACGACCACGGTCACGGCCATGCGCACACGCCGCACGAGTCGCCCTGGGTCGTCACGCTGCCGCTCGTGCTGCTGGCCATCCCGTCGGTGATCATCGGCTTCTTCACGATCCAGCCGATGCTGTACGGCGACTTCTTCAAGGACGCCATCTTCGTCAACAGCACGCTACATCCCGCGATGCACGAGCTGGGCGAGGAGTTCCACGGTGCATGGGCCATGGCGATCCACGGCCTGACCACGGCGCCGTTCTGGCTCGCGCTGGCCGGTGTGGTCACGTCGTACTTCTTCTACATGGTCAAGCCGGCCATCCCCACCTGGATCAAGGCGAAGTTCTCGTTCATCGACCGCATCCTCGAGAACAAGTACTACTTCGACTGGTTCAACGAGAACGTGCTGGCCGCCGGCGCCCGCCTGCTGGGCCGCGGCCTGTGGAAGGGCGGCGACGTGGCGCTGATCGACGGCGCGGCCGTCAACGGGTCGGCCCGCCTCGTGGGTGGCCTCGCCTCGGTGGTGCGTCTGGTGCAGACGGGCTACCTCTACTGGTACGCGCTGGTCATGATCCTCGGGGTCGTGGGTCTGATGACCTGGCAGTTGTGGCCTTACCTCAGCAACCCGCTGGGCAAATAAGCGGTCACGGAGAACAAGAACATGGGTTTGTTGAGTCTCGCCATCTGGCTGCCGGTCCTCGCCGGCGTGCTGATCCTGGCCTTCGGCAGCGACCGCCAAGCGAGCGCGGTGCGCTGGTTCGCGCTGGTCGCTTCCATCGTGGCCTTCCTCGTCACGATCCCGCTCTACACGGGCTTCGACACCACCACGGCGGCGATGCAGTTCGTCGAGAACTCCGCCAATCCGGACACGCAGTTCTGGATCGAGCGCTTCAAGACGCACTACCACCTGGGCGTGGACGGCATCTCGGTGTGGTTCGTGCTGCTGACCGCCTTCATCACGATCATCGTCGTGATCGCCGCGTGGGAAGTCATCACCGACCGCGTGCACCAGTACATGGGCGCGTTCCTGATCCTGTCCGGCCTGATGATCGGCGTGTTCTCCGCGCTCGACGGCCTGCTGTTCTACGTGTTCTTCGAAGCCACGCTGATCCCGATGTACATCATCATCGGCGTCTGGGGCGGCCCGCGCCGGGTCTACGCGGCGTTCAAGTTCTTCCTCTACACGCTGGCCGGCTCGCTGCTGATGCTCGTCGCGCTGATCTACCTGTACTACAAGTCGGGCAGCAGCTTCGAGATCCTGACGTGGCACACGCTGCCGCTGTCGTTGCCGGCGCAGACGCTGCTGTTCTTCGCGTTTTTCGCGGCCTTCGCGGTGAAAGTTCCGATGTGGCCGGTGCACACGTGGTTGCCGGACGCCCACGTCGAGGCCCCCACGGGCGGTTCGGTGGTGCTGGCGGCCATCATGCTGAAGCTCGGCGGCTACGGCTTCCTGCGGTTCTCGCTGCCCATCGCCCCCGATGCCAGCCACGAGTACGCCTGGTTCATCATCGCGCTGTCGCTGATCGCGGTGATCTACGTGGGCCTCGTCGCCCTGGTTCAGCAGGACATGAAGAAGCTCGTCGCGTACTCGTCGGTGGCGCACATGGGCTTCGTTACGCTCGGCTTCTTCCTGTTCAACGAGCTGGGCGTGTCCGGCGCGCTGGTGCAGATGATCTCCCACGGCTTCGTGTCGGGCGCCATGTTCCTGTGCATCGGCGTGCTCTATGACCGTGTGCATTCGCGCGAGATCGCCAGCTATGGCGGCGTGGTCAACACGATGCCCAAGTTCGCGGCCTTCGCGGTGTTCTTCGGCATGGCCAACTGCGGCCTGCCGGCCACCGCCGGTTTCGTGGGCGAGTGGATGGTGATCCTCGGCGCCGTGAAGGTGAACTTCTGGCTGGGCGCCCTGGCCGCCACCGCGCTGATCTTCGGCGCCGCCTACACGCTGTGGATGATCAAGCGCGTCTACTTCGGCGCCGTCACGAACGACGACGTCCGCGCGCTCACCGACATCAACAAGCGCGAGTTCCTGATGCTGGCCCTGCTGGCCATCGCCACGCTCTACATGGGCCTCTACCCGAAGCCCTTCACCGACGTGATGCACGTCAGCGTGAACGAACTCCTGCGCCACGTGGCCGTCTCGAAGTTGAACTGATCAGGCCTCGGGAACGAAACAATGAACGACATGAACTGGTTGGCGATCTACCCCGAGCTCGTGCTGCTCGCCATGGCCCTCGTGGTGTCCATGGTGGACCTGTGGGCCAAGACCCGTGGCCCCGCGTACTGGCTGACGCAGCTGACGCTCGCGGTCGTCGCGGCGATGCACT
This sequence comes from Piscinibacter gummiphilus, assembly GCF_002116905.1. Taxonomy (NCBI): domain Bacteria; kingdom Pseudomonadati; phylum Pseudomonadota; class Betaproteobacteria; order Burkholderiales; family Sphaerotilaceae; genus Rhizobacter; species Rhizobacter gummiphilus. The sequence goes on from NZ_CP015118.1 coordinate 2,104,131, forward strand.
TCGCCTACATCGACACCCCGGCCATCTACGCCATGCAGGACATGGTGGTGAGCGACTCGCTCGGCCACCTGCTGGGCTTCTTCGCGGCGCTGGCCGTGATGATCTCGCTCGTCTACGCCCGCCCGTACGCGGCCGAGCGCGAGATGCTCAAGGGCGAGCTCTTCAGCCTGAGCCTGTTCTCGCTGCTGGGCATCTCGGTGATGCTGTCGGCGAACAACTTCCTCGTGATGTACCTCGGCCTCGAGCTGATGTCGCTCTCGCTGTACGCGCTCACCGCGCTGCGCCGTGACCACGCCCCGGCCACCGAGGCGGCGATGAAGTACTTCGTGCTGGGCGCGCTCGCCAGCGGCTTCCTGCTGTACGGCCTGTCGATGATGTACGGCGCCACGGGTTCGCTCGAGATCCCGCGCGTGTTCGAGGCCATCTCCACCGGCCAGATCAACCAGGCGGTGCTGGCCCTCGGCCTCGTGTTCGTCGTGTCCGGCGTGGCCTTCAAACTGGGCGCGGTGCCGTTCCACATGTGGGTGCCCGACGTGTACCACGGCGCCCCGACGGCCGTCACGCTGCTGATCGCCGGCGCCCCGAAGCTCGCCGCGTTCGCGATGACCTTCCGCCTGCTGGTCGAAGGCCTGCTGGGCCTGGCCAACGACTGGCAGCAGATGATCGTGCTGCTGTCGGTGGGCTCGATGTTCATCGGCAACGTGGTCGCCATCGCGCAGAGCAACCTCAAGCGCATGCTGGCGTACTCCACCATCAGCAACATCGGCTTCGTGCTGCTCGGCTTCGCGCCCACGGTGGTGGCGGGCAACACGCTGTCGGCCGCCAACGGCTACGGCTCGGCGCTGTTCTACATCGCCACCTACGTGTTCACCACGCTCGGCACCTTCGGCATCATCCTGCTGCTGTCGCGCCAGGGCTTCGAGGCCGACCAGATCGACGACTTCAAGGGCCTGGCCAAGCGCAGCCCCTTCTACGCCGGCGTGATGGCGATCTTCATGTTCTCGCTCGCGGGCATTCCGCCCACCGTGGGCTTCTTCGCGAAGCTGTCGGTGCTGCAGGCCATCATCACCACGAACCAGACCTCGTACATCGTGCTGGCCATCATCGCGGTGGTGCTGTCGCTGGTCGGCGCGTACTACTACCTGCGCCTCGTCAAGGTCATGTACTTCGACGAGCCGACGGACACGGCGCCGATCTCGGCCGGCTTCGACGTGCGCGCCGTGCTGGCCCTCAACGGCTTCGCCGCGCTGCTGTTCGGCATCGTGCCGGGCGGGCTGATGGAGCTGTGCTCGGCCGCCGTGCTGAACGCGCTGAAGAGCTGACCGCCGGGCCGCGGGGGCGACCATGAGCGCGACCGCGGCCGTCTGGCTCGTCCTCGTGTTCGCCCTCGTCACGGCGAACCTGCCGTTCGTCAACGAGCGGCTCGCCGTGGTGGGGCCCCGCGCCGCCGGGCGCAAGCACTGGCTCGTGCGCCTCGCCGAACTCGCCGCGGGATGCGGCCTCACCATCGGCCTCGGGCGTTTCCTCGAGGCCACGCACGGACAGGCGGCTCCCCAGGGCTGGGAGTTCTACGCCGCCGTCTTCTTCCTCTTCCTGACGCTGGCGTTCCCCGGGTTCGTCTGGCGCTACCTGCAACGCCACTGAACGGAACACGCCCGCCATGCGCCACGATCCCTCGAACCTCGACGACGACGCGCACCTGGTGGAGCACCTCGTCCGCTCGGAACAGGTGTACCGCGGCAACTTCCTCGACGTTCGCCGCGACGAGGTGCGTCTGCCCGACGGCGCCCGCGCGAGCCGCGAGTGGATCGTGCATCCCGGCGCGGTGATGATCGTGCCGCTGCTCGACGACGGCAGTGTCGTGGTCGAACGGCAGTTCCGCTATCCCGTCGGCCGCGTGATGATCGAGTTCCCCGCCGGCAAGATCGACCCCGGCGAGGCGCCGCTCGCCTGCGCCATCCGCGAGCTGGCCGAGGAGACGGGCTACCGCGCCACCGAATGGGCGCGCGCGGGCATCCTGCACAACGCCATCGCGTACTCCAACGAAGGCATCGAGGTGTGGTTCGCCCGTGGCCTGGTGGAAGGCGAGAAGCGCCTGGACGATGGCGAGTTCCTGGAGGTGGGCGCGAGTTCGGTCGACGCGCTGCTGCAGAAGTCCGCGTCGGGCGAACTCACCGATGCCAAGACGCTGATCGGGCTGTTGTGGTTGCAGAATTGGCAGTCCGGCCGTTGGGAATTGCCCTGGCAGCGCATCGGCTGAACGCCTGTGCGGATAATGGGCCCATGAAAGTCCTCAACCTGCGCTGCGCCCACGACCACACCTTCGAAGGGTGGTTCGGTTCGGAAGGCGATTTCCAGTCCCAGCTGGAACGCGGGTTGGTCGAGTGCCCGCTGTGTGGCGACCGCGAGGTCGCCAAGCTGCCCAGCGCGCCGCGCATCAGCATGTCGCGCAGCCGCGACCTCGCCGAACCCTCGGGCCACGACGGCGCGAAGCCGGTGTCCCCCGAGGCGCTGACGATGCAGAACCTCTGGATGCGTGCGGTGCAGCACGTGCTGGCGCACACCGACGACGTGGGCGAGCGCTTCGCCGAAGAGGCGCGCCGCATCCACTACGGCGAAACCGAGGAGCGGGCCATCCGCGGCCGTGCCACGCCGGAGGATCGCCAGGCCCTCCAGGAAGAAGGCATCGACGTCGTGTCGATCGCCTTGCCCGAAACCCCGAGCGGTCCACTGCAGTAACCACGAACCAGGACGGCGCGAATGCCGCCCGGTTCGCGCTCAGGCCATCAGGCCCGGGCCGCCTTGCGGCGCTTCGCCACCGCACCCACCACACCGAGGCCGGCCATCAGCAGGGCGAGCGACTCGGGTTCCGGCACCGGCGTCGTGACGGCCGTGTACTGCAGGCTCAGGAAGCCGCTGCCGTTGAACGGGAGCTGCCAGCCGTTGCCCGGGACGGTGCTGAGGTTGGCCTGGCCGATGCCGAAGCCGGTGGCGTCGACCGCCGTCTGCGTGCGCGACAGCTGGATGCCGGTGACGGCCGGGTCGCTGCTGGTCAGGTAGGCGACGTACTTGGTGCCGGCGTCGAGGCTGAGCGACAGGTTGTCGAACGCCAGCGTGGTGAAGCCACCGGCCGCGTCGTAGGTCTCCAGGGCGGTGGCCGTCGTCAGCAGCGGCGTGCCGATGAAGTTGAAAGCCTGGTTCTTCGCGTTCGTGTCGGGGTTCCACTGCGCGACGTTCAGCACGATCGACTGCGTCACGTTGCCGATGGCGTAGAAGCTGAAGGACGACAGCACCTCGGCGGCCGACAGCGAGAACACCTCGCCCACGGCGGGCGAATCGCCGCTCGGGTTGCCGGCGTTGCCGAAGTAGGCGAACGGCAGGCCGGTGTTCGCGCCGGACGGCACGTTGGTGTAGGTCGCGGCCGAGGCGCCGCCGGCGACGGCGAGCAGCAGTGCGGCGAGCACGTTCAAGCGAAGGGTGGTCATGGTGTCTGTTCCTGAAGGGGTCTTGAAGGGGCCGCAGCGCTCGTGTGGCGCGTCGCGGAATGAACAGTTCCAATGTGCGCCCGCCACGTGACCCGGAGTCGACGCCGGGCGCCGGCGCCGATAGTCCGTTGGGATGTGCCACCTCCTGCCGATGATCGGTCGAGGCAAAAAAAGCGGCCCCTCGTGAACTGACCCCAAGAAGTTGGACCGTTGGAAGCTAGTGGGCCGAGGCCTGGGTCCGGTACCGCTCCAGCCAGTGCGCATACGGCGCCGGCAGCACCCACGAAGGACGCGGCACGCCGAGCGCCTTCGCCGTGGCGTACGGGTAGTGCGGGTCCGCGAGGTGGGCCCGGCCGATCATCACCAGGTCCATCTGCCCCTTGGCGACGAACGCTTCCGCCGACTGCGGCTTGTCGAGCCCCCACGAGGCGGCCACGGGCAGCTCGGCTTCGCGGCGCACCCGCTCGGCGACCGGGGCCAGGAACGACGTCCCCCAGGGGATCGACGTGCCGGGGATCGTGAAGCCCACGCTGACGTTGAGCAGGTCGAGGCCGCCGCGGCGGAACGCGCTCGCGAGGCCAATCGAGTCGCGCAGGGTCTCGTCGTCGCGGCCGTCGTACTCGATCACGCCGAAGCGCGCGGTGAGGGGCAGGCGTTCCGGCCACACGGCGCGCACCGCGGCCAGGGTCTCGAGCAGGAAGCGGCTGCGGCCGGCGACGTTGCCGCCATAGGCGTCGGTGCGCTGGTTGGAATGGGCGGAGAAGAAGCTCTGCGCCAGGTAGCCGTGGGCGAAGTGCAGCTCGAGCCACTCGAAGCCCGCGTCGCGGGCGCGGCGTGCGGCCGCTGCGAAGTCGGCGCGCACGCGCTCGATGTCGGCCACGGTCATCGCCCTCGGCACGCGGGGCAGGTTCTCGCCGTAGGCGATGGCCGATGGCGCGATCGTCTCCCAGGCCCGCGGATCCTCCGCGGGAATGTGGTCGTCGCCTTCCCAGGGGCGCTGCGCGCTCGCCTTGCGTCCGGCGTGGGCGATCTGGATGCCGGGCACGGCGCCGGCGGCCTTGATCGCGGCGGCGATGCGGGCGAGGCCTTCGATCTGCGAGTCGTCCCACAGGCCCGTGCAGGCCGGCGTGATGCGCCCTTCGGGCGAGACCGCCGTGGCCTCGACGATCACGAGGCCGGCGCCGCCGCGGGCGAGGGAGGTGTAGTGCGCGAGGTGCCAGTCGGTGACGTGGCCGTCGACCGCGCTGTACTGGCACATCGGCGGGATCGCGATGCGGTTGCGCAGCGTGACGTCCTTGAGCTGGAACGGGGAGAACAGCGCGCTCATCGCGTGGCCTCCGCGGGCGGGAAGAGGGTGTTGTGCATGGGTGATGTGGAGAAAAAGGTCGGGTGCCCGGATGGACCTTCTCCAGGGTGGGGGCTATGCTGGAATAACCCAAATCAGGAATTCTTATCCCGGACATCGTGGCAGCCGATATCAGAACCACCGACCTCAACCTGCTGAAGACCCTCGATGCCCTGCTCGACGAACGCAGCGTGACCCGTGCCGCCGAGCGCCTGAGGCTCACTCAGCCGGCGGTCAGCGGCATGCTGACCCGCCTGCGCGAAACGTTCGGCGACCCGCTCTTCGTGCGTTCGCAGCGCGGCATCGTGCCCACGCTGCGGGCGCTCGAGCTCGCCGGCCCCGTCAAGCAACTGCTGCAGGACGCCGAAACCCTGCTGCGTCCCAGCGCCTTCGTGCCGGCCGATGCGCGCATGACCTTGACGATCGCGTCGACCGACTACGCGATGCAGGCCGTGCTGGTGCCGTTCCTCGCGGCGCTTCGCCGCCAGGCGTCCGGCATCCGCGTGGCGGTGCTGCCCGTCGACGACGCGCGGCTTCCGGTGCAGATGGAACGCGGCGAGATCGACCTCTCGCTCATCGCCCCCGATGACACACCCGACGCGCTGCATTCGCGGCGTCTGTTCGACGAACGCTACGTGTGCGTGATGCGCGAGGACCACCCGGCCGCCAGCGAGCCGCTGACGCTCGACCGCTTCTGCGCGCTGGACCACGCGCTCGTCTCGTACACGGGCGGGGCCTTCCGGGGGGTGACCGACGATGCGCTCGCCGCGATGGGCCGCGAGCGGCGCGTGACGCTGTCGGTCAAGAGTTTCCTCCTGCTGCCCGAGATCCTGCGGCACAGCGACCTGATCGCCGTGGTGCCGAGCCGGCTGGCCCGGCAGGCGAAGGGCCTGCACGTGGTGGCGCCGCCGGTGGAGGTGCCGGGCTTCACGAAGATCCTCGGCTGGCACGAACGCACGCACTACAACCCGGGTCACCGGTGGCTGCGCGACCTCATGGTCGAGACCTGCGGCGAACCTCCGGTGGATTGAGTCCGCCTCACGGACGGGTCACAGCATCCGGCCGGGGTTCATCAGTCCCTTCGGATCGAGCGCGCCCTTGATGGCCCGCATCAACCCCATCGCCACCGGCGACTTGCGCTCCACCAGCTCGTCCCGCTTCAGTTCCCCGATGCCATGCTCCGCCGAGATGGAGCCGCCATGGGCCATGACCGCGTCGTACACCACGGTGTTCACCGCGTGTTCCTGGTCGCGCAGGAAGTCGGCGGCCGACTGGCCTGCGGGGGCCTGCACGTTGTAGTGCAGGTTGCCGTCGCCCAGGTGGCCGAAGTCCACGAGGCGCAGGCCGGGCCAGCGGGCCGACAGCGCGGCGTCGGTGGACGCGACGAAGGCGGGGATGCGCGACACCGGCAGCGAGATGTCGTGCTTGATGTTGAGGCCTTCCTCGGCCTGGGCCAGCGGGATCGACTCGCGCAGGTGCCACATGGCGTGCGACTGCTCCAGCGTTTCGGCCACGGCCGCGTCGGTGATGACCCCGGCCTCGAGCGCGGCTTCGAGCAGCCCCTCGAAGAGCTGACGCGCGTGGGCATCGCTTTCGGTGTCGGACTGTTCGAGCAGCACCGTCCAGTCGGACGGGGGCAGCGGCTGGCGCAGCTGCGGGAAGTGCTTGCGCACCAGGTCGAGCGAGAAGCCGTTCATGACCTCGAAGCCGGTGAGGCCCGGCCCGAGGCGCGCCTGCGCGAGCTGCAGCAGCGCCACGGCCTGTTCCATGGAGGGCACGGTGGCCAGCGCCGTCATCACGGCCGCCGGCTGCGGGTACAGCTTCAGCGTGGCGGCGGTGATGATGCCGAGGGTGCCTTCGCTGCCGATGAAGAGGTCGCGCAGGTCGTAGCCGGTGTTGTCCTTGCGCAGGCCGGCCAGGCCGTCCCACACCTCGCCCTGGGCGGTGACCACCTCGAGCCCGAGGCACAGCTCGCGCGCGTTGCCGTAGCGCAGCACCTGCGTGCCGCCCGCGTTGCTGGCGAGGTTGCCGCCGATGGTGCAGCTGCCTTCGGCCGCGAGGCTCAGCGGGAACAGCAGGCCCTGCGCCTCGGCGGTGTCCTGGATGCTCTGCAGGATGCAGCCGGCCTCGGCGGTGAGCGTGAGGTTGGCGGGGTCGATGGCGCGCACGCGGTTCAGGCGCGTGAGGCTCAGCAGCACCTGGCGGCCACTGCCGTCGGGCACGGAGCCACCCACGAGGCCGGTGTTGCCGCCCTGCGGCACGAGGGGCGTGCCGTGGGCCGCGCAGGCGCGCACGACGGCGGCCACCTCGGCGGTGCTGCCCGGGCGCACCACGGCGAGGGCGCGGCCGCGGAAGCGCTTGCGCCAGTCCTGTTCCCAGGCGGAGAGGTCGCCGCCGGTGAGGACGTTGGCCGCGCCCACGGTGGCGACGAGGGTGTCGAGGAGTTCGGTGCTCATGGGATCAGGGAGTGGCGGGGGCAGGGGCGGGGGGCTCGGTCGAGGCGACACGCGGCGCGTGCTTCAGGCGCCAACGCACGTGCACCGCGCAGGCGGTGAACAGCACGACGCACAGCAGCACCTCGATGCCGGCCAGCGCCGCGCTGAGGCGGTTGGGGTCGCTCGCGGCGCGCACGACGCCTTCGGTGAAGTAGAGCCACACGAGCAGGCTCACGGCCCGGTACGTGTACATGCGGTTGCGCAGCAGGCCGGAGAGGGGCCACACGAGCGGCAGCACCTTGATCACGAGCCACGAGCCACCGGGCCGCAGCGGCGCGAGCCACAGCTCCCACAGCAGGCCCAGCACGATCAGACCCAGGAGGCTTCCCACGGCGGCGCGGCGCGTCCAGTCGACTACGGAGACGGTGTTCATCGCTGGCTATGATGCCACCAATGAATCTACCCACCCCGTTCAAGGTCCGGTGGCAATCGGAGCTGTCGCAGGGGCTCTCCGAACTGCAGCACTGGCCGTGGCTCGAGACGCTGCGCACGCTGCGCCAGCGTTTCCGCGAGGACCGGCTCGGCATCACCGCCAGCAGCCTCACGTTCACCACGCTGATCTCGCTCGTGCCGCTGGTCACGGTGATGCTGGCCGTCTTCACCGCCTTCCCGATCTTCTCCCAGTTCCAGGTGGCGCTGCAGAAGTACTTCCTGCAGAGCCTCGTGCCCGACAACATCGCGCGCCCGGTTCTCGGCGCGCTGACCCAGTTCGCGAGCAAGGCGAACCGCCTCGGCTCGTTCGGCCTCGTGCTGCTCGGCGTCACGGCGCTGACGATGATGCTCACCATCGATCGCTCGCTGAACGCGATCTGGCGGGTGCCGAAGCCGCGTCCCATCGCGCAGCGCGTGCTGGTGTACTGGGCGTGCGTGACCCTCGGCCCGCTGCTGCTCGGCGTGAGCCTGTCGCTGACGTCATACGCGATCTCGGCCTCGAAGGGGTTCGTGGGCGCGATGCCGGGCGGCGTCTCGTTCGTGCTCAACATCCTCGAGTTCCTGCTGCTCGCCGCCGCGATGGCGGGGCTGTTCCACTACGTGCCCAACACCCACGTGCGCTGGCGCCACGCGCTGTGGGGCGGGCTGTTCGTGTCGAGCGCGTTCGAGGTCGCGAAGAAGGGCCTCGCGCTGTACCTGAGCAACGTGCCGAGCTTCGCGAACATCTACGGTGCGTTCGCGACGGTGCCGATCCTGCTGGTGTGGATCTACCTCGGCTGGGTCATCGTGCTGCTCGGCGCGGTGATCACCGCATACGCGCCCAGCCTGCAGATGCGGGTGGTGCGCCGCGTCGAGGTGCCGGGCTACCGCTTCGACCTCGCCCTGTCGGTGGTGCGCGAGCTGGCCGCGGCGCGCGAGACGCCCACGCACGGCCTGAGTGCCGCGCAGCTCTCGGAGTCGATGCGGGCCGATCCGCTGCAGATCGAGCCGCTGCTCGACACGCTGGTGGAGCTGGACTGGCTGGGCCGGCTGGAGGAGGAGGGCGCCGGCCGCTACGTGCTGCTGTGCGACCCCGCGCGCACCCGCGCCGAGCCGCTGTTCGCCCACGTGCTGCTCGCGCCCACGCCGGCGGTGAGCGGGTTCTGGCGCCGGGCGGGGTTCACCGAACTGATGCTGTCGGACCTGCTGGCCGACTGACGCGGCCGGATCAAAGCGGCAGGCGGCCGGTCCAGAGGTCCTTGTACATGACCCAGTCGCCCATGAAGCTGTAGAGCGGGCGCTTGAACGACGCGGGCTTGTTCTTCTCGAACACGAAGTGCCCGAACCAGGCGAAGCCGTAGCCGCACAGGAGGGCGAGCGGCACCATCAGCGGCTGGCCCCACCAGAGGCCCGCGGCCAGGCACAGCAGCACGAGCGTGGACCCCGCGAAGTGCAGGCGGCGGTTGCGGCGGTCGCTGTGCTCGGCGAGGTAGAACGGGTAGAACTCGGCGAAGCTGCGGAACGAACGGGGATCGCTCATGGGGGCTGCGGAGGGACGGAGACAATGCGACCTTCCCATTGGACCCCCGGCGGCGAGCCCGGACATCCGGGTATGCCCTCCCAGGCCCCTGATGCTGGCGTGCAAGGGGTGTTGCATACCGGTGTTTCGGGCTATATTGAACCGGAACCCGTTCAGAGCCCAAGGAGCCACCCCATGAAAGTCGCCGATATCCTCCGTGTCAAAGGGGGCACCCTCTTCACGGTGTCGCCCGACCAGTCGCTGGCCGACGCGCTCAAGACCATGGCCGAGCGCGACATCGGCTCGCTCGTGGTCATGGACCATGGCGACCTGATCGGCATGCTCACCTTCCGCGAAGTCATCGTGTCCATCGTTGCCAACGGCGGCAGCGTGGGCTCCTCCACCGTGCGCGGCGTGATGGACGACCACCCGCTCACCTGCACCCCCGACACCGAGATCGACGAAGTGCGCCGCATGATGCTCGAGCGCCACGCCCGCTACATGCCGGTGCTCACCCAGCGCACGCTGATGGGCGTCATCTCCTTCTACGACGTCGCCCGCGCCGTGGTGGAAACGCAGGACTTCGAGAACCGCATGCTCAAGGCCTACATCCGCGACTGGCCGGCCGGCGAGGAGCAGACCGCTCCCCAGACCACGCTCTGACACCCGAACAAAAAAACGCCACCCGGCGCGAGCCGGGTGGCGTTTCCATTTCAGCTCGTGATCAGAAGCTGTGGCGGATGCCTGCCACGAACTCGGTGACGTCGCGGTCGTCCGCCGTCATCAGGCCGTTCGGCACCGAGCCGTTCCAGCGGTTCGCGTAGCTGGCGCCTTCGTTGTCGAACTGCGTCAGCGACGTGTAGACCGCGGTGCGCTTCGACAGGTCGTACTGGTAGCCCACGCCGAACGCCTTCGTCTTGCCCACGTCCACGTTGCGCGCCTTGTTCTCGAGGTACTGCGTGCGCACGAGGTGCTGGCCGAAGCGGTAGTCGCCGCCCACCCAGTAGCCGCGGCCGTCGGCGTTGTCCACCGTGCGGTCGTCCACCGAGATGATGCCCGCGGTCAGGCGGGCCGGGCCGAAGGTGTACGCCGCGGCGCCGGACGTCGTGCGCACCTGCAGGCCGCTCGCGTCGCCCTTGTCGTCCACGTAGGAGACCATCGCGTCGAACGGACCCTGCGTGTAGCGGGCATAGACGTCGGCGATGCGGTTGTCGGTCGTGGCGCCGGCCACTTCGCCCGCGCCGTAGGTCAGGCCGCCGCGGAAGCCGGCGTACGAGGCGGTCTCGAACTTGATCGAGTTGTTGATGCGGGCCGGACCCCCGTTGCCGGTGGCCGACGTGGTGGTGCCGCCGCGCACGGGCTCGTAGCCGCCGAAGCCGCCGATCACCGCGGTGCTCGGGCCGACGTTGGTGTTGCCGAAGGTGCTGAAGTCGTTCGACAGCGTGTAGATGCTGCCGTACTGGCGGCCGAGGGTCAGCGTGCCGTACTGCGAGCCGAGGCCCACGAAGGCCTGGCGGCCCCAGAAGGCGTTCTGGCCGTTGGTGCCGTCGTCGAGGTTGATGCCGCTTTCCAGCACGAACAGGGCCTTCAGGCCGCCGCCCAGATCCTCGTTCCCGCGGAAGCCGATGCGCGAGCCGTTCAGGCCGCCGGACTGCACGCGGTTCTCGGTGACGGCGCCATGGGCGGACTGCACGTAGGCGTCGACGACGCCGTAGATGGTGACGGAGGAATTGCTCGGCTCGGTGGTCTGCGCGCCGGCCGACAGGCTGGCGGCGAGGGCGATCGTGCCGAGGGCAAGGGGGGTGAACTTCATGTAACTCTCCAATCAGTAGGGACCCCCTCATCCGGCAGGCACGGCCGGAGGTGGACCTCCGTGACCGCGGCAGCACCGACCGGTGCCGCGTCTTGGGGATGATCCTAGGGAGAACCCTCAGTCAAACCAAGACAGGCGCACTCAATACGCTGTTGCTGCAGCAGCAACAGTCGTGCACTTGAAGTTGGAAGATCAGCCCCAACGGATCAATCGGCGGGGGCGTAAAATGCAGGCTCCCTTCCTGGCTCCCCATTCCCCATGTCCGGCAGCACCTTCGGCACCCTGTTCCGTGTCACCAACTTCGGTGAATCCCATGGCCCCGCCATCGGCTGCGTGATCGACGGCTGCCCGCCCGGCATGAAGCTGTCCGAGGCCGACATCCAGCCCGACCTGGACCGCCGCCGCCCCGGCACCTCGCGCCACGTGACGCAGCGCAACGAACCTGATGCGGTCGAGATCCTGTCGGGGGTCTACGAAGGGGTGACGACCGGCACGCCCATCTGCCTGCTGATCCGCAACACCGACCAGCGCAGCAAGGACTACGGCAACATCCTGCAGACCTTCCGCCCCGGCCACGCCGACTACACCTACTGGCACAAGTACGGCGTGCGCGACCCGCGCGGCGGCGGCCGCTCGTCGGCCCGCCTGACGGCGCCCATGGTGGCGGCCGGTGCGGTCGCGAAGAAGTGGCTGCGCGAGAAACACGGCACCACCTTCGACGGCCACATGGTCCAGATCGGCGAGATCGAGATCCCGTTCGAGTCGATGGACCACGTGCCGAACAACCCGTTCTTCGCCGCCAACGCCACCGACATCCCGCGCCTCGAGGCCTACATGGACGAGCTGCGCAAGGCCGGCGACAGCTGCGGCGCCCGCATCGCCGTGGCCGCGCGCCACGTGCCGGTGGGCTGGGGCGCGCCGCTGTTCGACAAGCTCGACGCCGACATCGCCTACGCGATGATGGGCATCAACGCGGTCAAGGGCGTCGAGATCGGCGCCGGCTTCGCGAGCGTGGCCCAGCGCGGCACCACGCACGGCGACTCGCTGACCCCGTCGGGCTTCGCCGGCAACAACGCGGGCGGCGTGCTGGGCGGCATCTCCACGGGGCAGGACGTCACCGTGCAAATCGCCATCAAGCCCACCAGCTCGATCCGCAGCTCGCGCGAATCCATCGACCTGGCCGGTGCGCCGGCCACGGTGGAGACCTTCGGCCGCCACGACCCGTGCGTGGGCATCCGCGCGACGCCCATCGCCGAGGCCATGCTGGCCCTCGTGCTGATCGACCACGCGCTGCAGCACCGCGCCCAGTGCGGCGACGTGCACGTCGCCGTGCCGCCCATCGCAGCGGGGCAGGGCTCAATCGGCTGACGGCAGCGCCTTCGCGAGGAACGGCGCCGTGACACTGTCCGGCGCCGCGGCCACCTGCTCCGGCGTGCCGGCCGCCACGATGCGGCCCCCGGCGCTCCCCGCGCCCGGCCCGATGTCGACCACCCAGTCGCTCCCGGCCACCACCCGCATCTCGTGCTCGACCACCACGACGGTGTTGCCCGCCTCGACCAGGCCGTGCAGCTGGGCCATGAGCCGGTCGACGTCGGCCGCGTGCAGCCCGGTGGTGGGTTCGTCCAGCACGTAGAGCGTGTCGCCGCGCTGCACGCGCTGCAGTTCGGTCGCGAGCTTGATGCGCTGCGCCTCGCCGCCCGACAGCTCCGTGGCCGGCTGGCCCAGCCGCAGGTAGCCGAGGCCGATCTGCTGCAGCAGGCGCAGCGGCCGCTCGACGGCGGCGTCCTCGGCGAAGAAGGCGAGGGCCTCGTCGACGGTCATGTGCAGCACGTCGGCGATGGTTTTTCCGCGCAGCGTCACCTTCAGCGTGGCCGTGTTGTAGCGGGCGCCGTGGCACGTGGGACAGGGCGCGTAGACGCTCGGCAGGAACAGCAGTTCGACGCTCACGAAGCCTTCGCCTTCGCAGGTCTCGCAGCGGCCCTTGGGCACGTTGAACGAGAACCGGCCGGCGTCGTACTTTCGCGAGCGGGCGGCCGGTGTCGCCGCGAAGAGCTTGCGCACCGGGTCGAAGAGCCCCGTGTACGTCGCGAGGTTCGAACGCGGCGTCCGCCCGATGGGCTTCTGGTCGACCTGCACGAGGCGGCGCACCGCGGCGGTGTCGCCGCGCAGGCGCCCCCGCGTGGCCACACGCACCTCCGGTTCGTCGGACTCGTCGTCGGCGGGGGGCGGGGCGTCCTGGCCCAGGTGGGTCGCGACGAGGTCCACCAGCGCCTGGCTCACGAGGCTCGACTTGCCCGAGCCCGACACGCCGGTCACGGCGCAGAACGTGCCGAGCGGGAAGGCGGCGTCGAGCCCCTGCAGGTTGTTGCGCGTGATGCCCTCGAGGCGCAGCCAGCCCCGCGCCGCGCGGGCGGGCCGCGCGCGCGCCGGGGGGGGCTCGAACAGGTACTTCGCGGTGTGCGACGCGGCCACGCCGCGCAGGCCCTCCGGCGGCCCGCTGTAGAGCACGGTGCCGCCGAGTTCGCCCGCGTCGGGCCCCACGTCGACGAGCCAGTCGGCGTGGCGCATCAGGTCGAGGTCGTGTTCCACCACGAACAGCGTGTTGCCCGCCTCGCGCAGGCGCCCGAGCGCGCGGCGCAGGGCCTCGCCGTCGCCCGGGTGCAGGCCGGCCGAGGGTTCGTCGAGCACGTAGACCACGCCGAACAGGTTCGAGCGGATCTGCGTGGCGAGCCGCAGGCGCTGCAGCTCACCGGGGGACAGCGTGGGCGTGGCGCGGTCGAGCGACAGGTAGCCGAGGCCGAGGTCGCGCAGCAGGTGCACGCGGTCGAGCACGTCGGTGGCGATGCGTTGCGCGGCCACCTGCCGCTCCTCGGTGAGGCCCGTGACGAGGCCTTCGCCGCCGCCGGTCAGCACGTCGCCGAGGCGGTCCAGGGGCAGTTGCGACAGCTCCGCGATGTCGAGCCCGCCGAAGGTCACCGAGAGCGATTCGGGCTTGAGCCGCTTGCCGTGGCACACCGGACAGTCGGAGGCCGCGAGGTACTGCGCCGCGCGGCGTTTCATCAGCGGGCTCTGCGACGTGGCGAAGGTGTGCAGCACGTGGCGGCGCGCGCTCGTGAACGTGCCCTGGTACGCCGGCTCGGTCTTGCGGCGCAGCGCGGCGCGGGTCTCGGCCGGCGTGAAGCCCGGGTACACGGGCACGGTGGGCTGCTCGTCGGTGAACAGGATCCAGTGGCGCACCTTCTTCGGCAGGTCGCGCCAGGGCACGTCCACGTCGTGGCCGAGGGTCACGAGGATGTCCCGCAGGTTCTGCCCGTGCCACGCGAGCGGCCAGGCGGCCACGGCGCGCTCGCGGATGGTCAGCGAGTCGTCGGGCACCATCGAGCGTTCGGTGGCGTCGTACACGCGGCCGAGGCCGTGGCAGGACGGGCACGCGCCCTGCGGCGTGTTGGGCGAGAAGTCCTCCGCGTGCAGCATCGGCTGGTGCGCCGGGTAGGTGCCGGCCCGCGAGTACAGCATGCGCAGCAGGTTCGAGAGGGTGGTGACGCTGCCCACCGACGAGCGCGCGCCCGGCGTGCCACGCTGCTGCTGCAGCGCGATGGCCGGCGGCAGGCCCTCGATGGCGTCGACGGCGGGCACGCCCACCTGGTCGATGAAGCGCCGGGCGTACGGCGCCACCGACTCGAAGTAGCGCCGCTGCGCTTCCGCGTAGAGGGTGCCGAAGGCGAGCGACGACTTGCCCGAGCCCGAGACGCCGCTGAAGACGACGAGGGCGTCGCGGGGGATGTCCACGTCGACGCCGCGGAGGTTGTGTTCGCGTGCGCCGCGCACGCGCACGAATCGGTCGAGGGGATGTCGGTCCATCCCCGGACTGTAGGCAATCCACGTGCCCCGCGGGGCACCGGGCCCGAGCGCACGGCCGCCCGAAGCCGGGCCCGATCCCCTCGGGGGATCGGTCGCGGTACGCCGCGACCGAGGGGCTCGGATCACTCCGCCGAGTGGATCACGTCCCGCACCATCGGGTAGATGTGGCGCTTCCAGCGGCTGCCGCTGAACACGCCGTAGTGGCCCACGCCGGGCTGCACGTAGTGCGTGCGCAGGTACGGGCGCAGCTTGCTGCTGAGGTCCTGGGCGGCGAGGGTCTGGCCCACCGCGCAGATGTCGTCGCGTTCGCCCTCGACCGTCAGCAGCGCGGTGCGGCGGATGGCCGACGGGTCGATGCGCCGGCCGCGGAACATCAGCTCGCCCTTCGGCAGCGCGTACTCCTGGAACACGAGGCGCACCGTCTCGAGGTAGAAGTCGGCGGGGAGGTCGGAGACGGCGAAGTACTCCTCGTAGAACTTGCGGGTGTGCTCGATGTCGCCGGTCTTCTCCGCGTCGGCCAGCACGAGGTTCTTGTAGTACTCGCGGAACGCGGTCATGTGGCGTTCCTTGTTCATGTTGACGAACGCGGTGAGCTGCATGAACCCCGGGTACACCCGCCGGCCGCCGCCGGCGAAGCGCCAGGGCACGGTGCAGACGAGGTTCTGCTCGAACCACTCGATGGGTTTCGTGACGGCCAGGTCGTTGACCGCGGTGGGGTTGATGCGGCAGTCGATGGGGCCGGCCATCAGCGTGAGGCTGGCCGGGGTGGCCGGGTCGTTGTCCTCGGACATCAGCGCCACCGCGCTCAGCGCGGACACGCACGGCTGGCAGATGGCCATCAGGTGCGCACCCGGGCCCAGCACGCCGAGGAAGTCGATCAGGTACTGCGTGTACTCCTCGAGGCCGAAGCGGCCGGCGGACAGCGGCACGTCGCGGGCGTTGTGCCAGTCGGTGATGTAGACGTCGTGGTCGGCGAGCATCGTGCGCACCGTGTCGCGCAGCAGCGTGGCGAAATGGCCCGACATCGGTGCAACGATCAGCACGCGGGGCTGAGTTGGTGCACCCACCTTCCTGAAACGGAGCAGCGTGGCGAAGGGGGCGACGTGCGTGGCCTCCTCGATCACCTCCACGAACTTGCCGTCCACCTCGATGCCGTCGATGCCGAACGGCGGCCGCTTGTGCGTGACCTCGGACAAGGTCAGCGTGTGCAGCGCGGCGACGAGCTTGCGCTGTCCGTCGAGGGCCGACCAGGGGTTGTCGGGGTGCTGCAGCACCGGCAGGGCGGCCTTGGCCATCGTCCGCAACGGCCACATCAGATCGGCGTGGGCCTGGTAGGCCTGGTACATCATGGAGTCTCCTGGCGCTGTGGTGAGCCTGCTCTTGCAACTCCCGAGCCAAGGGCCGTGGCACATCCCTTGCGAGACGCGCTCCGCCCGATGACTTCGATGGAGTCCCTGCCCATGCCGCCAGTCGCCACCCCGGCCCGACCCAAGACCTCCGCCAAACCAGCGGCCAAGTCCGCATCCAAGTCGACGCCGAAGGCGTCGCCCGCGAAGAAGCCCGCCGCCGCGCGCGTGACGTCCTCGCTGAGCCTGTCGAGCAAGAACTATTCGTCGTGGTCGCTGCGGGGCTGGCTGATGGCCCGGCTGGCCGGGCTGCGCTTCGACGAGGTCATCGTGCCGCCGGACGACGCCGACGCGCGCCAGGAGATCCTGCTGCTGTCCCCGTCCATCCTCGTGCCGTGCCTCACCCACGACGGCATCAAGGTGTGGGACACGCTCGCGATCGGCGAGTACCTCGCCGAGGTCCACCCCGAGAGCGGCCTGCTGCCGAAGGACCGTGCCGCGCGCGCGCACTGCCGCGCCATCTGCGGCGAGATGCATTCCGGCTTCAGCAGCCTGCGCTCCGCGCTGCCGATGAACCTGAAGGGAGACTTCCCAGGCCACAAGGTGTGGAGCCGCGCCGAGGGCGACATCGCCCGCATCACCGCCATCTGGCGCGACTGCCTCGAGACCTACGGCGGCCCGTTCCTGTTCGGCGAGAAGCCCTGCATGGCCGACGCCATGTACGCCCCCGTCGTCACCCGCTTCCGCACCTACCACGTGAAGCTCGACCGCCCGGCCATCCTCTACTGCCAGCAGATCATGCAGATGCCGGAGATGAAGGAGTGGTTCGCCGCGGCGCTGAAGGAACCGGAGGACATCGAGGAACTCGACATGGAGTTCTGACCCGGGGCTCCTTCCGGATGACGGGATTGGCCCGTCGTGCAGGCATGTTGTCCGACAGCAGAGTGCCCGGCGGCAGACTACGATCTCATCATGATGAGAAGTGCCTCCGGGCGCGCCGCCCGCCGGGCCGCCCGCCTCCTGACCACCGGTGTCGCCACCACCCTGCTCGCCTTGGCGGGTTGCGGCGGCGACTCATCGTCCGAGCCCGAGGGGGTCACGCTGTCCGGCGTGATCTCGCTGCCCGAGACCGCGGCCGTCGACGGTGACACCAACGACCCGAACCAGGCGGGCCGGCGGTCGAACGACACCTTCGCCACCGCGCAGGCGCTCCTCTCGCCGGTGTACCTGCTCGGCTCCGTCAACCTGCGGGGCGCCGGTGCCCCGGCCGGGGCCAACTACAACGGCGGCGACCTGTTCGACGTCTACCAGGTCGACCTGCAGGCCGGTCAGGTCATCGAACTCGAGTTCATGGCCGACCCGAAGGTCAACGACCTCGACCTGTACGTCTACGCCGAGACCGCGAGCGAAGGCGATGCGCCCATCGGCGAATCCTCCGGCGAAAACGCCTACGAATGCCTGCGCATCGAACGCCCGGGCCGGCACCGCGTGGTCGTCGCGGCGTTCTCCGGGGCGTCGCTCTACAACCTGCGCATCGGGGCGCCGAACGACGGCAGCACGTGCGCCAACGTCGTGCCGGCGACGGCGTCCAGCATCGTCCCGCGCGAGATCGTCGCGCGGCCGGTGGCCGATGCGTCGCTGGACGGGGCGCGTGTGTCGGCCCTGCGCGCCGGCGCACTCGAGACCGCACAGGCCGCCGCCTCGGCCGCGCCGCAGGTGCTGCGCCTGCCGGCCGACCGCACCGAACGGGCCGCGGCCCTCTCGCGGCTGGTGACCACCGCGGCGCCGCTCGCCCGGGGCGACGGCGCCAAGCGGCTGGCCGCGGCCGCGGCGAAGGCCACCCCGCCGGCGACGGACCCCGCCGCCGGGCTGCCCGACGCGCTGCGCGAGGTCATCGACACGGTCAATGCGGCCAAGCACCTGCGCCACAGCGGCCTGTACGAATGGGCCGAGCCCAACTACACGGTGCGGCTGCGGTCCGAACCGGTCGGGACCTACCCGCCGCCCGACCGCCTGTACCCGAACCAGCGCTGGCACTACGAGATGATCGGTCTGCCGGCCGCGATGAACACGCTGGTGCCCCTGAAGGCCACCCTCACCACGTACCCGGTGGTGGCCGTCATCGACAGCGGCATCGTCGCCGACCACCCCGACCTCGCGAGCCAGATCGGCGAACAGGCGAGCTTCACGAACAGCGGCACGTTCTCCACCAGCGCCGATGACCCGAGCGGCCCGGGCAGCCCCACCGGCTTCCACGGCACGCACGTGGCCGGCACGGTGGCCGCGGCCACGTTCGATACCACGGGCGTGGCCGGGGTGGCGCCCATGGCGAGGCTGCTGCCCATCCGCGTGTTCGCGAAAGACTCGGCCACCAGCAGCAGCGCCGACGTGGCCCAGGCCATCCTCTATGCCGCGGGCCTGCCCAACAGTTCGGGGGTGCTGCCCGCGCGGCGCGCCGACGTGATCAACCTCAGCCTGGGCTCCAGCCGCGCCTGCCCGGCGGCGTACAGCGACGCCATCACCCGCGCCCGCGCGGCCGGTGTCATCGTCGTCGGGGCCTCGGGCAACGACGGGCTGTCGGTGCGCGACAGCCCGTCGAACTGCCCGGGGGTCATCTCGGTGGGGGCGGTCGACGCGCGCCGCCAGAAGGCCACGTACTCGAACAGCGATCCTGCGCTGAGCCTGACGGCGCCCGGTGGGGACCCGCGGCAATCCACCACCGGCACCGGGCTGCCCGACGAGATCTACAGCACCATCGGGGATTTCGTGGGCACCACGCGCGTGCCCAGCTATGCGGGCATGTCGGGCACGTCGATGGCCACGCCGCACGTGGCCGGCGTGATGGCGCTGATGCGTTTCGCGAACCCCGCCATCACCCCCGACCAGATCGACACGCTGCTCGCCGCGGGCCGCCTGACCGACGACCTGGGCACCGTCGGCCGCGACGCGGCCACCGGCTTCGGCCTCGTCAACGCGGGCAAGGCGGTCAACGAGGCGCTGCTGCTGGCCGGAGGCAATCCGGCGCCGGTCCCGGGCACGGTCGTGGCCCAGCCGTCCCACCTCGACTTCGGCGCGCTGCGCACCACCGAGGAACTGCAACTCGTGGTGCAGGGCGGGGCCAGTGCGGAGGGCGTGGCTTCGGTGACCAGTTCGTCGCCCGCGGTGACGGTCGTGCCCACGACGGTCGACGCGGAGCAGCGGGGCACGTACACGGTGACGGTCTCGCGCGACGCGCTGCCCGTCGGCAGTTCCTTCGCGTCCCTCGCGGTCACCACCACGGCGGCGCGCACGTTCTACGTGGGCATCAGCATCGTGACGGCCCCGCCGGGCACCGCGCCCGCGGCCGACTACGGCCGGGTCTACGTGCTCGTGGTCGACCCGGACACCGGCACGCCGGTCGCGCAGGTCGGCGTGGATGTCGCGGGGGGTGTCTACACCTGGCAGGTGACGGGCGTGCAGGCGGCGCGCGTGCGGATCTCCGCGGGCACCGACATCGACAACGACGGCGTGCTGTGCCAGCGCGGCGAGGCCTGCGGCGGCTACCCGCAGTACGGGGCCGGGCAGACCATCATCGAGCTGACCGGCTCGCGCACCGACCTGAACTTCGAACTGTCGCCCTATGGGGGCGTGAGCACGGGCGGGGCGCAGCTGCGGGCGCTCCGGCGCGGCCGGTGAGGCGGGCCGCGATGCTGCTGGCCCTGGCGGCGGGCGCCGCGGCCGGTCCGGCGCTGGCCCGCAGCCATGCGCAGTGCCCGTGGCGCGGCGAGGGCCCGGTGCTGCGGGTGTTCGCCGCGGAGGCACCGTGGCGCGAGGCCTTCACCGGCCCGGAGGAAAGCGTGCTGGGCGCTCCGGTCGACTGGACCGCGCAGGACGTGCTCGTCTTCGCGCTCGGCCAGCAGCGCACGCTGGGCGTGACCGTGGCGGCCGAACCCGGTGACCTCGCCGGCACGGGCCGGCACACCCGGCTCGACGTCACCATCACCCGCCCGGGGCCGGACGACATGGCCGCGATGGCGCTGTCGCGGCCCTGCGTGGTGCTGGCGGTGCCCAAGCGCACGTGGTCGCGCGTCGAGGTGCGCGACCGCACGCGGGGCGAGGTGGTCTGGCGCGGGCGCCCGAAGGTGAAGCGCTAGGACCAGGGCGTGAAGGGCGGCACCTCGGCCGGCGCCGGCATCTCCACCGTCTTGAAGTCGGCGGGGCTCACGATCTCCAGGTACTCCATGTCCGGCGAGTAGTCGTAGAGGTAGTGGACGATGCCGGGGCGCTGGTGCACGCAATCGCCCGCGGAGACGAGCGTGTCCTGGTCGCCGTACATGAACCGGGCCCAGCCCTTGGTCATGATGACGATCTGGAAGTGCGCCTCGTGGCGGTGCCAGCCGGTGCCTTTTTCGGGCGCCATGTTGGCCTTCACGAGGTGGCAGATCACCTTGCCTTCGGTGGCCTCGGCGACGCCGAGGTCGCGGTAGAGGAAGAAGTCGCGCAGTCCGTCGCTGCGCCACCCGTTTTCTCCGGCCTTCACGTGGGAGAAGCGGGTCGGGGCGAATTCGTCTGTCATGGCCGGGCACCTCCTGCTGCTGGGGTGGCCGTTTCATGCATGAAGCGTTCCCGCCCCGGTTGCACAAGAAACGGGCTGTCACGGGGAACGTTCCGGAGTTCCTACAATCCGAGGTGCACCGGGGCGTTGGGCGCCGGGCCGGACAGAATCACACATCATGGGCATCCGATCGATCTCGACGCACCTGCTGGGGGCGGTGTTCGCCGTGGGGCTGGCGCTGGCCGCCGGCGGCGCACGTGCAGAGGACGAGTTCCTCGACCCGGTGAAGGCCTTCGAGCTGTCGGCCCGCCAGCTCGATGCCGGCCGCGTGGAGATCCGCTTCGACGTGGCCCCGGGCTACTACCTCTACCGTGACAAGCTCTCGGCCACGGCCGTGCCGGACACGGTGGCGCTCGGCGCACTCGACATCCCGCGCGGCAAGGTGAAGTTCGACGAAAACTTCGGCAAGGACGTGGAGACGCTGCGCAATGCCGTCGTGCTCGTGCTCCAGGTGCCGCCCCAGGCCGCCCCCACCACGTTCCAGCTCCAGGTGGGCAACCAGGGCTGTGCCGACAAGGGCCTGTGCTATCCGCCGCAACAGCGGGGTGTCGATGTCGAGGCCGGTCCGGGGGGGCTCATGAAGGTCTCGCTCGCGGCCGTGCCGCCGCCCCCGGGTGCGGCGCGGGGCGGGCTGCTGGGAGCGCTGACCTCGCCGGCGGCCACACCCGTGCCGGCCGCCACCGCCACCACCACGCCTGCGGCCGCACCGGTCGCCGAGGCCGACGAACCCTTCGGCCGCGCGCTGCAGTCGCGCAGCCTGCTGACCATCGCCGGCGTGTTCGTGCTGGCCGGCCTGCTGCTGTCGTTCACGCCGTGCGTGCTGCCGATGGTGCCCATCCTGTCGTCCATCATCGTGGGCCAGTCGGAGCGGGTGTCGCGGGCGCGCGGTTTCTCGCTGGCGCTGGCCTACGCGCTCGGCATGGCCATCGTCTACACCGCCTTCGGCATCGTGGCCGCGCTGCTCGGCGAGGGGCTGGGCGCCGCGCTGCAGAACCCGTGGGTGCTGGGCGCCTTCGCGCTGCTGCTGGCCGGCATGTCGCTGTCGATGTTCGGCGTCTACGAGCTGCAGATGCCCGCGTCGCTGCAGGCCCGTTTCGCTTCGGCGTCGAACCGCATCCGGGGCGGCCAGCACCTGGGCGTGTTCGCGATGGGCGGGCTGTCCGCGGTGATCGTGGGCCCGTGCGTGGCCGCGCCGCTGGCCGGGGCGCTCGTCTACATCAGCCAGACGCGCGACACGGTGATCGGCGGCGTCGCGCTGTTCTCGATGGCGGTGGGCATGAGCGTGCCGCTGCTGCTCGTGGGCCTGTCGGCCGGCACGCTGCTGCCGCGCTCCGGCGGCTGGATGAAACACGTGAAGCACTTCTTCGGTTTCCTGCTGCTGGCCGTGGCGCTGTGGATGGTGACACCGGTGCTGCCGGTGTGGATCGTCATGCTGGCTGCCGCCGTGCTGCTGCTGGCCGCCGGCGTGTACCTCGGTGCGTTCGAGCCGCTGCACGGCCACGCCACCCATCCGGGCCGCACGCTGTCGAAGGGCGTGGGCATCGCGCTGTCGGTGCTGGCCGCCGTGCAGCTCGTGGGCGTGGCCTCGGGCGGGCGCAGCCTGCTGCAGCCGCTGCAGCACTTCGCCGCCGCGCCAGGCGACGGCCGGGCGCTGTCGGTGGCCGAGTCGCCCGTGAAGTTCGTGCCCGTCGCCGACCTGGCCGCGCTCGACGAGGCGGTGCGCACGTCCACCAAGCCGGTGATGGTCGACGTGTACGCCGACTGGTGTGTCTCGTGCAAGGAGTTCGAGGCGCTCACGCTCACCGACCCGGCCGTGCGCGAGAAGCTCGCCGGCATGAACCTGCTGCGCGTGGACGTGACCGCCAACAGCGAGGCCGACAAGGCCCTGCTGCGCCGGCACCACCTGTTCGGCCCGCCGGCCATGCTGTTCTTCCCGCCGGCCGGCCCCGAGATCCCCGGCGCCCGCGTGATCGGCTTCCAGAACGCCGAGCGGTTCCTCGAGCACCTGGCCCGCATCGAGCCGCTGACCCGCGCGCAGTGAAGAAGACCCCCACCGAACGGTTCGACCGGCTCGACGCGCTGCGGGGCGCGGCCGTGGTGTGGATGGTGGGGTTCCACTTCATGTTCGACCTGAACCACTTCCGGTTCATCCGCCAGAACTTCTACGAAGACCCGTTCTGGACGTGGCAGCGCACCTGCATCGTCTCGCTGTTCCTGTTCTGCGCCGGCCTGGGCCAGGCGGAGGCCCTCGCACAGGCGCAGCGCTGGCCGCGGTTCTGGCGGCGATGGGGGCAGGTGGCCGGCTGCGCGCTGCTGGTCACCCTCGGGTCCTGGTACGTGTTCCCGCGCAGCGTCATCACGTTCGGGGTGCTGCACGGCATCGCGGTGATGCTGGTCGTCGTGCGGCTCACCGCGCCGGCCGGCCGCTGGCTGTGGCTGCTGGGCCTCGTGGCCATGCTGCTGCCCCAGTTCATCCAGCACCCTTGGTTCGACGCGCGTGCCACCCAGTGGATCGGCCTCGTGACCCGCAAGCCCGTCACGGAGGACTTCGTGCCCGTGCTGCCCTGGCTCGGCGTGATGTGGTGGGGCATGGCCGCGGGGCAGTGGACGCTCGCCCGGCGCCGGCACTGGTTCAGCGGGGCCGTGCCCCGGGCCGGGCGGGGGCTTGCCGTGCTCGGGCGCTGGTCGCTCACGACCTACATGGTCCACCAGCCGGTGTTCTTCGCGGTGCTGACCGGCGTGGCCGCGGCGCGGCGGTCGTTCTCGTAGGCGATCACGTCGGCCTGGCAGGGTTTCGCACCAGGGGGCTGCGAGCGGTCGTACTCTGTGTTACACCGTACCGGTACGGTCTCGCGCAAGGGGGCCGGCGGACCCCGCCCACGACGGCGCGGCCGACCGGCGCGGATCGGACGCAACGTCATCTCGGTCTGTCGTCCTGGGAGCGTCAATGGGTCATCTGTCGGTCCGGCAATGGGCCATCGCGGCCTTGTCCGCCGTCGCCATCCTCGTGCTGGCCCTCGGGGCCTTTGCGTGGAACTTCGCGCAAGAGGCCATCCGCGCCGCGGAGTTCGTGAACCACACGCAGCAGGTGATCGCCGAGGTGGCCCGGATGCAGTCCAACCTCGAGCAGGCCGAGGCGTCCCAGCGGGGCTACATGATCTCCCGGCGGCCCGATTTCATCGCCGAACGCGACGAGGCCCTGAACCGCTTCGACGCCGGACTGCGCAACGTCACGCGCCAGACGCTCGACAACCCCCCGCAGCAGGACCGCCTGGTGGAGCTGCGCCGGGTGATGCTGGCCCGCGTCACGCTCGCGCGCGACACCGTGCAGATGCTGCGCGAACAGGGTTTCACCGCCGACCTCCAGCCGCGCCTGGACGCCAGCATCAGCCTGATGAGCACGATGCGGTCCCTGCTCGACGAGATGTCCGGCGAGGAGAACCGCCTGCTCGCGCAGCGTTCGGCCCAGGTCACCGAACAGGCGACGCTGACGGGGGCGGTGTTCTCGACGCTGATCGTCGTCGTGCTGCTCTCGCTGCCCGTCGTGTACTGGCGGCTGCGGCGCGATCTGCTGGCCCGCCAGGCGGCCGAGCAGGCGATCCACCAGGCCCGGCGGCACGAGGAACTGCACGCCCGCGCGCTGACCCTCTACAACAGCCAGCCCGACCGCCACGCGGTGATCGACGGCACGCTCGACGTGCTGGCGGGGGACCCGAAGTTCCTGTGCTCGGCCTACTACACCCACGAGGACATCGGCGGCATGTTGCGCCTGGCCGCGAGCCACGCCGCGCCGTCGGACCTGCAGCCGCTCGTGCGCCTGGGCGAAGGCCCCATCGGGCTCGCCGGCCGGTCGATGCAGGCGGTCGAGATCGCCGAGCTGGACCGGCCCGGGGGCTTCCGCATCGATGGCGGGCTGGCCAAGCTCGTGCCGGCCACGGTGCTGGCCTCGCCGGTGGTGTTCCAGGGGCACCTGTGCGGCGTGCTGGCGCTGGCCACGTCGGCGAAGCTCGACGACGGCGACCGCCGCTTCGTCGAGCGCCTGTGCGCGCAGTGGGGCGTGGCGCTGCACAACCTCTCGCAGATGTCCGAGCTGAGCCTGCTGGCCGAGCAGCTGCGCGCGCGCGGCGAGGACATCCAGCTCAAGAACGCCGAGCTGCGCAAGGCCGACCGCATGAAGAGCGAGTTCCTCGCCAACATGTCCCACGAGCTGCGCACCCCGCTCAACGCGGTGATCGGTTTCTCCGAGATCCTGAAGGACGGCATGGTCGGCGACCTGACGTCGGAGCAGACGGAGTACATCACCGACATCTTCACGAGCGGCAAGCACCTGCTCTCGCTGATCAACGACATCCTCGACCTCTCGAAGGTGGAGTCGGGCCATTCGCCGTTCGAGCTGGAGCCCGTCGAGCCGCAGCAGCTGTCGGGCAGCGGCATGTCGGTGATGCGCGAGAAGGCGAGCACGCAGCACGTGCGGCTGCGGGCCGTGTGCGATGCGGAGCTGCCGAGCGTGCTGGTCGACGTGCGCAAGGCCAAGCAGATCGTCTACAACCTGCTGGCCAACGCCGTGAAGTTCACGCCCGAGGGCGGGCACGTGACCCTCACCGTCGCGAAGACGGACACCCCGTCGGTGAAGGCAGCCTTCAGCCGCGCGGGCGCGCGGGCCTTTCCGCCGGCCGAGCTCGACGCGTTCCCGAACTGGCTGTCCATCGCGGTCGCCGACACCGGCATCGGCATCGCGCGCGAGGACCTCGAGCGTCTGTTCCAGCCCTTCGTGCAGATCGATTCGTCGCTGTCCCGCAAGTACGCCGGCACCGGGCTCGGCCTGATGATGGTCAAGCGACTGGCCGAACTGCACGGGGGGGGCGTGTTGGTGACCAGCATCCCGGGCGAGGGCTCCACGTTCACGGTGGTGCTGCCGTGGCGCGAGCCGAGCGATGAACAGATCCGCCAGGCGCCCGACGTGACGGGCAAGGCCGTGATCGCCGTGCACGCACCGTTGGCCGATGCGCCACTGGTGCTGGTCGTCGAAGACGACGCGCGGGCCGCCACGATGATCGTGAACCACCTCGAAGGGCAGGGCTACCGCGTCGAGCTGGCCCGCTCGGCCGAGGAAGGCCTGCACATGGCCGGACAGCTGACGCCGTCGGTGATCGTGCTCGACATCATCCTGCCGGGCATAGACGGCTGGGACATGCTGCTGAAGATGAAGGAGATCGAGCAGGCCCGCAACATCCCCGTGGTCATCGTGTCGGTCACCGACGAACGCCGGCGCGGGTTCGCGCTCGGGGCCTCGCAGGTGCTGACGAAGCCGGTCGACCCCGACGAACTGATCGCCGCGGTGGCCTCGATCGACCTGAACGGTGACGGGCGGACCGGTGCGAAGGTGCTGGTGGTCGACGACGACCCGAAGGCCGTCACGCTCGTGAGCAAGCACCTGGAGGCCTCGGGCTTCGAGCCGGTGGGCGCCTACGGCGGGGCGGAGGCGCTCGACCTCGCCCGCGGGCAGGCGCCGGCGCTGATCATCCTCGACCTGATGATGCCCACGATCTCCGGTTTCGACGTGGTGCGGGCGCTGCGCGCCGACCCGACCACGGCCGACATCCCGATCATCGTGCTGACGGCCAAGCTGCTGACCGCGGAGGACCGATCGATCCTCGGCGGGCAGGTGCAGCAGGTGCTGGAGAAAGCGGAGTTCCTGCCGGCGAGCCTCCTGGCGGAAGTGCGCCGGGCCCTCGCGAAACGGCGCCGTGTGACGGAGTGACATGATGGCCAGACTGCTCGTGGTGGAAGACAACCCGCAGAACCTCAAGCTCGCGCAGCTGCTGCTGCAGCGGGCCGGGCAC
Source organism: Piscinibacter gummiphilus (assembly GCF_002116905.1). Lineage (NCBI taxonomy): Bacteria > Pseudomonadati > Pseudomonadota > Betaproteobacteria > Burkholderiales > Sphaerotilaceae > Rhizobacter > Rhizobacter gummiphilus. The sequence goes on from NZ_CP015118.1 coordinate 2,130,843, forward strand.
ACCGTGTTCACGGCGGTCGACGGCGAGTCGGGCCTCGTGCAGGCCCGTGCCGAACATCCCGACGTGGTGTTGATGGATGTGCAGATGCCCGGCATCGATGGCCTCGCCGCGACGCGTCTGCTCAAGGGCGACGCGTCCACGGCCGGCATCAAGGTGGTCGCGCTCACGGCGCTCGCGATGAAGGGCGATGCCGAACGCATCCTGGCCGCGGGGTGCGATGCGTACCTCGCCAAACCCTTCCAGTACAGCGAACTGGTGGCCGTGGTCGACAAGGTCATGGCCTGACCGAGACTCACCCGGCTACCATGCCGGGATGAGCAAACAGATCCTCTTCGGCTTCCACGCCCTGACGGTCCGGCTGAAGACCGCGCCGAAGTCCGTCACCGAAATCCATTTCGATGCCTCGCGCCGGGACCAGCGCATGCGCCAGTTCCTCGACCGCGCGCGTGACGCCGGCGTGCGCCTGGTCGACAGCGACGACGACCGCCTGCAGAAGCTGTGCGGCACCCACCGCCACCAGGGCGTCGTGGCGCGGGTGGAACACGTCGCGATGAGCCACTCGCTCGACGACACCCTCGACGCCGTCGAGGGCGTGCCGCTGCTGCTGGTGCTGGACGGCATCACCGACCCGCACAACCTCGGCGCCTGCCTGCGCGTGGCCGACGGCGCGGGCGCCCAGGCCGTGATCACGCCGAAGGACCATGCCGTGGGGGTCAATGCCACCGTGGCGAAGGTGGCCAGCGGCGCTGCCGAGACGGTGCCGTACTTCATGGTCACGAACCTCGCACGCACGCTCAACGAGCTGAAGGAGCGCGACATCCGCATCATCGGCACGTCCGACCAGGCGACGCAGTCCCTCTACGACCTCGACCTCACGGGCCCGGTCGCGCTGGTGCTGGGCGCCGAGGGCGCCGGCATGCGGCAGCTGACGGCGAAGACCTGCGACGAGCTGGTGCACCTGCCGATGGCCGGCGCCGTCGAGAGCCTGAACGTCTCCGTGGCGAGCGGCGTGTGCCTCTACGAGGCCGTCCGCCAGCGCCGCCAGGGCTGACCGGAAGCCCCTCCGCCGCGCCGCGATTCCCAGCGTCCCTGCGTGCACCAAGGGCATGCGCCCGGGTCGGTTGGAGCCATCCCGAATCCGGTGCTGCGGTGCGGCAGGAGGGGGGGCCCGCGTGCCACAAAAAAAGGCACGCGCACCTCGGATCCCTAGGAAACAAACTTTTACAAGTCGGCAAACAGGAAGCGCTTGATCGGCTTCCTCGGCCACCGTATGGTCCGTACCTCTGCGCGAAGGAGATCTCATGAAGAATCCATTTCGCTTCTGGATGACAGGCGGGGCGGCGATGATCCTTGCGGCCCTGAGCGGTGGAACCCGTGCCGTCGGCATGGAAGAGCGTCCGTCCCACACCCGGGTCAGCCGCTACAGCGTGGAAGAGACCGTGTCGCGCATCGAGGCCTCGGCCCTGCGCCATGGCCTGCCCGTGCTCGCCCGCCTTCAACAGACGGCCCCCACCGGGGCCGAACGCGAACAGGCCTTGCCCCAGCTCGTGATCGTGCTGGAGTCGTCCCAGGGCGGCACGCCCGTGTCCATGGACGGACCCAACGGCCCGCCGGCCCTGCTGCTCAGCGTCACCGTGCGCCAGGGGCTGGGTGGCACCACCGAGGTCTGGTTCTCCGACGGGGCGTTCGACGAGATCCCCGATGGCATGACGCCGGAAGTGCGCCACGACCTGGCCGACCTGCCCATCGTGGTCGATGAAGCCTTGGCAGCCGATCCGGCGGCCACTCAGGCGTAGCCCGCCGCCCCTGCCACCGCGCCCAGTGCCACCAGCCACATCGGGCTGAGGCGCGTGCGG